>NZ_VTXG01000080.1:0-696 GCF_013114515.1 Vibrio sp. AIC-3 | reverse complement strand
CGGGGAGGACGCTCACCACTTTGTGGTTCATGACTGGGGTGAAGTCGTAACAAGGTAGCCCTAGGGGAACCTGGGGCTGGATCACCTCCTTATACGAAGATATTCACGATAAGTGTCCACACAGATTGATTAGGTTTAGAAAGTAAAAGAGACGAAGAACTCCCAAGTTCTTCAATCCAGTGTCCCGTTCGTCTAGAGGCCTAGGACACCGCCCTTTCACGGCGGTAACAGGGGTTCGACTCCCCTACGGGATACCATTGGGTCGTTAGCTCAGTTGGTAGAGCAGTTGACTTTTAATCAATTGGTCGCAGGTTCGAATCCTGCACGACCCACCATTCTTTCTCCACGAAGGAATTAAAACTTTTAGTGGGCGATTAGCTCAGTTGGGAGAGCACCTGCCTTACAAGCAGGGGGTCACTGGTTCGAGCCCGGTATCGCCCACCATTCTCTAAATATTCTTGGAAGTTAAATCTCCAAACCACTTCTTATGTCGCTGGTTGGATTTTTCGACTGTGAGAGTCTTTAGAAAATGAACTTCACAAGAAGTCTCATTGCTCTTTAACAATTTGGAAAGCTGACTGATTGATTACTCACGAGTAATTCAATCAAATTTAAAAGTTCTCAATGTTTATCTTTCATTAGATAAACACAACAAACACATTCAAGTGTCTTGTATTCGATTCAAACTTGTTTGAA
>NZ_VTXG01000079.1:0-714 GCF_013114515.1 Vibrio sp. AIC-3 | reverse complement strand
TTTGAACAGCATGGTAAAGAGTTATAATTTGCTTCGCCAAAAGTAAAACCATAACCAATACCATGCCAAGAACAATGCTAACTGATATTCGCTGGGAACTGCTACTCCAAGTTATGAAAAGTACAGGTCGTATTTACGATAAAACTGAACATCGAATGACATTTGAAGGAATACTTTATCGAATGAGAACAGGTATTCCTTGGCGAGATCTACCCTCTGAGTTCGGAGAGTGGAGTACCGTTTACAGACGATTTAATCTTTGGTCAAAGAAAGGGATTTTAGATAGTCTTTTCAAAAGCTTATCTAACATGGCTGATTTTGAATGGGTATTTCTTGATGGCTCTATAGTTAGAGCACATCAGCATAGTACAGGTGCAGCTACTGAAAGTTCAGAGCAAATAGGAAAAAGTCGCGGGGGCAACTCAACCAAAATTCACTTAGCCGTAGATAGTGGTGGCCTGCCGATTTGCTTTGATTTATCAGAGGGACAACGCCACGATATAGTGCATGCCGAAAGCTTAGTTGAGCAACTCGATGAAGTTAATACCATCGTTTGTGATAAAGGATATGACAGCGCACCTTTCCGTACTTTTGTTAAGGAACGTGGCGGAGAAACGGTAATTGCTAAACGCAATTACGGACAAGATATAGACAAAGACAGTATGGATTGGTGTTTATACAAGTATCGTCACTTGGTCGAAAATGCCTTTGGGA
>NZ_VTXG01000078.1:0-714 GCF_013114515.1 Vibrio sp. AIC-3 | reverse complement strand
ACAGACTTTCCTGTCTCAATTGCCGTCGAACTTGCAACAGAACGAAAAATCATAGATTTAGTTACTTTTTTCTTTTCAACTCTCATTTAGAGCCCCGACACTTTCGTTATATTTGTTTTTAGATCCTATATCAACATTACAACATTATCAATGATAGAGTGATAAATGGTCATAGCATGCTAGTTAAACAGCAATTTTCACCTAGTTCTTTGTAAATTAACCTGAAACTATCTCATGTGATCCCTATCTGGCAGGGTAGTTGTCACTGTTAAAATTTAACCAGTTTGGGCGATAAAGAGTAATTGTGTCTCGTATCTCAGTAGAAAGAAAAGAAGCTATATTGAAGAAGCTGTTGCCTCCCTATTCAATGTCAGTTAAAGAAGTGTCGGAAGAGGAAGGAATTAGCACTGCGACCCTGTATCATTGGCGCAAGCAACTCAGACGTTCAGGAGCCGCAGTGCCAAATAGCAACACTTCATCAGAGCAGTGGTCTGCTCAAACTAAACTCGCCATCGTCGCTGAAACCTACTCAATGACAGAAAGTGAACTCAGCCAATATTGTCGTGAAAAAGGTCTTTTTCCAGAGCAAATCCAAAGCTGGCGCAGCGATTGTATGCAAGGGTTTAAGTCGAGTAAAGAGCAGGAAGCTGAAGCAAAGAAGCAGGCTAAAGCTGACAAACTTGAAATCAAAGAGTTGAAGAAAGATTTACGACT
>NZ_VTXG01000077.1:0-865 GCF_013114515.1 Vibrio sp. AIC-3 | reverse complement strand
CAGCGAAGATGTCGATTCTGAAGGTAATGAGGTTCTTAATATCTTATAGCGGATTCCGGTATTCCGGAGTTAGTTCGGGTGTAACAGGAACCCGAACCTGAGAGAGCCAGTTTTGCGCGCTACGCTTGCCTCCCAAAACCTGCCTCTCTCTCATCATGATCATGACTGGGGGGTTGGATAGTTGGCTTATATACCAAGCAATAAAAAGCCTAGCTATGAAGTTAGGCTTTTTCTGACGCGCTACGCTTGTCGACTAATATCCTCTCTACAAGCAAGCTTATAGCAGAGGTTACTAGTTTAGCTTTAAAGCTTCTTGTATGGCATCAGCATAACTCGCGAGGTTTTCCATATTATCTCTAATGTTATTAGACTTACGTTCCCCACTAGCAGATACATCAGCCTTTATCACCTCAAGAGCAGCACTTACCGCAAGCATTCTTTGTACTTCTGGGGAATCATCATAGACGTGATATTCCGATAAGGTTGGCTTAAATGTTAGTTTTTCATCTGACATGATATCTCCTAATGCGTTGTGATATGTCATTACTACTTATGGGGATTACTGTACGAAAAAACAAGTGTTTAGATGAATATAAATTACATGCGTATTATGCGAATTATGTTACGGGCTTCAATCGTAAAACGATTCTCACGATGAGCATTAAAAAAGCCAGACAAGCTGACTTTCTAATTGAGCATATCCCTCGCCCACGTTTGATTTCATTCAGGCTTTCAGCAAACCTCTCAACATAATTCAGACCCATAATACGCACTTGGGCTAGTTTGCTTTTGAGGGGCTTTCTGGGCTCATACAGAGATTCTGAACGTTGTTACTGACAAGGTTTTACGTGCATGCTCCATTGCT
>NZ_VTXG01000076.1:0-917 GCF_013114515.1 Vibrio sp. AIC-3 | reverse complement strand
TCTTTTGAATGGACTGTAATCGTATCGGTTAGGCTTTGCCCTTCACCAAGCTGGTCAATTGCAGTGCCACGCGTTGTTGCTACGCCACCAATAGCGGCTCTATGTCCGGCATCGGCGTGATAATGCCATGTACCATCATTTTGTAAAATCAGATCTCCATAGGTACCGTGATAGTCGTACCCATTGCTGCCTTGGCGTTCAAATCCTGACTCGCCTACATCGGGGTCTGTGATGGTCAGCTTGCCATCCGCATAGAGTGTTGTATTGCCAAGTGTGGCTATGCCAGGTTGGGCATAATCGGGAGACATGTTAACGCCAGCGGTATTCTCGGTTATTGAACCAGTATCAACGCCAGCAATAGTGGCCACATTGTTGCTACCATTTATGGTCACCATTATTTGATGTGTTGTGCCATCCGCGGAATGCACGGTAATGCTATCGGTGGTGGTTTTACCTTGACCTAATGCTTGTACCGTTGGGTTTTTGTTATCTAAATCGTAAGTCCAATCGCCGTTATCTTTAAGATGCAGGGTGCCTAATTGACCTGCGATATCGGTATTCGAGAAGTGGGCTTCACCTTTGTCTGTATCGGTGATGGTGAGTGTGCCCGAGGTTTGCAGTTGTGACTCTTCCGTTACCGCACCGGTATTGGTGCCTGCAATAACAGCAGTATCATTAGTACCATTTACAGTAATGGTAACTTGATGTTGCGTGCCATCGGCAGAGTGAACGGTGATAGTGTCCGTCGCCGTTTTGCCTTGCGCTAATGCTTGCACGGTCGGATTTTGATTGTCTAAATCGTAACTCCAATCGCCGTTATCTTTAAGATGTAGGGTACCTAATGAACCAACAATGTCTGTATTCGAGAAGTGATCTTCGCCTTTATCGGTATCTGTAATAGTCAGAGTCCCAGACGT
>NZ_VTXG01000075.1:0-938 GCF_013114515.1 Vibrio sp. AIC-3 | reverse complement strand
TCTTTAATACGGCTCTTAGATGCGTTAACGTTCTCGTTAATGTTGTCTAAGTTGCTGATAGCGTGGTCGAAACGGTTTTGGAAAGCACCTAGCTCAGCACGGTGACTGTCTACATACTTAAGGGCCGCATCGATTACTGCTACAGACTCTTGTGCGCCGCCAACAGATGTTACGTCGATAGTATCAACCGTTACGTCTTTAGCTGCTTGAATACCTAGCTCGCCCGCAAGACCGCCAGAGAAAGACACATCGCCGCTCACTTTGTTGTTGCCTGTGAACATTTGTAGCTTGCCGTCTTCAGTAACAGACGCTTTAACAGAATCTTGTTGACCGTTGATGTAAGTCGCTAGCTCTTCGATGTCATCACCCGCTTTTGCGCTGATGTCGATTTCTTGTGCTTGGCCGAAGTTGTCAGTGAACGACAGTTTTAGGTCGTTAGAGCCCGCTTGAACGTTCCAGTCTTTGTCTTTCGCGTTCTCAGTTTGGTAGCTCTTACCACCCATCTGAGCGTTATCAGAGCGCATGTCTTTCAGTTGAAGCATTACAGCTTCACCGTTATCCGCACCGATTTGGAATGATTTAGTACCGTGAGTACCGTTAAGCAGCTTGTTACCACCAAAAGACGTCGTTTCCGCGATACGGTTCAGTTCGTCGTTCAGTGCTGTTACTTCTTCTTGAATCGCTACACGCTCAGATTTTGAGTTTGAGCCGTTTGAAGATTGTAGAGACAAATCACGCATACGTTGCAGGATGTTAGTCGTCTCGTTCATTGCACCTTCAGCAGTTTGTGCAATTGAGATACCGTCGTTCGCGTTACGTACAGCAACATCAAGGCCACGACTTTGAACGTTCAAACGGTTCGAGATTTGTAGACCCGCAGCGTCATCTTTTGCGCTGTTGATTTTTGAGCCAGAAGCTAGACGCTCCATTGATGTTTG
>NZ_VTXG01000074.1:0-1463 GCF_013114515.1 Vibrio sp. AIC-3 | reverse complement strand
TGTAGGTTTTCAATGGATAATTTGCCAATATCGTTGTCATCAACATCGCTAGTATTAGCCAGTAGCTGTGCTGGGGTAAGGACAATTTTATTATCTTCTAAGCCATTCGCTAAACGTACTTCAGCTGATGCGACGGGCGCATCATTGGTGCCATGAACGGTCACTGTGATATCTTTTTTAGCACTGCCATCAATAGATTCAACGGTAAAGGTTTGCTGGAAGCTTTCCCCTGCGCCTAAATGTTGGACTTTATCATTGTCAATGTTGTATGACCAATGGCCTTGTGCGTTGATATTGAACTGACCACCTTCGGTAGTGGTGATGGTTTGTGCGATAAAACCGGCTTGGTCGTGATCCGGGTCAATGACCTGTAACGTGCCACCACTGCTGAGCTGATTGGTGGTATTGCCAAAGGAAGTATGATCTTCGTAAACATGATTATTTAGGCTGGAGTAGGGCGTCACTGCAATTTTTGCTTGGTTATCTTCACCGGTCACTTTCACCATAATGGTGAGCTTCTGACCATCAGTGGTTTCGACTTCGTAGGGGAGCTCCATCGACTCGCCAGCATGTAGGCTACTGATTAGATCGTCCGGATGATGATTGGTACCTGTATTTAATCTGAATTGATAAGTGCCATTAGGCCAAACATCAAGGTAACCAGGTGCAAACCCTTGACCTAAATATTTACCGCTAAAAACAAACTGAGTGTTATCACCACTATCAGGGTCAATCAGCTGAAGCTGGCCTCTATAGGATTTAAATTCACTATCCAGCGCTTGTGTTTCAGTGAGCTGAATGACATTAGAAACCAGTGTGGCTTTATCATCTGTCCCGGCAATCGTAAGCGTGGCGGTTTGTTGCGTACTTCCACCACCATCGATGGCATATTCAAGGTGACTGATAGTTAAAGCGTCGCCGTCTTTATCTGTGGCACCTACTAGCAGATTGAGGGTGTGATGATTATCGGCCCCCTCACTGACACTGTCTGTTAAAGGCGTCACATCAGGGTTGTCGTTAACCGCAGCTAAGTTGGTGGTTGCGCCAGTGTGGGTTACACCACCGTGTGCATCTTTAACGTCATAGCTGAAGTGTACATCGCCGTTATAGTCTTTCTCTGGGGTAAACGTAAACGTACCATCGGCATTGTTTAGAATAGAGCCATGGTCGACATGGAGGTTTTCAATGGTTAGCTTACCGGCGTCATTGGCATCCACATCGACGGTATTCGCTAATAGTTGCGCAGTGGTTAAGGTTTGGCGTGTATCTTCACTGCCATTTGCAAGCACAACTTCAGATGAACAGTAAGGTCTGTCGTTACTGCCGTGAATGGTGATGACAATATCGTGTGTTGTACCATCTTTTGAATGGACTGTAATCGTATCGGTTAGGCTTTGCCCTTCACCAAGCTGGTCAATTGCAGTGCCACGCGTTGTTGCTACGCCACCAATAGCGGCTCTATG
>NZ_VTXG01000073.1:0-1001 GCF_013114515.1 Vibrio sp. AIC-3 | reverse complement strand
GTGCGTATTATGGGTCTAAATTATGTTGAGTGGTTTGCTTTGCTTAAGTGAATAAGAACGTGGGTGAGTAACATGCTCAATGAGGAGGTCAGCTTTGCTGGCCTTTTTGATGCTCGTTAGGAAAATCGTTGTTAGAAGTTAACCCGTAACATAATTTGCATAATACGTTTGGGAGGTAATATTAAAGAATCCTTTACAATGTAATAGAGGCTTGTATTATTAGAGAACCACCTAGCACTGCAATGTTAGGTGGTTGATTTAGTTTTATGGTATTGAAACTATAAGTTCGACAACTGCCTGAAGCAGTTCAACGAACTTGATGATGATATCTATATATCTCATCTTTATCTCCTATATAAATGACCATTTACCAGTGCCGGCTGCAATCGATTCTAGTAAATGGGGATTCGTTAAAAAAAGGCCACTTAAATGTGGTTTTTTTCGTATCTACTTATAAAGTAGTGTTTGTATCATGGCATGCTTTTAAGTTACAGGCAAACGTGACGCGTTGGTTGATTTTTTGGTCTGAGACCAAAGACTTAACTAGTATACCTGTCTTCTGAAATATGACTACGAACCAAGTTCGAATAATCTGCTTTAATGCCACTTCATACTTAGAAAAGCTTATATCAATCATCTCGATTTGCTCTGCTATAAGCTTGCTTGTAGAGAGGAAATGAGTAGACAAGCGCAGCGCGTCAGTCGGTGGTTCGCTAGCGTCAAGGTACACTATCTTTAATAGTGTACTCTTGTTTCATTTTGAAACGTTCTGAGCATTTTGAGGAATCAAAAATAGGGCGCTTCTTGGTATATAAGGGAACTATCCAACCCCCCAGTCATGATCATGATGAGAGAGAGGCAGGTTTTGGGAGGCAAGCGTAGCGCGCAAAACTGGCGCTCTCAGGTTCGGGTTCCTGTTACACCCGAACTAACTCCGGAATACCGGAATCCGCTATAAGATATTAAGAACCTCATTACCTTCAGAATCGACATCTTCGCTG
>NZ_VTXG01000072.1:0-1025 GCF_013114515.1 Vibrio sp. AIC-3 | reverse complement strand
TTCATGACTGGGGTGAAGTCGTAACAAGGTAGCCCTAGGGGAACCTGGGGCTGGATCACCTCCTTATACGAAGATATTTACGATGAGTACCCACACAGATTGATTAGGTTTAAAAAGAATAAGAGATGAAGAACTCCCAAGGTTCTTCGAAGTTTGTTTCTACTTTTTAAAGTGGAGATAAATTAGCAGTGTCCCGTTCGTCTAGAGGCCTAGGACACCGCCCTTTCACGGCGGTAACAGGGGTTCGACTCCCCTACGGGATACCACTTCCTTCAAGAAGTAAAAAGGGTCGTTAGCTCAGTTGGTAGAGCAGTTGACTTTTAATCAATTGGTCGCAGGTTCGAATCCTGCACGACCCACCATTTCCTCCCAAGGAAATAAAATTTGGGGCGATTAGCTCAGTTGGGAGAGCACCTGCCTTACAAGCAGGGGGTCACTGGTTCGAGCCCGGTATCGCCCACCATTTCCTCCCAAGGAAATAAAAATATGGGGCTATAGCTCAGCTGGGAGAGCGCTTGCCTTGCACGCAGGAGGTCTGCGGTTCGATCCCGCATAGCTCCACCATTCTTTCTCCATGAAGGAATCAAAACTATCATGGGCGATTAGCTCAGTTGGGAGAGCACCTGCCTTACAAGCAGGGGGTCACTGGTTCGAGCCCGGTATCGCCCACCATCTTTAAGCACACTTTTCTTAGTAATAGAAAACTGAGTGTATTTAAAAATGGTTTTGAAAGTTTAATGCTTTAAAAACTCTTGCTCTTTAACAATTTGGAAAGCTGACTGATTGATTTACTTACGAGTAATTCAATCAAATTTAAAAGTTCTCAATGTTTATCTGCTCTTATTTAATAAGAACGGTATAAACACAACAAACACATTCAAGTGTCTTGGCTTTTTGTCTTCACTTTTTAAAAGTGGAAATAAAGAGTGATTCAAACTTGTTTGAATCACAATTGAGTCCGGCAAACAGTCATTGAGAATTAACCCTTCTTAATGACAACCAAAAACCTTGGTTAGTTGCCATAC
>NZ_VTXG01000008.1:0-186502 GCF_013114515.1 Vibrio sp. AIC-3 | reverse complement strand
AAGCGTCAAGGGCAAACAGCCCAAACCTAGACAGCCAAATCAAGTGAGTCCTGATTTGTGTGTACTATAAGACACAGAAATCAGGACTGTAAAGACCGCTTTTTGTGGACTGACGGTATACAATTGAAGGAATTGGAGGGACAACCATGTACCAAAATAAACTGTTAGATGCCTATAAAGAGGCTCAAAACTACGTACAAGATAAGCAGATTGCGCACGACTTAGCGTTAAGTCGTCAGAAGATAAGTGCTATTAGAAGCGGAGCTCGCTATCTAACTGAAACAGAAGCACTTTTTATCGCTGAAAGAATTGGTTTGTCAGAAGAAGAAGTCTTAGTGTATTTGGCCGCTGACCGCAGCAAAAATCACAAGGCTCAACAGGCTTGGCAGAACATCGCAAAAAAGTTTAACGGGCTTAATATGTCAGGCGTTTCAATGGCTTGTGGTGGATTAGCGTTATGGATGATGCCCACTCAAGAAGCACTAGCCAACTGCGTATTATGTACGTTATGTTAAATAACTTGGGTTTTGATGTTTATAAGGCAGGTATCTTTGTGTGATGCCCTGCCTTTGTATTGTGCCGATATTCTCTAATTTATACTGTGTATTTAACCAAACTGGCTATTTACCATAAAATACCTAATAACCAGTGATAATAATCTTCGATTTTAACCCTGGTATTAGGTAGAGATTAACCGCCAGCAAATTTAACTTTGTAGCCTTTCTTTTCAAGGTGCGCTTTGATCTTGTCGCGCGCGTCACCTTGAATTTCGATGTTGCCATCTTTTACTGAGCCACCGCAGCCGCAAATTTTCTTGAGTTCTGCTGCCATTAGTTTTAATGGTGCGTCATCTAGGTCTAAGCCAGTTACGACAGAAACGCCTTTGCCTTTACGGCCTTTGGTTTCTTTTTGGATTCGAACGATACCATCGCCTTTAGGACGTTGGACTTTCTCTTCTTCAGGCTTAATGCGACCTGTTTCTGTTGAATATACTAGGCTCATAATTTACTTCTTTTGTTGCTCTGCTTTTTGTTTTGCGAGTAAGTAAGCTTCTATATGGCGTTGGATTGCAACCTTGCCGCCTTTGATTAAGCGACCGTTAAACATGCAATACCACGCATTAGGCTCACCGGTGTCATTCTTGATTTGGTAGCCGTTGAAGTTTTCAGTCGAGCCACCAGTTCCTCTCGACTTATTTAATGACATGAATTCTTTTGGATCAATAATAGATGCGGTATCAATCCACCAATCAATACTCTTTTTCACGGCAGCTAGGTTGCCCTGAATAACGTTGTTTTTTAACTTAGCACGCCAAACTGTGTTGTTAGCATCTATCGATTGAAGATGGACGCTTCGGTAAATTGAATTAGCCATATCTATTAATCATCTTTCTGTTTTCACTGCATTAATCATAAGTATACTAATAATGATATCAAGCATAATATGGTAAAAACA
Organism: Vibrio sp. AIC-3; assembly: GCF_013114515.1. Lineage (NCBI taxonomy): Bacteria > Pseudomonadati > Pseudomonadota > Gammaproteobacteria > Vibrionales > Vibrionaceae > Vibrio > Vibrio sp. AIC-3. The sequence goes on along the minus strand of NZ_VTXG01000008.1, from coordinate 185,047 downwards.
CCTGTCGAGGTATGGTAATTTGAGAAAAAAAGTCCCTATTTTAACTGACTCTGTGATAATTAATTCATTTGTTGAAAAATTAAACAGCAACGCGACAATAGAAATTATAGATGAGTTGACAGGATTTCAATACTCTCGCAATTCACTGTTGGGCATTTACAGTGATTGGAATCGCTATCATGCGTTCTGTACCAAACATCGTATTAACACACTTCCCGCATCTATAACCGCTGTTCGTCGTTTTCTTGAAACGGAGTCTAACGATAGAAAATACGCATCGCTAAAACGTTACACTGCAACGCTTAGCATGTTACATACTGTGTTGAGCTTTGCTAACCCGATCAAGCACAGGCAAGTTCGCTTTACCCTACTCCACTTACAATCTCAAATGGCCGGTGACGCTAAACAAACCAATGCTATGACATCTGTGCATCTCACTGATTTGAACACGTTACTCTCCCATGAGAAAGCAAACCTGAAAGAGATCAGAGACATTGCTATTTATAACGTGATGTTCGAGTGTGCTTTAAAGCGCTCAGAGCTTAAGTTGTTATCGATGAGTGATGTTGAGTACGTTGAAGATCATTACCAAGTAACAGTCAAAGATTCGGCTTATCAGTTGTCACAAATAGCCAGTGTTGCACTTCAACGTTGGCTTTCGTTTACTGGTATACAAGATGACTTGCCAGTATTTCGTGCGATAGACAAGCATGAGAATATTGGTTTGCAGCCTTTAGATGATTCGTCCATCTATAGGATATTGAGAAGAGCTAGCGACTTACTTCAACTGCCAGAAAATCACCATTTCTCTGGAAATTCGATTCGTGTTGGTGCTGCACAAGAGTTGTCGAAACAAGGTCTTAAGGTTAGAGAGATTCAGGACTTTGGTCGCTGGCTTAGCCCTGCCATGCCAGCCCAATATGTGGGTTTCACGGGAACGGCTGAGAGTGAGAAGATGAAGTTTAAGGCGCTAATACCTTGGCAATAAACGGTTCGTAATTACTTGGATATTGTTACTTGGATATAAGTTGTGGCTAAATGATAGATTCGTAAAAAACGGCTAGCTTTAAAAACAAAAAGTGCCTTGGCGAAAGCTTAAGGCACTTTTGGGTTCAGCTCTAAGTGAACGAAAACGAGTTAGAAACCTAAGAAAGGCTTGTTCTCACGCAGTTTTCTAAGAACTGGCTGAATTTGTGGCCGTCATGCTCAACCATTTTAGGGAACATGGAGATTGGCGTCATACCTGGGAAGGTGTTCACTTCGTTCAGGTAGATCTCGTTGTCTTGCGTTAAAAAGAAGTCGATACGAGACAAATGACGAAGCTTCATCTGGGTGAAGACTTTTCGTGCGCTGTCTGCAATCAATTCACGCTGTTCGTCAGTTAAATTACTTGCTTCAACTTCAGTGATCGAGTGGCTGTCTGCACTGTACTTCTCTTCGTAAGAGTAAAATGCGCCATTCGGTGCAATCACCTCACCCGGCTTGCTGATGTGTAGCTCGCCATCGATTTCATAAGCAGCAATTTCTAGCTCTCTAGGCACCACTGATTTCTCAACCAATACTTGGTCCGAGAAAGTGAACGCCTTGTTGATAGCCTCGCTTAAATCTTCTACTTGGTTAACTTGGTAACAACCTACAGAAGAACCTTGACGAGCCGCTTTCACAAACACTTTACCCCACTTTTCAAATGCTTGAGTTGCTTGTGAGTGAGCTTGATCATTGTTGTCTGATAAGAACAGGTACGGCGTGTTTGGAATACCAAGTGCGTCGTACCAAAGCTTTGACGTGATTTTGTTAAAGCTGTTGTTGCTTGCTTCTGGACCACAACCTAGGTATGGAATTTTAGCCATTTCAAACAGTGATTGAATGTCACCTGTTTCACCTGGGAAACCGTGTATGCAAGGCACAATGAAATCGACTTTAGATGCTAAATTGTCACCGCGTAAGGTTTGGTCGTTAATATCAAGATAAACCAATTCACCTGAATCAAGACACCAGCCTTCGTTCTTAATTTCAACTCTTACAACGTTAAAATCTGCAACGCTATTAAGTTGTTCAAAAAGGTAATTGGCTGAAACTAAAGATACTTCATGCTCTGAAGATCCACCGCCGCAAAGTAGAAGGATGTTTGTGGTGTTCATGGGTAAATTCGGTCCTTGAAACTAGGAGTACTGACTTCAATGATAAACAAAAGTCGAGATAGGTACAGTGTTTTGATTGTTAAAATTGCGTTCGAAAGATCGAGCGATTAACTATTAAACAAAACAGCGAGTCTTAAAACAAAAGAAGGAGCATTTGCCCCTTCTTTATGAATCAAAACTTAGTTCAACTTGTTAAGCGTTGGGTATTCAGAGTTCTTGATGTCATCAATGCTTTTAACGAACGGCTTCAAGTTTTGGAAAGTGTTCGGCAGTGTTGAGATTGCCTTTTTAGCTTCTAAGCGTGTTGCGTAGTCACCATAAAGTACCGTGAACCACTTAGTGCCGTTAACCATTTTGTAGTTTTCCCAAACTGGCTGAGAAGTCGTAGGTAGCATTTTCACGAAAGAATCGACTTTACTTTGGCTGCCAACAGCAACAACTTGAACTGTGTAACCAAAACGCTGGTTCATGTCTTGTTGTTTCTTCGTTGGTCCTGTCACTACTGCAACTGGCTTAGCTTTAGTCGTTTGAGTGACTTTCTGTTCAACAGGTTCAGTTCTGATCACGTTGACAACGTTTTCTTCAACAACGCCTGTTTGCTCAGATTGAGATACAACTGGAGCTTCAACTTTGGCCGTCTTGTACTCTTCTTGATAACTATCTGAAGTGACATTGGTAACGTAGTCGTCAGATACACACGCAGCCAAGAGCAGTGGCAAAGTCACAATTGCAAATTTTTTCATGGAAAGCTCTATATCCTTAATAATAATTACTATAAATCATGCCGATACGTCGGTTTAGAATCAAGTTAACTTTGGGATTATACACCATTAGTGGGTGACCTATTTCACAAACTTTATGCAGTGTTTGCTTATTCATCTGAATTCGGTGAATTTGCCATCAACCTGTGAGTGCAAAGTAAGTTACGATGAACTTACGTGCATTGCTAGGATATGTCTATGAATCATCTTGATCCCCTACTTAAACCCCGTTCAATCGCTGTTGTTGGTGCTTCTCAACGAGAAACACGCGCAGGATATATTGTTATGAACAATTTGTTGCATGGGGATTTTAAAGGTGCGGTGATGCCGGTTACGCCGAAATATGATTCAGTGGCCGGTGTGCTTTCTTACAAGAACATTTTGTCGTTACCGATTGTTCCTGACCTCGCAATCTTGTGTACCAATGCGACCCGTAATGTCGCTATTTTTGAAGAACTGGCTGAGAAAGGTATAGCCTCTGTCATTGTGCTTTCTTCAGACATGCAGCAAGAAAGCGATAATGGTGAGACGTATGATGAACGATGCCTAGCGATTGCCAAAAAGCACAACATTCGAGTGTTGGGTTCCAATAGTTTGGGGGTGATTGTTCCTTGGTTAAATTTGAACGCCTCATTCTCTCCAGTGACAGCACTACCCGGTAAGATCGCCTTTGTTTCTCAGTCGGCAGCTGTGTGTACCACTATTCTCGATTGGGCTAATGACAAAGAGATCGGTTTTTCGGCGTTTATCTCTATAGGCAATGGTAGCGATATCGAATTCTCGGAGTTATTGGATTATCTCAGTACCGACTCTCACACCGAAGCGATATTGCTTTATGTAGACAGCATTACTGATGCGAGGCGCTTTATTTCTGCAGCGCGTGCGGCTTCGCGTAACCGACGAATTTTGGTGTTGAAAGGCGGTCGAACGGCGAAAGGCAGAGCCGCAGCAATGGCTCACACTGGCGGTGCCGACACATTAGATATTATTTATGATTCCGCAATCCGACGCAGCGGCATGCTACGAGTTAAGAACTTACATGAACTGTTTGCTGCGGTAGAAACACTGACTCATTCAGTACCATTGCGAGGCGAGCGCTTGGCTATTGTTACTAATGGTGGCGGCCCTGCGATTATGGCTGTGGACACCCTATTTGACCGCGGTGGTAAGCTCGCAGAGTTTTCAGAAGAGACACTTGATAAGTTGAACAAGGTTTTGCCATCGAGTTGGTCTCATAGCAATCCTATCGATATTGTCGGCGACGCTGGTGATCAACGTTATATCGACACTATAAACATCTTACTCGATGGCGATGAAGCAGACGCGATTCTTATCATGCACAGCCCTTCAGCGGTCGCACATTCCGCTAAAACGGCAGAACGAATTATTGAAGCGATTAAGAAGCACCCTCGCCACAAGCGCTTTAACATCCTGACGAATTGGTCTGGTGAGCTAACAGCAAGGCCCGCACGAAAGCTGTTTACCGAAGCGGGTTTCCCAACTTATCGGACCCCTGAAAGCTCTGTGGTCGCATTCATGCACTTAGTCGAGTACAGACGTAACCAACGTCAGTTAATGGAAACGCCGACCACTGCAGAAAAAGTACACATTGAAGATCTAGCAGATGCGAAAGGTTGGATAGAAAGAAAACTACTGAATAAAGATACAGTTAGCCTTGATACTCACCAAAACAGTCAGTTTTTCAAGAGCTTCAACCTCGATGTGTTACCAACTTGGATCGCTTCTGACCCAAGTGAAGCGGTACACATCGCTGAAACGATCGGTTATCCCGTCGCAGTAAAATTACGTTCGCCGGATATTGCACATAAGTCAGACGTACAAGGCGTGATGCTCAATTTGCGAAACAGCAGTGAAGTTGCCAATGCGGCTCAGGCAATTCTCGATCGTTCTCAATTATCCTTCCCTACAGCAAACATCCACGGCTTGTTAATTCAAGGTATGGCTAAGCTCGCGGGCGGCCAAGAGTTGCGTATTAAGGTTACAACAGACGAAACCTTCGGCCCAATCATATTACTTGGACAAGGTGGTTCGGAGTGGGATGAGTCGATTGATGCCGCAGCTGCTTTTCCACCGCTCAACATGACACTGGCGCGTTACTTGATTATTCGAGCGATAAAAAGCGGCAAGATTCGTCTACAAAAACTCCCTAACCCCATCGATATAGAAGGTTTGTCTGAGTTATTGGTACGTATATCGCAAATGGTAGTGGATTGCCCTGAAATACATGATTTGGATATCCATCCAGTACTGGCCAATGGTGACAAGTTCACGATATTAGATGCCGATATCATCTTGAAAGCGTACGAAGGCGATCCACAGGAACGTCTTGCGATTCGCCCTTATCCGGTCGAGCTTGAAGAACGTATCCAGCTAAAAGATGGAACCGAAGTGTTGTTACGCCCTATTCTTCCCGAAGATGAACCGCTTCATGCTGACTTCATTAACCGTGTGTCTAAGGAAGATCTCTATAAGCGTTTCTTTAGTGATGTCGGTGAATTCAATCATGAGGCGTTGGCGAATTTCACTCAGATTGATTTCGATAGAGAAATCGCCTTTGTGGTCGTTCGCGAGGAACAAGGCGTTCCAGCGATCATCGGCGTGTCCCGTGCGCTGATTAACCCTGAGAACACAGACGCCGAATTCGCAATATTGATTCGTTCTGACCTTAAAGGTGTTGGTCTAGGTCGCATTCTTATGACCAAGGTTATCGATTACTGCCGTGCGAAGCAGACCAAGCAGATGTCGGGTATGACGATGCCAACCAATAGAGGGATGCTGACACTAGCTCAAAAGCTCGGTTTTAAGCTAGATATCAGTTTTGAAGATGGTACTGCAGATATGGTGTTACCGTTACTTTAACGCCCATGTCTTTTTAAGATGTTGGATACACCAAGACTTGGCGTCGCCCATTTTGTTGCGTCGCCAAACCATAACAATATCGATCGGTTGTGGTTCTGTACCGGAGATCTGCTGTAGTACGCCAGATTCAATCAAAGGTTTAGCGACACTATTCGGTAAGGTGCCAATCCCTAGTCCTGATGTCAAAGCCTCTACTTTCGCAGGAAAGCTTGTCACGGTTAAACGTGGCTGTTTCTCTAGAATATTGATGCTTAGTGCTGGCTGATCGCGTGCGGTGTCTGCAATGGCAATAACCCTGTAACTTTCTCTCGCCTTCTGATCGAATTCACCAGAACGCTTGTGAACATAGTGGCTTGATGCCGCGACCCACACCATCTCCATTTTACCAATTACGTCACTTTTCATATCGTTTGGAATTGTATCGAGCTTAGGGCATATCAATAAGTCAGCACGACCATCTGTGAGAGATTCCCAACAACCCGCTAAGATTTCCTCTTGCAAACGAACGCGTGTTTTACTGATTTTTCCTAGTTCATCTACCAGTGGGAAAAAGTTAGCAATCGGGATAATGCCATCAAAGGCGATGGTCAAATCGAGCTCCCAACCATTGGCTAGAATGCTTGCCTCGTTAACAAGACGTTCTGTAGCTCCAAGAATGATTCTACCTTGCTCAAGTATCAACTGACCCGCTTCCGTAAAATTTGCACGGTGGCCTGAGCGGTCAAAAATCATGATGTCTAGATCTTGTTCAAGCTTCTGTATTTGATAGCTGAGTGATGAAGGCGCTCTGTCCATTTCATTGGCCGCGGCGGCGAAACTTCCACGTCGGTCGATGGCGTCTAGGATGTGTAACGCTTCAAGTGTTATTGGACTATGCATAGCTTTCCTACTTTATAAATGAGACTTGAATCACAAAAACAGAAGCATTCAGACTGTGAATGGAACTGTAAAAGTCTTTTTAATACAGATATTTAAGAGTATTAATTATGAGTTAGTTGATAAAATTGAAAATTATTTAAATGCAAATAATAGTAATTATCATTTAGATCCAATATTATATTTCGCAAATCAAGATAATACTATGGAACTAAGGTAACTATCAGATGTATAAGCAATCCCTGCTCTCTGCTTCAATCGTTTTAGCGCTTTCATCAACATCAGCCTTTGCTGAAGATTATGCCCTATTTGACGAGGTTGTTGTATCTTCGACTCGTACTAATCAACAACTTGAAGATGTTGCTGCGTCGGTAACTGTGATTAACGATAAAGATATCGAAAAAAACATGGTTACGGATGTAGAAGACTTATTTAAGTACACACCAGGTGTCACGGTGACTACGAATTCCCGCCAAGGGATTCAAGGTATTAACATTCGTGGTATGGAAGGTAACCGAGTAAAGGTTATCGTTGATGGAGTATCACAAACTAGCCAATTTACTCCAAGTGGTACTCAGTCATATAACTTCATTAACTCTTCACGCATTGATGTCGATACGGATATGTTGAAGTCTGTCGAGATTGTTAAAGGTGCGGCTTCTTCTCTGTATGGTTCTGACGCGATTGGTGGTATTGCTGCGTTCGAAACAAAAGACCCGAGTGACTTTTTAAAAGACAAAGACTTCGGTGGCCACGCGAAGTTCAACTACTCTTCATCTGATAATACCTTTAGCGAATCGGTTGCTTTAGCAAATCGTATTGGCGACCTAGAAACGTTAGTTGCTTATACTCGCAGAGACGGTGAGCAAACTGATAACTTTGGTACACCTGATGAGCAAGATACTCAGAACAGCAACTTGTTGGTTAAGCTTCAGTACCAATTAAACGAACAACACCGTTTAGAGTTTTCTGGTAACTTCATTGAGAATTCTGGTGATACCGATTTAAATAGTGCAAGTTACACCGACTACACTGGCGAAGACACAACTAGCCAACAGCAAATCGGTATCAAACATATTTGGGATGCTGACCTAGCGTTTGCAGATACTATTACTTGGCAAGCTGACTGGCTGAGCAAAGAAGAGAATGGCGTAACTAATCGTACTTCTAATGGCGGTATGTTCCTACCTCCGGCAGGTAATGTTCAGAAAAAGGACTATATCTACGAGGATGAAGGTTATCAATTTGATGTGCAATTCGATAAGTTCTTCATGACGGGTAATGTAGAAAACTACTTTATCTATGGCGCTTCATATTCGGACAAAGACATTAAAAACGTTAATAACGAATATAACTCCATCAGCGCAGACCAAGTTATTTTCTACATCCCTGCCGCATCTGAAAGAAAATATGGATTCTTTGCTCAAAATGAAATGACGATCGGAAATTGGATGATTACTCCGGGTGTTCGTTTTGATGGTTTTGAAACTGATCCAGGTGATACAAGTCAAAACCCAAGTGGTAACCCAGAAGAGTCTTATGCAAAATATTCAGACTCAGCTGTTACCGGACGTTTGGGTACAACTTACACGCTTAATGATGAAAATAAGATCTTCGGTCAAATCAGCCAAGGCTTTAGAGCTCCTGATTTCCAAGAGCTTTACTACTCATTTGGTAATCCTGCTCACGGTTATTTGAATGCCCCTAACCCTGACTTAGAAGCTGAAGAAAGTATTTCATACGAGTTAGGTTGGCGTCATAACACAAATTATTCATCAAGCGAAATCGCTATCTTCTACAGCGATTATGATAACTTTATTGATAACGTAGCAGTTAGTGGCTCAGCCACTCCGGCCGATCCAACAATATATCAGAATGTAAACATTGATGAAGCCGTAATTAAAGGTATCGAAGCGTCAAATACACAGTCTTGGAATAGCTTCATGCCAGTGAAAGGTGTTAGTACTCGTGTTTCTGCAACGTATACTGAAGGTGAAGATGGCGAAGGTAATCCTCTTAACAGTGTAAACCCTTGGAACGCTGTCGTTGGTTTTAACTATGATGCTCCTTCAGCACTATGGGGTACATCACTTAACATAAGCTACACAGCAGGTAAGAAGTCTAGTGATATCAACAGCGATGGTTTGAATGATGAAATTCTACCAATTGATTCAGCAACTGTAGTTGACCTAACAGCATACTACTTGCCGATGAAGGATCTTACGCTTAGAGCAGGTCTCTTCAACGTTACGGATGAAGAGTACTACTCGTGGAATGACGTTCGTGGATTCTCACAAGAAGATAAAGATTACACGCAAGCAGGTCGTAACTGGTCAATTACAGCTAAATACGAATTCTAATTCGTTAAAAAACTGAATTGCAGATACTAAAAAGCCAGCTAAATGCTGGCTTTTATTATTTCACTAAAAAATTGTATAAAAAAGGTAATAAGTGAAATTACTTCTCTGCCATCTCTTTTTTAACCATTACTGCAGCAGCAACGATGAAAGTGATGATTAGGCCTAGTTCCATGATTAACTCCAAAGAAAATTAACATTAAACATATAATTCGCGAGCATAATAACACAGCGGATACAGAATGATACTTTTTAACCACTAATTTACTTTTTATTCGATTAAGATCAAAAAAGATGCCCGAAAGCATCTTTTAATTTTTGAATCATTCACGAAACCACTAGGTTAACCAGGGAATCCATTCGGGTTTGTTGACTGCCAGCGCCATGTATCTTCGGTCATTTCAGCCAATGTGCGGCTTGCATTCCAGCCCAGTTCTTTCTGAGCTTTAGCTGGATCTGCCCAACACTCTGCGATGTCACCAGGACGGCGTTCAACTAGCTTGTAAGGGATCTCTTTACCGCTTGCTTGTTCGAATGCTTTAACCATGTCTAACACACTTGAACCGTTACCCGTACCAAGGTTGTAGATATGAAGACCGTCTTTGCACCCTACTTTCTCAAGCGCTGCGATGTGGCCATCAGACAGATCCATTACGTGGATGTAATCGCGAACGCCAGTCCCGTCTTTTGTTGGATAATCGCTACCAAATACAGATAGGAATTCACGGCGGCCCACTGCTACTTGAGAGACAAATGGCATTAGGTTATTTGGGATACCTTGCGGGTCTTCACCTAGCTCACCACTTGGATGTGAACCTACAGGGTTAAAGTAACGCAGCAGTGTAATGCTCCAATCAGGATTGGCTTTTTGGAAATCGGTTAAACACTCTTCAACCATTAGTTTACTACGACCATATGGGTTGGTAGCGCTTGTTGGGAAGTCTTCAGTAATTGGCACACTTGCAGGATCACCGTATACCGTTGCTGAAGAGCTAAATACCAAGGTTTTTACACCCGCATCACGCATTGCATCAACAAGAACTAAAGTGCCGTTTACGTTGTTGTCGTAGTATTCAAGAGGCTTTTCCACAGACTCTCCGACGGCTTTCAGACCAGCAAAATGGATAACCGCTTCGATGTTGTGTTGCTTCATAGTTTCAGTCAAAAGCGCTTTATCACGAACGTCACCTTCAATGAAGTTGGGACGAACGCCCGAGACTTTTTCGATGCGCTCTAGAACGCTTGGTTTGCTGTTGTACAAGCTATCAAAAAGTACAGGTGTCATACCTGCGTTGATCATCTGGATACTTGTATGGCTACCAATGTAACCCATGCCACCTGTAACTAAAACATTCATGCTTAGCAGACCTTTTAATTAAAAATATTCAACCTATCACTTATGATACAACAACTTAGGGTGAGCTCACAAACACCGGTGCCTATTTACCCTCACGAGCGAACATAAACTGACCTTTTCCTTTGCGTTTCGCTTGGTACATAGCCTCATCAGCAACCTTTAGAATCACGTCAATATCACGCTCTGAGCCATCAACTAAATTGATACCTAAGCTCGCCCCAACATGAAGTGAACGCTGTTTATAATTCACTTCTTGCCCGATCAGATCCAACAATCGCTCGGCTAACTTCGCTAATAAGACTTTGTTTGTCTGTTTAATAATAAGAACAAATTCATCACCCGACAAACGTGCAACCAAATCCCCCGCTCTTACCTGAGATAATAACCGGTTTGACACTTCTTTAAGGATTTCGTCACCCGCATCGTGACCATAGTTGTCATTCACTTCTTTGAAGCCATCCAAATCCAAGTAAATAACCGCAAAATGCTGATTTGAATAGTGGCTCGACGTGACAACATCATCCATAACCTTATACAGCTGCGCTCTATTCGCTAATCCGGTTAATGCATCGTGATGAGCCAAGTGTTCGAGTCTTTCCATCTCTTTAACGTTGGATAAATCAGACAGCGTTAATACCATATCAAACTCGTATTTCTCGTTGTCTGAGGCAATTCGATTCACTTTGACAAACATTGGAACTAACGTGCCGGACGCGCTTTTCTCCCACACTTCGCCTTGCCATTGACCATAGTTGTCTAACGAACTGCGAATTGTCGGCATCAATGATGAAAATTGCTGCCACGAAAATACTTCAAATGGTGTTTTGCCCACCAGCAGATCAGAGTGATAACCGAGAAGTTGTGTGATCGCCGGGTTAACCATGGTTATCACATTGGATGAGTTGAGCACGATCAAGCCGTCTTTACTGTTTTCGAAAACACCCGCAGCAATACGTTGGCGACTCATGGCCGTTTCTATGTCGGTGACATCTTGGATTGCATAAAGAATACGACCATGTTTTGTCAAAGAACGACTGCTCACACGAAGCCAGCGTTTTGATTGAAAGAGATCGGTGGTTTCCAGCAATTCGTCATTAAGTTCAATATTGGCATCAATAACATCTTGTAAGTAACCCGTTTGCTTGGTCGCGATCAACTCTTGGATCAACAAATTCTCAAGAAAGGCTTCCGAGCATTTAAAAATATCCCGAGTAGCTGCGTTCGCATGAAGAATGAGCCCTTTTTCATCCACCACCAACAAAGAGTGCTGAACGGTTTCAATGACCTCATTTGCGAATGATTTTTCTTCTTGTAACTTGTCTAACGTAAAATTGATTTGGTTATCGCGATGTTGAAGCCTTTCTAACATGGTATTGAAAGCTCGAACCAGATCGCCGATTTCATCGCGGTTCGTTACGACTAATTTAGGCTGCTTCGAACGACGCTCAACAAAGGCTTGCATCGCCTCATTGAGGTCAAACATCGGTTCGATAATCAAGCGTTGCACCAATTTGACCACTACTCCGCCTAACATCACCAGAAACAACAGGTAGACGACCGCAACCTTGAAAATATTCGTTAAGATCGAATTAAACGTCTCTTTCGATATTGTTACTCTCAAGTTCGCAATCACTGCGCCATCCAGTGTCACTGGAACGAGCAAGAAGATGAAATGCTCAGAGATGGCAAATTGATGATCGGCGATATCGTCTAATTCTTCTGCGTTTGGCCTTGGAACCAGAGTGTTGCTCACCTGATAGCTGGCAAAAAGCTGTTCGTTGATGTCATAGAGCTTCACTCTAACAATATCTTTATCTGCGATGAAAGCTGACAATATTTCCTGAGCCGATGACTTGTCTTCAAATAAAATCGCGGCTTGCAAGTTATAAGCAACACCTTGTGCTAGCACTTTAACACGCTGAATAAGACTCTCTTTCTCTCTCTCAAACGTGACAGTGTAATTTACCGATTGGATCGTGACAAAAGTGACTGCGATGAAGATGATAATGGGTAATATCAGCTTGTTTTTAATCGATATGTTATTAATGAAAGACAACATTATTGGCCCTCCACTATAGCGATTCGTAACAGGTTCGAGCCAATGACGTAGTCACCGCGCCTTGCGTTCTCTAGATTGATCTTAGGTTTGAGCTTATTATCGATGTGCGTGAGTTCAATGATTCCACCTAAGTCCGTAAAGTTAGGGATATCACTGATTGTCACAGTATGTGGCGAGTGCTCTTGACTAAGAAATTGGTCATTTTTACGGTCAGACAAATACGTAATATCACACTTAGAAGTAATCGACTGTTGAACTCGGATAGCGAGCGAACGAATAGATTTCCCCTCGGTAATTGACGTTAGCACTTGGCTTACCTTTTCATCGCCAATCACACAAAAGTTCACAGCGTTCATTGAGCTTTCATCATTCCAACGTATAAAATTCGCAATTCTAAAAAGGTACACCGCTTTCACTTCATAAGGTTTGAAGCTAGCAGCTGAGGTGTTCAACGGCACAATAAGCATCGTTAAAGCCGCTAAGCCTAGTTTAGATAAGCCGAGCTTAATGCGGTGCTTAAGCCATTTAGAATTCATGAGAGATCCTCACATACACCGATTCTTGATTGACGCTTTTCTGAGATGTGAATTCAGCTTGATAGCCGTCACTCTTACCTATATTTTCAACAACCACTTCAATTAAAGGTGCTGCGGACGATTTTTTCCATGCGAGACGCGCATCAAAGGTTATTTCATGTGGGTAAGACTGCCATTTATATTGAGTGCCATCGCCTGCTACCCAATAGTCTGGGTAATTCACATTAATGTACTGGCCTATCACATCGAATTGCCAACTTTCGGTGATATTCCACATCAACTGTGCCGTGGCTAAATGTTCATTATCAATATCGTAATAAACACTCGTTTGAGGACTAGATTTCAGGTCATCACCTTTATTCTCACCTTCCAATGTCATATAGGCGTAACTCAGGTAACTGGCTAAATCTGCGGTGAGTTGGTAACTCGCGCCTAACTCTAAGCCATAAGTTTTTGCTTTATAATCATCAGACAACGCACCGACATAGACATGATTCGCAGGGATATCATTCGGGTCATAGCTGTGAAAGCGAAGGTTGTCATGTTCACTCAGATAAATCGTTGCATCGAGTTCGAAATTTGAATTGTTTGAGTAGCGATAACCCATTTCCGCCGTTACGACACTCTCTGTTTCAAGACTCGAGCTAGATTTATATACATCTAGGTAGCTGTTGTTTGAGTCAGCATTGTAACTATTGAAATAATAGGTGGAATTGGAATCCATATAAGATGGTGCAACGACCGCACGGCTAAGCCCCGCCCATACGGAGTGACGTTGGGTGAACTTATATAAACCACGCAATTGAGGTGAAAGCTCAGTTGATTCATTCTGTGTAAAGTGTTCAACCTTGGCACCAAGAGTAATAGACAGCGCTTCCGTCATTTGAATTTGAGACTGTATAAAAGCGTTCGCAATGTAATCGTTGGCAGATTGGATGTTGTAAGCTCGACCGTAGTAATCAGGGTTGTACCAATCCACGTCCGAAACTTGGCTTGAGGAGAAATCAAGATACATATATCGCAGGCCACCACCAAGTGTTAGCTGATGGCTTTCCGATAGTTGGTTGATATAAGTAGAGTCAAAATCAAGGGTCGAATAGCTTCCCGGAGCGTCTGGCGCATTATCCTCATTATATTCACCCCATAATGAATATGAGAGAGTCGAACTTTCATCAAAATAGCGAGAGTCGTTGAATTGGACATAAACAGATTGGCTCTTGTTATCGAAATCATTAGCTTGTGATCCGACAAACGAACCTGAGTTATCATATTGGAACGTATATAACTCCGACTCATAAAAGCTTTTCTCACCACCAATACGTAATGACCAATTTTCATCAGTATGACTTGGCTGAAACACCATCCCTGCCGTTTGTGCTTTCCATTTTTCAGATTCGTTTGTGCGATACGTGGGTTCTTCTCGGTACTTATAAAAGGCACGAGCATTCACACTGTCGTTGAGGCTTAATCCCTGACGAACACTAAATTCGTAGTTATCAGTATTAGACGCAACACCGGAGAGATAAGTCCCCTGCGTATCATTGGCAGACTTAGTAATGATATTGACAACACCATTAACCGCGTTACCTCCCCAAATTGTTCCGCCGGGGCCTTTTAGTACTTCGATGCGTTCTATGTCGGAAAGCACATAATCAACGTCGCTCCAATACGTACCGCCATAGACTGGGCTAAACAAGCTTCGTCCATCCATCATCACGAGCATCTTGTTATATAACCCATCATGAAAGCCGCGTGTTGAAACAAACCATGAGGTTTCGTTGAATTTGGTGACTTTGAGTCCGGGTACAAGCGTTAGGACTTCTGCAATGGTTTTCGCGCCACTGCGCTGAATTCGCTCATTAGAAAGTACGTACACCGACGAGGGAATGTCAGTGAGTTTTTGTGTCACTTTCGAAGCCGTTTCCATTTCAACATCTAACATAGACAACTCTTCAAGGCTCATCGACATGAGCTGGTCTAGAGAGTTTTCTTGAGCAGAGACAAAAACAGGTATCGTTAATGCTAGTCCTAAGCAAACCTGGCGGGATATCATGTGCTCACCTAATATACAGATAGATATTAATCCTTTAATCAATAGTTCAACTATATATGAAATGCCATACTGGTAAATCTACGGTGTCGAAAGTTTGAGTTAGGTCACTGTTTATTTATGGTATTTATAAGACCGTCATTACTTACCTCAACGTAAAGGATTAGCACCACGTGACAACGAAGATTTTGCTTAATTGCGACATGGGAGAAAGTTTCGGCAATTGGAAGATGGGCGATGACGAGTCGGTCATGGAATGGGTCGATATGGCAAACATCGCTTGTGGCTTCCACGCGTCTGATCCGCACGTTATGTCCAAGACGATAAAACTGGCGCAGCACTATCACACCCAAATTGGTGCTCATCCCGGTTATCAAGATCTCGTTGGTTTTGGTCGCCGTTCTATTCCACACACCATGGACGAAATCAGTGAGCTGGTTTGTTATCAAGTCGGTGCATTACAAGCCCTTTGCCGCTATCACCATACCACTGTTGGCTATGTGAAACCTCATGGCGCTCTTTATAACGATATGATGGCAAACATTGATGTGTTCAATGCGGTAGCCCAAGCCGTCGCTGAGTTTAACATCCCGTTGATGATTCTCTCTTCATCAGACAATCAACAGTATTTGGATATTGCTGACGACCATGACTTGCCTCTCTTGTTTGAAGCGTTTGCCGACCGTGCTTATTTAAATAACGGACAATTAGCGCCACGTACTCAAAAAGGCTCGGTTTACGTCAATCAAGACGATATCTATAACCAAGTTATGCAAATCATTAACTATGGCTCGGTTACGACTTTAGAGGGCGAAAGACTGCCTATTGAAGCTGATACTATCTGTGTTCATGGTGATAACCCTCAATCCATCGCATTAATTAGAAAAATCAGACAAGACCTCAACGCTTTTAATTAGTATGAAGCGTGTGATTGGTATGACGCATGGTCTAATCGCTCGTGAGATCTAATTTATTTGTATTGGCTTGGACACGGAAGTGAGACACGCCAAGTAAGCTAGAAAAGGCAAGATAACAAACGTATGGAAACGAAATGACGACGAATCAGATTGAATTCAATATAGCGCCAGTCGCGGAATGCAGCGTTTTGGTGACCTTGACGCTATCGCCTTCAAATAATCAATCTAGCGCCGAATATGCGCAATACATAGCTCACTTTTCCGATGCCATTCGCCAAAACTTAGCATCGGTGTTGATGAATGTGACACCGGCTTACCAAACAATATTGGTCGATTACCTCCCTTATCGAATATCAGAACAGCAGCTCATTGAACAGCTCAATAATTTGTTGAGTCATGCTCTGTCGTCCTTTTCTAGTGTTAGTAAAACTCGCGATACGATTGAGCTTCCTGCCTATTACTCACCAGAAACGGCGCTCGATTTAGACCGATATCAAAACAAAGGCCTGTCGCTCGACCAGATAATTCAACATCACACCTCACAGACATACAGCGTCAGTGCGATTGGGTTCACGCCTGGCTTTGCCTTTATGTCGGATGTGGTTAATGAGCTTGCCTTGCCCCGTCACTCCACACCCCGCTTAATTGTGCCCAAAGGCAGTATCGCCATCGCGGATACGAAAACAGCTGTGTACCCTTCGGATTCACCGGGCGGTTGGAATATTATTGGCAATTGCCCACTTCCGTTGTTCGATCATAGCCAGTTGAAGAACGCCGATATCACGCAAAGACCACTGTCTCTGCTTAATGTTGGTGATACCGTCCGTTTCATAGCGATTTCAAAAAAAGAATTTGTAGAGTTGGGTGGAGGCATCGTAAATGGCTAAGACAAAAACTAAACCAACACTGACAGTGATTAAGCCCGGCCCGTTGAGTTTGATTCAAGACTTTGGGCGATTTGGTGTTGCTCATCTTGGATTAACGCAAGGTGGACCGGTTGATGACTACTCTTATAGCTGGGCTAACCATCTATTGGGCAACCCAGTCAACCAAGCGGCGTTGGAAATCACGCTTGGGCAATGTGCGTTGAGAATCGATTTTGATTGCGAGATGGCACTATGCGGGGGTGATTTACAAGCGAAACTCGATGGTAAACCACAGGCTAACTGGAGCACTTTTCAAGCTTTTAAGGGGCAAGTTCTCTCATTTGGTTTGCCTAAAAATGGTCTAAGGGCGTATTTAGCCATTAAGGGCGGTTTCGATGTTCCATCAACTCTTGATAGCTGCTCTACAGTCACTCGTGAAAAGATTGGTGGATTAACGCAAGATGGCGAGCCATGCCAGCAAGGGCAACAAATCGCTTTTACCCAACACCAACTCTCTCATCCATTTAAAGCGTTGAGTGTTACCTTCCGATACACGCCTGATTACAATCTACCCGTGAACCTACGAGTGATTGAAGGCTATCAAAGCGAGCTATTCTCCGAGTCAGCAAGAGAGATTTTGTATAACGCGCAGTATCACGTTGACCAAAACTCTAATCGGATGGGTTATCGACTCAGTGGCGAGCCCGTAGACTCGCCTGACATTTCGCTATTGTCAGAAGGCATTGCCCTAGGTGCGATTCAAATTCCACAAGATGGACAGCCTATCGTGCTGCTTAATGATAGACAGACCATAGGTGGTTATCCGAAGATAGGATGTGTCGCCAGAATCGATTTACCACGCTTGGCGCAAGCAAAACCTGGACATGCGATATCGTTCAGCAAGGGCGATCGCTTGGGCTTACAAGATGTTTGGTGCCAATGGGCTCAGTTTTTCGGCTATTAGTTTTTGCGATGTGTTATGTGCTAAATGCTATGTAGCTGAGAATAATCAACTAGGAAGATGTCATTTAGATGAGGTTCGGTATCTAAGCAGATGTTGAAATGAAGATTCGGCTTACCTATTACAGTAAGCCGAATTGAAGAAATTAAACGCAGTCGATGATGATAGACTAATTATAGGCTATTAAGCGTGATCTTGACCTGACACCTTGGCAAGCGCTTCTGGGTATCCACGTTCTTGTGTCAAATCTATCGCTCTGTTTTCAATATCATTTAGATTAAGTGACATTGTCACTGAGTGTGTGTCTTCAATAGATGCCGCCTCTGATACATCAAACCATTGCTCAGCGACCTTTTGTGCCGCTTCTAATGTTGAAGAAGCTTTTACTACTTCAAGTCGAGCATAGCGATCCCCACAGAATGAAACGTCTGAAGCTCTTAAGCTTGGATCGGTTCCCGGAATCTGTTGTGCACCAAACAAAGGTTTACCACCGACCAATGCAGAACTGAAACTTGGGATGAACTGAGACATATGCGTTATTGCCGCGCGAGTTCTTAATTCAAGCTGCTCTTCACTCCAACCTGATACGATTTTCTTAAGAAGCTTAGAAGGCAGCTGAGGCTGTGATGAATCGGTTGACGATGAAACAAGCCCACCCTCAAACAGAGTAATCCCTTCTGTCATACCGTGAAGTTGGAACACACCATCAGCGTAGGGCGTTAATTGCGCCATGCCTTGCGGTGTGCCTCTCGGGCCATGGAAGATAACCTCTGGCCACTCTTCCTTACATTTTTGCGAATACGGCCACTCTGTAACGTATGCAGCTTTAAACTCAACAAGTCTTTGCTGCTTAGAGCCAACAAAGTCATCTACGATACCCGTTTCAAACCCACTCGCATTAATCAAGTAATCGGTCGTTAGTTGGCAGCTTTGGTTTTCGGCATCGGTATAAGTCAAAGACCAACCTTGACCTGTCGACTCAACAGATTGTAATCGGCTGTTGGTTAACACAGTACAGTTAGCTTGTTGCCCCAAAGAGAGTTGAGCGGTCGCAGAAAGTCGGAATACGCTCCAGCCATACTCTTGGACCATCGCAACAGGATACTTTAGGGTCTCTAAATCCGTATGCTTGGCGAAAGGAATACACCAATCATCAAGCGATGTTGGTTTCAGAGGCTGTGTTTTCGCAGAAAGTGCTAATAAATCTTCTTTGCTGTACAGCTTATAATACTCTTCCGGATCACCGAGCACTTGGTTGCTTTTATCTTGTTTAACAAGATCGGCATAAGCGCTTTTGATTATCTTGAGACGAGGAAGCAGATCCAACGGCTCTCCACCATCACTGTGCGGAACGGCGATGATTGTCGGACGAATATTGATCGTATGAGGGAATAAGCGGACGGTATCAATTGACTGTGTGAGCAATTGAAGACACTGCTCTACAGAAATATCTCGATACAAATTGCCGCCAGCGTGCAGGTGGCAAATTGGTGGACCATTAACCAAACTCGGCCCTTTTTCTAAGATAGTGACCTTAAAACCCAACTCACTAAAGTGAATCGCGCTCGTTGTTCCGGCAATACCACCACCAACAATGGCAATAGAAGGTTGATTTGTATCCGTTTTGTTGTGGTTCATCGTGTTCTGTAGAATAAGATTAACTGCCTCTATTCTACTTTTGTTCTGCAATGAATTAAAACACATTTTTATCAAGGTCTTAGATAGGCGGGATTTAATATCTATGTAAAAAACATAAATAATCTCTTGACTCAATAACTCCAGATAGGGTTTTAAAGGTTATTCTAACAGTCAAATTTGTCCTAAGTGACGCCACATAAAGGCTGCCTCAGTACTCTTAAAACATAGCGGTTAACTTATCCCTAAAGTTATCCACCGTTTTTGTGGATAACTGTTGATAACGTTCTTGCTAAGTTGCGCAAACCCTTTGTTTACAGTGACTAACCGCTGTTCATTAAATCGGCATTATTGGGTAATTAGTTTTAAAAAATGCTAAAAACAGTGGAATCTAAGGTTCGATATTTTTTACTTATGCTACCGGTTGGTTAAATAAAAAACGGTCTAAAGCGACGTATTATAAATAGTGCATGACTAAGTATAAATAATCTCACTTTTAGACCGTTTTAAGCGCTTGGCTAGATCTCGCTAACGACTAGCCAAAATCCTTGTTTACTGGTGCCAACAAACGTTTGATTAAGCTATTCACTACCGCGGCTAATGTGATGAACGTTAGCACCGGTAGCGCTATCCACAACATCGGGTGAAGTGAAGGTTGTAACTCAAAACCAAAGTTCATCACTCCTGCCACGCTGAGCTCAGAACCAAGGGCTGCAATTGAGCCTGCGACTAAAGCCATTAAACCGTACTCACACCAAATAGTATTGAGAATTCGCTTCTTACTCGCGCCTAATGTTCGATACAAGCGTATCTCTTGTTGTCTTTGAGATAAGCTCAATCGCAATAGAGTGAAGATAAGCAACAGCCCCGCCACCACACCTAACGCCGCAAGTACGGTAATCGACCAAACAATCTGCTTAAGCAACTCTTGGATCTTGCTACCCATCTTACGAATATCCATCAAACTCACGGTTGGATGATTTCGAGAGAGTTCGTTGAGCATCTGATTGTGTTGTTCTTCTAATCTGAAGCTCACTAGCCAAGTAGAAGGGATTGAACTCAAGACATCTGGAGTAAAAATGAAGTAGAAGTTCGGCTTCATTTCTCGCCACTCGACTTTGCGGATGCTATTCACCTTGGCAGAAACATTCTGGCTGTTGATTGTGAATGACAGCTCATCGCCAATCTTTAGATCCAGTTGCTCCGCGACATCCGATTCCACAGATACGCCATGCTCTTGCGTCCAGTTACCTTCTAACACTTCATTGTACTCGGGTAAGCTATCTCCCCAAGTGAAGTTGATCTCTCGACTTAGTGCGTCTGTTTCGCCTGAGGTATCGCTGTATTCCGATGCTTCGACACCGTTTATCGTCGTCAGTCGTCCTCGGATAATTGGAAACGCTTGAGTACGCTCTACTTCGTTTGCATCAATCGTCTCGAGATAACTGTCTTTCTCATAGCTTGCAATGTTAAGTGCAAACGCATTCGGTGCGTTCTCGGGTAAGGTTTGTTGCCAATCTGACAGTAAATCACTTCTTACCAACCAGATGATAGACAGCAACATCAGTGAAAGCGCTAAAGAGCCAAATTGAATCCCAGTTGCTAAAGGTGTGCGATTAATTCGACTCAATGCCAAACGCATCGATGTCGATGTCGGCAACTTACTAACTAAACGCAGAACAAGCGAACTGACGACCGCAAGCACTAAGAACAGGCAAGCGATACCCGCTAAAACTATCCATACCAATAGATTGTCGCCATACATCAGCATCATTGGAATAATCGGTACCAGTAACAACAAATATTTCTTGTAGCTTTCATTGGACTGGTGACTTGATTGAATCACGCTGATTGCCGAGGTGTTGACCAAGCCAATTAACGGGATACCAAGAGCAGGAACACCAATTAGGATGCTTGATAAAATCGCCAAGATTGCAGGTTCAATACCATAGCTAGGAAGTGGCGTTGGTAATAAGTCGCCCAGAGGTATACGAAGCAAAAACTCCAAGCCGATACCGATGGTTATTCCCAGTACTGCACCGATAACCACTAACAAAGATACCTGTACAGACAACCATTTAACGATCCACTGCTTGCTTGCACCTAAACTCTTAAGCATCGCGATGGTTTTACGACGACTCGCAACATAATGTTGGCAAGTGAGTACCAAAGTGGTCGCAGCCATGATCACTACGATAGCTACCGTTAGTGATAAGTATTGAGTGGTGCTTTCGAACATGTCGTTGGTACGACTGGCTGAGTCTTGTGTACGCCAGCGATCGCTTGGTGTTAATTCTACGCTGTCTTGCGCGGCTTGCAGTTTTGTATCATCACCGTTTAGAAACAGCCTAAAACTAACACGACTGCCCGGTTGAATCGCTCCCGTGGCATCGATATCATTTGTATGAATCAGCACGGCTGGCATTTGTTGGAATGGGTTAAAGCTCAAACCTGGCTCTTGGGTGATGCGCCCTGTTATCCTTAAATCGGCATCGCCAATAGTGACATTGTCACCAATTTCAACCTCTAGCTGCGCAAATATACGCTCGTCTAACCAAAGCTCACCTGGCTCAACATGGTTACTTGATGCTTTATCAGCACCCTCTAAAATCATTTCACCGCGTAATGGATAATTACTTTCAACCGCTTTCACCGTCACTAGCTGCATCGAGTTATCACTGAATGCCATCGTTGAAAAACGGGTCAACTGAGAGCTTTCTAACTGTTCAACCTGAGTGAGGTCTAATAAGGATTGTGGAACTGGGTTTGCTGAGATAAACACGATATCGGCAGTAAGCGCATCTTTGCCCTGCTTAACAATTACCTGCTCCATACGTTCGGCCAACGCCGACAATGCAAATACACAAGCAATAATAAGCGTTAAAGCGATTGAAACTGGCCAAAGCTGACCGTGTCGAATCTCTTCGATACTCCATGAAAACAGGCGTTTATTCAGTCCGTTTGATGAATTCAATTTAGACTTCCTCTATCTGACCGACATGCATCTTGAGTGTTCTTTGGCAACGTTGTGCAAGCTTAGGATCGTGTGTCACCAACACTAACGTTGTGCCGTGGGATGAGTTCAATTCAAACAACAACTCGACAATTTTGGCAGCAGTTTGTTGGTCTAGGTTGCCTGTGGGTTCATCGGCAAAAAGAATTTTTGGCTTAATCATAAATGCGCGCGCCAACGCGACCCTTTGTTGTTCACCACCCGATAGCTGCGACGGCAAATGATCAAGCCTGTCTTTCAAGCCTACTGATTCAAGCAGAGCAGTCGCGCGTTCGATGTCTTCGTCTGCTCCCTTCAACAAACAAGGTAACGTGACATTTTGCAGCGCAGAAAGGCTTGGAATTAATAAGAAGCTTTGAAATACAAACCCAACCGATTCACTGCGAATCTTAGCCCTTGCCTCATCATCAAGCTGTGAAAGTGGCTGTCCTAATAAACTGATTTCGCCTTTCGTTGGTACATCAAGACCAGCTAACAGCGTCATTAGGGTCGATTTACCCGCACCAGACGTGCCGACAATCGCGACAGTTTCGCCTTCACGAATATCGATATCAACGTGCTCTAGGATTGTTAAATGTTCTTGATTAGTAGACACTGTCTTGGAAACAGCTTCTGCTTTAATGATGGATGTATGCATGACTCGACTAATTTCCTTTTTATTTTTTATTTTATTTTCAACCGCTTCTTTAGCTCAAGGCTCTGCGTCAGCTCAAGATTCAAAGTTATTGGTACTTGGCGATAGTTTGAGTGCTGGTTACAACATGGATATCAAACAGAGTTGGCCAAGTTTGTTGCCAGACGCGCTAGCAAAACATGATAAAGCGGTTACCGTGGTTAACGGGAGTATTTCTGGTGATACAACGGGCAATGGTTTAGCCCGCCTACCACAATTGCTTGAAGAACATGCTCCAGACACCGTTCTTATCGAACTTGGTGCGAATGATGGACTTCGTGGTTTCCCACCTAAGCTGATGTCTGCAAATCTTGAGCAGATCATTGAGCAGATAAAAGCTGCGGGCGCCAAACCTATAATGATGCAGATTAAAATCCCACCAAATTACGGAAAGCGTTACAACCAGCAGTTTGAATACGTTTTTGCAGCGCTTGCTGATCAACAAAACGTGCCACTTTTGCCGTTTTTCCTAGAGCATATCATCCTCAAACCTGAGTGGATGATGAACGATGGACTGCATCCAAAACCAGAAGCTCAACCTTGGATTGCTGAATTCGTCGCCGAAGAATTATATCAGTATCTTTAAGTTTTAATGGTCTAGCTCAATAAATTTTACACAGCTTTACGTTAGCCTGAGTGCATATCACCGTTAACTGTAAGGTTATTTATGCTGATCGAACCTGTTATCAAGGGTGTGGTAGCCAAAAGCGCTCACCCTCTTGGCTGTCAAGAAGCCGTAAAGCAACAAATCAAGTTTGTTAAGAGTGCGCCGCAAATCAAAGATGGCCCTAAACGAGTACTGATTATCGGCGCTTCCTCAGGCTTTGGCCTTGCCGCTCGTATTGCCCTTACCTTTGGCGGCGCAAAAGCTGACACTATCGGCGTCTCATTCGAGCGCGGTCCAAACGAAAAATCCCTAGGTAGTGCTGGTTGGTACAACAACATCTACTTCAAAAAAGAAGCCGAACGAGAGCAACGCACTGCTATCAACATCGTTGGCGACGCATTTTCGCAAGAAACACGCTCACAAGTTGTCGAAGCCATTGAAACCTACTTCGAAGGTGAAGTGGATCTGATTATCTATAGCTTAGCTGCAGGCGTTCGTCCTAAACCAGATTCCGATGAGTTTTGGCGCTCTGCCATCAAACCTATTGGTGAAAGCGTAACTGGCGCAACCATTTCTCTGGAACACGACAACTGGGTCACCAACACGCTTGAAGCCGCGACGGAAGAAGAAGCCGAAAGCACACTCAAAGTGATGGGAGGCGAAGATTGGGAACAATGGATAGATGAGCTCATCAACGCAGAATCTATTGCTCCGGGTTGTAAGACAATCGCGTTTTCTTATGTGGGTCCAGAAGTCACACATCCTATCTATTTAGACGGTACATTGGGACGCGCTAAGATCGACCTTCACCAAACCAGCCACGCTCTTAATCTAGAGTTAGCTAACTTTGATGGCAACGCTTACGCGGCGGTATGTAAAGCCCTAGTCACTAAAGCGAGCGTTTTCATCCCTGGATTAAGCCCTTACTTACTTGCTTTGTATAAGGTGATGAAAGAGAAAGAGACCCACGAAGGTTGTATCCAACAAATGCAGCGTCTGTTTGGCAGTAAACTTTATGGTCAATCCAAAGTACCACTTGATGGTGAGCGATTGATCCGTATGGATGATTGGGAATTAGACCCAGAAACCCAAGCGCACGTAACTGAACTGCTAGAAAAGATGGACGAAAATAACTTCCAAACCTTAGGGGATTACCAAGGGTTTAAAGAAGAATTTCTACAATTAAATGGGTTTGCTCAACCATCGGTAGATTATAGCCAGAAACTTAATACAGAAGATTTTATAAAGTTAAAGCCTTAATCTAAAATTATCTCATTACTGAGACCCGGATTCACATTTGAAAACCTCTGCATAATTGCGGAGGTTTTTTCGTGCAACATTTCTTATACTTAGTTAACGTAAGATTCACAGTTTTCTTTGGTTCATCATAATTAACACAGGATGTGTTGATGCATTTAGCATAATTGACTCGGAGTCATATGAAGAAAATAAAAACTCTCGATTTAGATATCCCAGACGATATGGAGCACGGTTGGCAGAATATTGTCGACCTCTTAGCTCAAATTACTCAAGTGCCCGCAGCACTAATCATGCGTGTTCACGCCAATTACATTGAAGTTTTTTCAACCAGTCGTAGCGAGAACAACCCATACAACAAAGGTGATTCTGAAACGCTGGGGAATGGGCTGTACTGCGAAACAGTGATGGAAACTCAACGACAGCTTCTTGTGCCTAACGCGCTTGCCGATCCTAAGTGGGACAACAACCCAGACATCAAACTCGGCTTAGTCTCCTATTGTGGTATTCCATTACTTTGGCCTAACGGTGAACTGTTTGGCACCATTTGTATCTTGGACTCGAAAGAGAATCACTACACCCCTACTTATATCAAACTGTTAGAGAGCTTTCGGACTTCGATTGAATCTCAGCTTAAAACCCTATTCCAACACGCCAAGCTTACCCAAATGAATCACGACCTAAAAAACCGCGTTTACAATCGCACTAAAGATCTCGCGAGCCTTAATTACTCGTTGAATCAAGAAATTGATAAACGAAAAGCGGCTGAACAGAAGATTAACTTCCAAAAGAATCACGACCTCGGCACCGGCTTTTTAAACCGAAACGCATTTGAATCTCGCTTAAACCACAAGCTACTGTCACAGAGAAGGCTGACAGACAGCTCATTTGCAGTCGTTCATATTGGTTTTACCAACGGTAGACGCATACAAGCACGCTACGGCTATAACGCGTTAGACCAAGTGCTTGTTGAATACCGAAAACGCATCGACTGTATTTCTGATATCGATGTATTAACTGCACGCCCTACTTCGGTTGACCTCGTATTGGCGTTTAGCGTTAAAGATTTACACCATCGCCTTGAAGAACTTTGCCAGACGCTCGTTAAAGTTGGTCATTCAGAATTCGACATCGAAAGTGACAAAGTGCATTTGCACGCGTTTATTGGGATTGCAATTACGAACGACGAAGATGACGCGGAAAGCATTCTGCAGAAATCTTCTGAAGCGATGTTAGCCTGCAAAGATTCAGGACAAAAGTTCGCTTACTACTCTCAATCCCATACCGAAGAACAAACTCACATTAATAAGATCGAAGGCTATTTGCTTCAAGCCGTTCGTAATGATGACCTTATGCTCTACTTTCAACCCAAAGTTAGCCCGTTGACTCATCGCTGGGTCGGTGCTGAAGCTTTGCTTCGTTGGCGACATCCTGTTTTGGGTGATATCTCTAACGAAACCCTGATCCACATGGCTGAACAAAACGGTTTGATTTTCGAAGTGGGCAGCTTTGTTTTACGCAATGCGATTGAAAAGGCCAAAGAGTGGTCCGAATACGTTGAAGATTTCAAGATGGCTGTGAATGTGTCTGCAATTCAACTCAAGAACGTACACTTTGCGGAACAAGTGGTTCACCTACTCGAAACCTATCATTTAGAGCCTCGTTTCTTAGAACTTGAAGTTACGGAGAGTGGACTGATAGCAGATGAAGTGGTTGCCAAGAATACCTTGGGATCTTTGCACGATATTGGCGTTACATTGTCACTAGATGACTTCGGTACGGGCTACGCCTCCTTCAGTTATCTGAAGAAGTTCCCATTCGACACCATTAAGATTGATAAGAGCTTTATCGACCAAATGCTCAACTCACACGAAGACTCGGAAATTGTTCGTTCTATTGTCCAAATTGCCAAAAAGCTCGACTTAAAAGTGACGATTGAAGGCATAGAAACGGAGGTTCAGGAGCAATTTATTATTAACGAAGGCTGCGATGTGGGCCAAGGTTACCTTTACGGAAGACCAATGCCGAGCCAAGAATTCGAACACAGCTTAATCAATCAAAACTATTTGGGGACAACTCGTTACGCTTAAAGCGAAAAAGAGCAGTTAGTTTTGGATTTAGGCCTACTTTCTCTTTACTCTAAAGGTGGTGATTTTTATAATCGCCGCCTTTCTGTTTTATCTTTCCCCTTATATAGGCATTCCTCGTTATGGATCAGTTGACTGCAAAGCTTAAAAAGCTCGAAAAACAAAACTACCGTGCATATCAACAAATTAAAGGTCAATACGACTTTGCTGATTTTGAATTACACATCGACCACATCCAAGGTGACCCATACGCGTCAGCTTCTCGTTTTCGTGCAACGCGCGCGTGGTCTTTGACCGGGTTAGATTGGCTGAAAGAAAAATCTTACGAATACCAAGTAGCCGCTCGTGACTTTATCGCACGTAGCTTCTCTGAGTTCGCGAAACAAGAGTCGACCGTTTCTATCGCGCTGACGGGTCAAACCGTATTAGACAACACAGCTGTTGTATTCACAGACCACGGCATCGAAATTCGTTTCCGTATTAATTTACCAGCTGATGGTCGTAGCATTCTTGCTAAGAAAGCGAACAACATCATCACTTTCTACTTACCGAAGTTTATTCGTCGCGCGACGCTTGAGCGTGAGTTAAACATCGATGCAATGATCAAACATTGTGAAACGATTGAAGACCAAGAAGCGCTGCGTGCTCAATTGGATGAAAACAACCTAGCCGCTTTCGTTGCAAACGGCAGTGTGTTACCTCGTATCGCGGGTAACTGCGACCTTCCAATGAAAGACGCGGTACCTTTCGCGGCTCCAGAATCATTGAGTGTTACGTTAAATACTCCAAACCAAGGTGACGTGACCGGCCTAGGCATTCCAAAAGGCATTACGCTGATCGTTGGTGGTGGTTTCCATGGTAAATCGACACTGTTGAACGCCGTTGAACGTTCTATCTACAACCATATTCCTGGTGACGGTCGCGAAGGCATTGTAACTGCGATTGATACGATGAAGATCCGCGCTGAAGATGGTCGATGTGTGCACAGCTTGAACCTGTCAAACTACATCAACCATTTACCAATGCAGAAAGACACATCTGACTTCAGCACACAAGATGCGTCAGGTTCTACGTCTCAAGCGGCTTGGTTACAAGAATCGATTGAAGCCGGCGTTCAAACTCTACTTATCGATGAAGATACGTCAGCGACTAACTTCATGATTCGTGACGAGCGTATGCAAGCGCTAGTGTCAAAAGGCGATGAGCCAATCACACCACTTGTCGACCGCATTGGTCAGCTTCGTGAAGAGATGGATATCTCTACCATTGTTGTAATGGGTGGCTCTGGTGATTACCTAGATGTCGCGAACACTGTGATTCAAATGCACGACTACCAAGCGGTAGATGTGACTGAAAAAGCAAAAGACGTGATTGCTCAGCACCCTACTCAGCGTACTAACGAATGTGAAACTGCTTTAGAAACGTTTGTACCGCGTTCATTGAACCGTGCTTCACTGATGAACATTCTGACTGACGGTAAATTCCGTGTTAATGCTAAAGGCAAAGAGTCACTGCGTTTTGGTAAAGAGTTTGCAGACCTTTCTGCGCTTGAGCAATTAGAATCACCGTCTGAAGTGAATGCGATCGGTTGGGCTTGGTTCCAATTCGCACAAACTCCAGGTTGGTCAAACAACCCTGCTAAAGAGTTTAACGCTATTTTAGAAAACGAATGGCACGCTAACATGCCTAACTACGGTGACCTAGCGAAACCAAGAACGTTAGATGTGATGGCTGCTCTGAACCGTATGCGTAAATCTCAGTTCAAGCCTTCGAACTGATTTCGTTAAATATCGGATTTATTGTGCTTCTAGGTTTTTGAAGTTTTAATCTTCTAATTTACTAAAGCTTCTAAGCCACTAAATAAGCAAATTAACCTTTTACGGCTCTCATTCTGAGGGCCGTAAATTTATCTAACCTCTTTTGACCTAACCTCTAGTGTCGTCAAAACTCTTGAACTTTATAAATTCATAAAACCAATCTTTACATCAATTACTTATCATCTTTTGTAATGAGAAAATTAAAGGCACTGTTTACCGCCATCTAATGCTGTCGATCCCTCAAAACATGACACAGCTTTTACAAAACCCTAGTGATATTCAGATAAAGTCCCGATTCGACAAGTGTAACCAAATGTAACAGACCCTTGAGGCTTCAATGAATCATAAACGCGTTAAGATGCGTGACCATAAAATCGAAGTGAACCTATTCAAAAACCGCGTAATCGTCGCGTTTTGTGGGATCTTGATGTTCACTCTTGTCTTAGTCGGCAATCTATACCGACTTCAAGTTGAAAACTTTAAAAGCTATCAAACTCGTGCCGATGGCAACAGAATCAAAGTATTACCTATCGCCCCTACTCGTGGACTTATTTACGACCGTAACGGCGTGTTGCTTGCAGAGAACAAGCTTGTCTTTGATCTAACCATGATTCCTGAGCAAACCGATGATGTCGATGCAATGCTCACCAAGCTAGACAAATATGTCCCCCGTGATGCAGAGCAGATCGCTCGTTTCAAAAAACGCTATCACAACACCCGCCGTTTTAAATCTGTGACTATTCTAGAGAACTTAACGGAGGAAGAGATCGCCAAGTTCTCCGTGCACCAGTACCAGTTCCCCGGCTTATCTATCGATACCAGCTTAAAGCGTTTTTACCCGAATGGTGAGGTGCTTACCCATGTTCTTGGTTACGTGGCGCACATCAATGATAGCGATCTCAGAAAGCTTGAAGAACAAGGGATAGAAGCGAATTATCAAGCTACAACAATCATAGGAAAACTGGGTGTTGAACGTTATTACGAAGATATTCTGCACGGCACCAAAGGTTATCAAGAAGTCGAAGTAAACAGCCGTGGGCGAATAGTCCGAACCATTGAGTACGTGCCGCCAGTAGCTGGTAAAGATATCGTGTTAAATATTGACCTTGAGCTGCAAAAATACGTCTTTGAGCAACTTGATCACCGAACTGGAAGCGCGGTTATTCTCGATCCGAAAGACAACAGCGTGTTGGCGATGGCATCAAGCCCGAGTTACGACCCTAACCTATTTGTCGACGGCATTTCGAGTAAGAACTACCAACGTTTATTGAATGATCCGGCTCACCCGTTGGTTAACCGCACCACTCTAGGCGTTTATCCTCCTGCCTCAACCGTTAAACCATTTATGGCTGTGGCAGGACTGCAAGAACATGTCATCTCTGAAGATACCATCCGTAACGACCATGGCGTTTGGAGAATTCCTGGCTCTAAACGAAACTCTAAATCGTGGCGTGACTGGAAACGTTGGGGTCACGGACCTGTCGATGTCACTCAAGCCATTGAAGAGTCGGTAGATTCATTCTTCTATCAAACCGCTTTCGATTTGGGTATTGACCGAATTTCAAGTTGGATGAACCGATTTGGATTTGGTGAACCGACAGGCATTGATATCTATGAAGAAAGTACCGCCAACATGCCGACTCGAGAATGGAAGATGATGCGTTATCGCACCCCTTGGTATCAGGGTGACACAGTTCCGATTGGTATTGGCCAAGGTTATTGGACATCGACACCTATGCAACTTGCTAAAGCAACGTCAGTATTAGTTAATCATGGTAAGGTGATGCCCCCTCATATCTTAAGAGCCACCTTAGATCATGGTGAAGATTTCAGTACACAACAACTTGTCGAACCGGAGCCAATGCCCTCAATCACCGAAGTACCGGATAGAATTTGGGATGTGCCAATCAATGCGATGCGACTCGTAAACCACGGTAATCGAGGCAGCGGCAGACGTGCATTTAAGGGAACTGAATACACGAGCGGCGGTAAATCAGGAACTGCACAAGTCTTTGATCTTGCGAAAGACCAGGTCTACAACTCGAAGAAACTCGCTAGACACTTGCTTGACCATGCGCTTTACACGGCTTTCGCACCGTATGAACACCCTGAATATGTCGCAACTGTGGTTATTGAACACGGTAACGGTGGCTCAAAAGTTGGTGCGCCTTATATCCGTAAAGTACTCGACTATGCCTTTGAACATAAAAGTGGTGAGAGCAAAGATCACTCCTAACACCAATAACTTAAGTCGCTACAGCACATAACGTAGTTACCCAAAACATAGCGTAATAACGACAAAGCCCCACTTGTGTCACTCACAATGTGGGGCTTTCTGTTTTAGGGTTCTAAGCAATTAGACAGCTAAAAATGCCTGTCGATTATGAGCTTCTTAATACATGCCATGCTTCACAGAGCGTCTGAAATTTTGCGGTGTTGCCTTCGTCTCTGTCCGGATGCCATCTCAATGCCAGTTGTCGCCAACGTTTTCTAATTTCATGGTGTGTCGCGTCTAAAGGTAACTCAAACAGGTTCAATGCTCGACTTCGATCCATATCGAGTTCATCACCACCCACATACTTTCTATACCGAGTCCAAAATTCGTTCAACAGCCTTTTGACTTCACCTTCATCCGCTTCATAGTTAACCCAATTAATGTAGTATTCTCGAAGTGGGTCTTGATGATCGATGCTGTGACTGCTTCCGTGATAACGACCATTCATCAATTCGATGTCCATCGCTTGGACTTGGAGCCAACCATCTGGGTGTAAGGTTTCTTGAAGCTGATAAAGCGCATTCATGATAAGGAAGTTCTTTTTAAACAACTCTTTCTCAGGCACAGCATCCAACACTGGCACAAACCCAAGATCGTTCAGATGAGCTGCCAATGTGTGTACTTTCCATCCGCTTGGCTTTTGCTTAAGCACTTCCATTATCGGCCAAAGCAATGGGTTTTCCATATGGCAATGAAAGTTTGCTCTCACATCTTGATAATTCGACATAGTTGACTCAGTTAGCTTCTCTGAATTAATGGATTTCTAGAACTGTGGATACTATAAGTAACCTGTTTCGCATCCGTTGCGTATCTTCTTTAATTGAAAGCGATTTTCTAAGATTTGTCGAGCTTAAGGACAAACAACTTTCTAACGTTTGGCTTAAAGGCACCTTTTATCGTCAAAACTGAGTACCATTTCGTTGAATACAACCATTAGGGCGTGTTGACCTTTCGCGGTTAAATTTTGTTCGAGATAAAAGCGTTTTAATCGCGGCGAGGGAGAAGTAGCCTAGTCATTCTAAGCAAATCTCCCTCAACAAAGAGTAAAACGCTTTTAGCCGAACCCTTCGGGCAGCGTTTGCTGGTCATTTCTACTACGTTATCGGCTTCTCATGTAGGCTAACTACACATCGATGCCTCTGCCTTGTATAAATACCCAGCAACTCGCTGCAAAAATCAGCTCGAAAGATCAACACGCCCTAGTAATAAAGCCGCAATTCTTTGGTACGGATACAAAAAAGGTCAGCGACTTAGCTGACCTTTCACATCTATCCCAATTTTAGGGACGAAGCATTGAACTGACTAGATAACGCCAAGCTCTCTTAGACGTTCCATTAGGTATTCGTTTGCTGTGTACTTTTCAGATAGCACTACTTCTGGTTTCGGGTGAAGGAATAGAGGCAAAGAGATACGAGACTTCTCTTGGCGTTCACCTGATGGGTTGATTACACGGTGAGTTGTCGATGGGAAGTAACCACCAGATGCTTCTTGAAGCATGTCACCGATGTTGATGATCATGTTACCGAAGTCACATGGAACATCTAGCCACTCGTCATTTTGAGCTTTAACTTGAAGGCCCGGCTCGCTTGCAGCAGGAAGAACCGTCAGTAAGTTGATGTCTTCGTGTGCCGCAGCGCGGATTGCACCTGGCTCTTCATCACCTTGCATTGGTGGGTAGTGAAGAACACGAAGCAGAGTCTGTTCACTGCCGTTGATCATTTCTGATAACGCAATAGAGAATTTCTCTTGTACTTCTTTAGGAGCATGAGCTTCAACCCAACCTAGCAGCTCTTGAGCAAAAGCATTCGCACGTTGGTAGTAATCTAGAATCTGTTCTTTCAGCTGTTCAGGGATTTGGCCCCAAGGGTATACGTGAAAGTACTCTTTGATGTCTTTTACAGTGTGGCCTTTAGCAACTTCAGACACTGAAGGTGGAAAATATCCATCTTGTGTTTCAACATTAAAGTGGAAGTTCTCTTTCTCTTCAGAGATGAAGAATTGGTACCAGTTTTCGTAAATTGACTCAACAAGCTCTTTCGGGATTGGGTGGTTCTTAAGAACACCAAAACCAGTTTCACGTAGAGAGCGAACAAATTGTTCTGCTGCGTCGTCAGCAAGGTAATCGACAGTTTCCAGTTTCATGACTTTCTTTCTTGTTATGTAGTAATAGAGCGATTTTAAGGATCGCTTTGTTGTAAATCAAACTTTTGTGAAACTCTCGCAACCGTTTGTCTAGATACTGGGCGATAACGCCGGTTTTCAACAAATATGGTGATTAGAGCACAATTGAACACCGTTCATTATTGTGTAACTATACATGAAACTAATACAGGATCTGATGATGACAATTACGCCACTTGCTCAAAATAGACCATTACTGTCATTGACGACGCTGTATCTGATTGTGTTTCTATTTTCAGCGTTTGCTCCCTCTTCAAGAGCGGTATGGATTGCCGAAATTGTCCCAGCGCTTGCGATATTGGTGGGAATCTGGTGGTTATCAACAAAGCTCACCTTCACTAAGACAGCTTACGTTTTGATGTTTATCTGGCTGATTTTGCATACGATAGGCGCAAAATATACCTTCGCGGAAGTGCCATTTGATTGGTTCAATAACATGATAGGTTCAGAACGGAATAACTTTGACCGTGTCGCGCATTTCTCTATTGGCCTTTATGCTTACCCACTCGCTGAGTACTTGATTCGTAAAAAACTGGCTCAACCGGTGCTGGCATGTTTCTTTGCGCTATTTGCGATTATGAGTGTTGCTGCAGGTTATGAAATTATCGAGTGGTGGTACGCGGAGATCGCAGGTGGTGATGAAGGTATCGCATTCCTTGGTTCACAAGGCGATATTTGGGATGCACAGAAAGATATGCTGTGTGATACGACGGGCGCAATTGTTTCGCTATTACTTCTTAAGCTTCAAGGGCGTGTCAGAGCTTACTGAGCTCAATTCTTTACTCTGAGTATCAAAAGCAACGTTGAAATGCCACACACAAACTGTGCTGTGGCATTTTTAGTTTCAACATTATTTTCTCGTTTATAATGATTGGTCGTTTCATCGTGACGGGTTATTTCATCGTTACCTTGCCACCAACAAACTTGTAGGCTGGCGTACCTCGAACCAAAGTGTCTCGCGCAAATTCAATCCCGCATTCAGGGCACACACATGGTTTTGTCGTGAAATCTTCAACGATACGCTCCTTAAAACATTTCACGAGTGCACCTTTGCCACCTTTCCGATACTTAAAAAGCTGCGTTTTGCATTTGGCACAGAAAATCTGAACCGTCTTGGTCGGTTGTTTCTTGTTTGGTTTAGCCATAGAAGTTAATGATTGAACTCTTTATTTCTTAAGTTTAGGTGCGACAAGAACCAAGCTTATCCCAAGAAGTATAACGGTTGATGAGACTATAAATTGCATAGTGACAGGTTCAGATAACAGTAATACGCCACCAAGTGTCGCGATAACTGGAACAGAAAGCTGTGCAATAGACGCAACCACGGTATTCAGTTTTTTCACTACGTAATACCACAAACTATAACCGATACCAGAAGCCACAGAGCCCGATATAACCGCGTAAATCAAACCTTGCTCAGTGATAGACACTTGCGTTAATGCATTAGGTATTAAAACTAATAAGCTCAATGCCACAAGGATAACTAGCGAGCTGAATCCAAAGTTAGCGGTGGTCGATTGCAGTGCGTTTGACGATGTCTTTCCTGCCAATGTGTAAATGCCCCACCCAATTCCGGCCAGAGACATCAAGATAATAGAAACTAAGTCGGGTGCTTGAGTCGATTCCGTTGGCATTAACAAATAAACAAGCCCTGCCACAGATAACAAACACCCGCCCCACTCAATGAGCGACATTCTGTTTCCAGAAAACAGGTGCGCGGCAATCATCGTAAATTGCACTGCGACAAACAACACCAGAGCACCAAGACCTGCGCCGAGCTCTAAGTAAGCAAACGAGAAACCAAACATATACACGAGCAGTGACAGTATTGACGTGAATTGAAACTGTGATTTTAGCCTTGTGTATAGCGATGTGTTGTTTGTTAACACACGTCTAGCTTTAGATTGGGAAGACAAAGTTAATAAAATCAGAAGCGTAAGCGCACCAAATAAGATGCGAACGATCGAAAAGCTCAAAGGATCGATCGTTTGATCCATTAAGGCCCAGCGACACAAAACTGAATTCGCAGCAAATGCCACCAGCGTAATAAATGTAACCATCAGAGTTTGCATCGTTTTTCCTAAATGAGTTATTTGGTCCTAATTGAGTTTTCTTAGATTTCAATCAACGTCAGGCTTCACCCAAACTTGGCTAAAGTCGAACCAACCTAATGCATTACATTTCGCGTTTTGCAACGTACCACATTGATCTTTATTGACGCCTAACCAGCAATGGAACATCGGGATCAATTGATTGCTTTGGACTAGTTGTTTACCTAACTGTCGTGCTGGGAATTGCTCGAATTCACCAGAACGCCAACGGTCAATCATGTGACACCATTGGTCGAAGTCCTCTGCCGGGCTAGATTCATCAAGAAAACTGTAGTCCATTAACCAACCAGCCAAGGCGTCGTCTCTGTTATTGGCGATGCCCATAGGGTTAATCCAAACATCAACATCATCGGCGTGCGGAGGATCTGTTTCGTAACCGTAAAGATCAACATCGACGTTGTATTGCTTCAGCACCGTGACAATCGCCTTTGCAAGCGTTGGGAACATTGGGTGTTGGCATTGATACGCTAATCTTATGGTAGGCTTCGAATCTGCTGGTGGACAAACGGGCACTTTTAACTTTATGTCATACCAACCGGGTTTTATCCCATAAGCGTGTAACACGCCCAAATCGATAACAGTCTCTTTTGGAATATGAACAAACAGATCCGCCGCATTCAACGCGTTAGATAAAAACTGTGCCCATGCAGGATCTTGTGCAATACCTTTCTTTCTATTGAGCAGTAAATACGTGCAGCCAGGATCGAGTTCTACTTCATCGCTATCGCCACGGTCGGCCATAACAGGCTTAGATAGGCTTGGGTAAACCATTGAAGAATAAGCCTCATCCACCACCCAAACTTCAACGCGATCAATTAACGGTCTAAAACCAAAATACCCATTAAAAGCGGTTAACACGAGTTGTTTCTCGTCGTTCTTTTCAATGCGATAAGGTCCCGTTCCAATCGGTCGAATATCGTAGTCTTCACCACGTAAAGTGATCGGTAATGTGACTTTAGCGACCGATTCCGTTAGTGCGAGCGGAAAATACTTGTCTGGACGTGTGAGAAAAACATCTACTACACAATTTGCAGGTGAAGAGACATCTTTGATATGCGAAAACATGTTGAGAGGTTCGAGTGCAAGCAGTGTATCCACAACATGATTGGTTAACAGAGGTTCCCCGTTATGGAAACGAACACCGGGTCTCAAGAAGAATCGCCATTGGTAATCGCTGATTTTTTGCCATGAATGAGCAAGATCGGGTTGAAGTTGGTCATTTTCATCTAGACGAGTCAACCCACTGAATACCTGACAAGCGATATGTTGCTCTGAACGACGCATCGATTTGGTTGGGTTAAGCATTGAAAGCGGCCGGTAATAAGGCAAACGAATAACTTGTTCGCCTTCTTGATACTGTACGCCCAAGTAGTTTTGAATAACTTGCGTGAGTTTGGCAGCATTGTGATCAAGCACTGACAGCGCCTGTCCAATTTTTCCTTCCTGCAAGTAGCGTCTTGCTAAGTTCTCGCTGACATCACAACGATTCTGTTTAAAGATAAGTTGAGATAACTTTCCTCGACCTGCTGCAGGTAACCATTCTACCCACCCTTCTTCTTCAAGCTTGTTGAGTACCATTCGGGCATTACGACGGGTACAACAAAGCACATCCGTGATGTCGTCGAGTTGAACATCAGAATCTTTACCATCGAAGTATTCAAACAGGGTTTCAAATTGAACGCGAAGTCTTGGGCTGCTCATAAAGAGGAAAACTTATTCAAAGGACATTGAATTCAGTTTCCCTATTTTATGGCATAAAATCAATATTACTGACACAATTTTATTGTGAATTATGAGTACGACATCCTAAGATGTTATTCAATCTTAAGGGTTAAGTGCCTTTACCGTAAAGGATTACATTACATCGCAGCCAATTTCATTAGCGATTTCACGGAGCTGCTGTTCATCGTCTAATTTTATCGACCATTTACACTCAGAACCGTTAGCTGAAATAACATTTGCCCCTTTTCCGATCAATTGAATTGCATCAACTTGGGCTTGCAGCGTGACTCTATGCTCCCCATCTAAACGAACAACCAATTCATGTGCGGTTGCGATGACTTTTCCACTTTTAAACGTTATGACCATGGGCTTCTCGGGTTACTTCTTTAAATACTGATTGCTTGTTCTAAGTACTGATTACTTCTTCTAAAGACAAAACCAGCGTACGACTGCCTAGTCTGTTATCGCTTATGTTTCTTAACGGCAATGGTTAAACGGCTGGTACAAACTAAGCGTTGACGATCATCAGTGATATTGATCTGCCATACTTGAGTAGAGACGCCCAAGTGAATAGGCTCAGCAGTACCAATGACATGCCCTTCACGCATTGACCTTACGTGGTTCGCATTGATATCGAGCCCAACGCAATAATAGCCTTCTGGTACGCAGAAGTTTGCAGCCAATGAGCCAAGCGTTTCTGCTAGCACAACCGATGCGCCGCCATGAAGCATGCCTAGTGGTTGGTGCGTAAAATGACAAACCGGCATGGTTGCCACTAAGGAATTGTCGTTTACTTCTGTGTAAACAATGTTGAGGTGCTCAATTAAGGTGTTTTTTGAGGTCGCGTTGAAGGTATCTAGGTCAACGGGCTTTTTCCAAATACTCATATGGGTTCCTTAATTATTGACTTTATTAGTGCGTGAATCGCTTTATTAGTAAGTGAATAGCTTCATTATCGTTAATAGTGATTTTAACGATAACCATGTTTTTAAATACAATACTTATCTTACAGCTCTTAGTTATTACGCAAGTTGATGTTAACATGCATAAAAACCGAATACACAGAGGATATTGTATGACGTCATGGATGAAGTTTGCCTCGCTTCTCACACTTGCAGGCCTAACCGCATGTAGCGCTTCCCCGACAGGAAGAAACCAATTACTGCTTTTTTCTGATCAAGACATGTCTCAACTTGGGGCACAATCTTTTGAACAAATGAAGAAAGAGCAGCCAATAAGTAAAGACGCGAAAACAAACGCTTATGTACAGTGCGTTGCAAATAGCATTACTCAACATATTCCAAAACAAGGCTTTAGTGAATGGGAAGTTGTTGTTTTTGATAGCGACCAAGTGAATGCATTCGCCCTACCTGGCGGGAAAATCGGTGTATACACAGGCTTACTCAAGGTTGCAGTCAATCAAGACCAGCTCGCAACGGTTATCGGACACGAAGTGGCTCACGTACTCGCTGACCACAGTAATGAGCGTCTATCTCAGTCTCAAATCGCTAATACTGGCTTATCTATTACTAGCGTCGCGTTAGGCGCATCAGAATACAAACAGTACCAAGGAATGACAATGGCTGCCTTAGGTTTAGGTGTTCAATACGGGGTTATTCTACCGTATGGCCGAACTCAGGAATCAGAAGCCGATGTTGTTGGTTTAGAATATATGGCTCAGGCAGGGTTCGATCCTAAACAGAGCGTCGACTTGTGGCAAAACATGGCGAAAGCATCAGGTGGTAGCCAACCGCCAGAATTGCTGTCTACGCACCCTTCCCACAGTACGCGTATCAAAGATCTACAAGCGACGATAAAAACGTTACCTCAATCGGGTTCACCAAGACCAAATTGCAAAGCGTAATTTTACATTTGTTTAGACGCTAAACTTCGAATACAAAAATGCCCTATCCATATTGGTTAGGGCATTTTTTTGTTTTTGATTCTTGTTAAGTACCAAGAATTTGCAATGGTAGGCTTAATAGCTGATCACCTGTAGATGCAAAATACCAGATAACACCGATCAAACTGCTCACTAAACCCACATACCAAACAAACGACACGACTTGACCGTATTTGTCTAATGGCAGCAAGTGACTGTGGTGACGCCCTTTCCATTCGAATAGTATTTCCACACTGCCCATGATCAATAAGAAACCAAACAAGGTTAAGTTCAACTGGTAACTCAATACAACGCCAGCAACGGCTGCTGCAACACAAAGCACAATGCCAAGCACACTGTTCATCGAAAAACTGATACTTTTCAGTACATGTCCGCCATCGAGAGGCAAAATCGGTAATAGATTAAACAGGTTTAATAACGCGTTAAATACCGCAAGCCCCGCGAAGAACATTTCGCCAGTCGCCCAGTACAACACCATAAATATCAACGACAATATCAAGCCAAACAATGGTCCCATGATCGAGATAACCACATCTTGCCAGCGCGTATTGATCTTTTCGTCGGATAACGCCAAGCCACCAAGGAACGGTATTAAATAGATGCCTTTGGTCTTCATGCCAAAGTATTTCATTGCTCTGATGTGGCCATATTCATGGAACATTAAACAAGCGATCAAGGCTAAAGCGAACTGAATTGAAAACAACCATGAATAGGCCGCTAAACTCGCAGAAGCAAGTACCACCTTGATTAGCTTGGCGCTTTTTAGCGCTTTCATACCAAGCGACACCAACCCAATTAGGCTAAAACGCTTCTCTGGTTTAGGAGCGAAAACAGGGGTTTGTTGCTCGATATCTTTGGTGTTTCGATTGCCTTCGGTAACGGTTTGGCCATTCACTGTCGCTTTATAGGTCATCTCAAACGGTTGCCACTGAACGGTCGCCTCAACGTTACACTGCAACGTTTCTTCACCTGCGCGCAGAGTAAATGCATGAGTTCGAGCATCATCTTGATCTGTGGTTGCGTCTAATTGGGACACCAAAGTATTGTCCCAATACAACTGTTGCCACCCTGCCATTGACCCCTCTAAACGAAGTGGTTTTCCAAGAAACTCTATCGCGAGTAATTCCAAACTTTAATTCCAATTTAATGACTATCAATATGAATCGATATTATGCCGATTTAGCGATTAACGGTAAACATAAACAAAGTTGTTACATATTGAGCAGTTGAACACTATTTATACCACCACCTAACATAAACATTCTGGTCACACCTCCAACCACCCATAAATCATTGATTGCAGTTATATTATTAGTGTTAGAGTGCTGCCCCTTAAAAATATTACTTCACAAAATGACAACTCATTCTTTGACTTTACATTAAACATAAATTTAACATGCCGTTTACATTAGAGCTTAAGCACCAACACAGCTCAGTGTGTTTTCAACAATAAGAATGAGATTTGATGCCCTAGGAGGGTCAAGGATGAAAACAATACAACGCTCTCTCGTTTCACTTTCTGTGCTATTTGCATGTAATTCACTTGCGGCTGGTTTCCAAGTTGCTGAGCACTCTGCCTCAGGTCTTGGTCGCGCATTTTCAGGTGAAGGTGCCGTAGCTGATAACGCGAGTGTACTAGCGAGAAACCCCGCCGCAATGACCCTATTTGACACAGCCCAATTTTCAGGCGCGGTTTCTATCGTTGATCCAGAGGTTAATGTGTATGACGTGGATAATAACGAACACTCAAAAGATGTAGCACCACTACAAGTCGTTCCAGCCGCGTATTACATCAGCCCGATCAACGATAAGTGGGCTTGGGGTATTGGTATGTTCACTAACTATGGTGTTGCTACTGATTACCCTGATGACATCTCGGCTGGTGATATGGCTGGTGATACGTCCCTGTTATCTGTCAATCTAAATCCAAATATTGCATATCGCGTTAATGAATCATTTAGCGTCGGTGCAGGTTTAAATCTTGTGTATGCGGAAGCTGAACTTACTCGCCACAAAGGTGAGCTAGCAGATTGGGTTGGTGGAAATCAATCTGACAAACTTATTGGCATGACTGGTGAAACTTTTGCCTACGGTTGGAACGTTGGTGCGATGTATGAGCTGAACGAAAACAATCGCTTTAGTATCGCTTACCGCTCTTCTGTTGATCTTGATTTCGATGACGGTGAATTCACCAGTTACGACTCAGGTAGGGCAACATCTCCCAAGGTTGATGGTCGCTTACAAATAGAGCTACCTGCAATCTTAGAGCTTTCTGCATTTCACCAACTTAACGAACAATGGGCAATTCATTACGGTTGGCAACAAACTGATTGGAGTACTTTCAAAGAGCTAAAAGCAACGAGTCCAGATTGTACCGATAACGGTGTGGCTGGCCAGTGCTTCTATAAACCAGAAAAATATGAAGACAACAATCGATATTCATTAGGTGCGACCTATAAACTAAACAGCAAGTGGACATTAAGAGCTGGTTACGCTTATGACGAACAAGCTGGTGAAGCAACGCTCAGTATCCCGGATAGTGACCGTATGTGGTACAGCGCTGGTTTCACTTATGCGTGGAGCGAAAACATGACTGTCGATGCCGGATTTGCGCTTGTAGTAAGTGATGAAGGTGAGTTCACAGAGACAAATGGTGCTCAGCAAGAAAGAACGTTCGAAGCCGAAGGTACCGCTTATCTTTCGTCAGTTCAGCTTAATTACACATTTAACTAAATCAGGGTCGCATCATGAAACGTAACTTTAAGATATCTCTATTATGTTCCGCGATTCTGCTAGCAGGTTGTGGTGACAATACTGAAAGCTCGGGGACAAGCAACCAACAACTCGAAGCTTATTTAGAAACTTCTTTAGCAAGAGCTACAACGCAAAAAATGCTCTTGCAAGGCAGTAACGCATCTGTTCCTTTAAGTAATAACCTATTATTCGACTCTACAGATGGAACGTTAGCGATCCCTACTGGTGGAGACGAGAGCATTTCAAACCCAAAAGCAGCACTGAACTATGCCGATGGTTTTTCGACAAGCATGCCAATTTACATCGAGTTTGAAGGTGATGGTTTTGGTGATACCCCTGGAGTTGTTACTTCTGGAGTTACATTGTTGAAGCTTTCAAAAAAGCTAACAGACACATCCACAGCGGCTCAAGTACCAACACCTGTTGCTAGCTCTGAATACACAGTTTACAAAGTAGGCTCAAATCTAGCAATTACACCGAATACTCCTTTTGATGAGAAGTCTGAATATTTGCTTGTTATTACTGATGACGTTACAGATGTAAATGGTAACCCAGTAGGTACATCGCAAAGCTATGCGGCTCTCAAAACAGCAACGAAAACATACACCACCGGAGATCTAGCGAGTGCGCAAACTTTAATTAAAGGCCAAGAAGCAATAGCAGCTGCTGTCGGTGTTGACGCCAATAAAATTGTCTATTCAGCTTGGTTCACTACAACTTCCGTTGGCGATGTACTTGCCTCTACAGCATCGTTGATTGGTGGAATGATTGATGCTGGAGCCCCACTTTCGACTTATTGGAATGGCAGCGCAAACCCAAATAGTGTCGATCTGTCAAACGCTTATAATCTTAGCCTAGATTCTTCATCAACAGTTCCGTTTGCCACAGCAATCGCTGCCGATGCAAACTTCAAGAAATATCTCGGAGATGATGACGCTACAGAAACTGCGACCTTAATTGGCGGAATAAACCTCCTCTACTCTAATGGTGGTATCAGTACTACAACTGTAAATGTGACTAAAGGTACCATTCAGCTTCCTTATTTCTTGGAAACAGATCCAAGTAAGTTTTCTGTTACACCATTTGCCTCAGCGTTGGACAGTTTAGCTGTTATCAAAAGCGCACTAACGGATAGCTCTACAAGTTCTTTCGTTGGTGGAGAGTTGGTTAAATTGGGATTAGACCCAACAAACCTTAGCGCAGCTGATGTCACGACTTTAATGGGAAAAACACTCACAAAGGACGCAAGTGGAACAGCTCTAGATAGTGATCGCATTGTCACTCAGTATTCACCAATACCACAAATTAAATCACTTGAAGCTGTTGATGTGCTTTTGTTTACACCCACAACTGGCACGCCTTCAGGTGTAGTCATTTATCAGCACGGTATTACCTCTGTAAAAGAAAACGCGTATGCATTCGCTGCTAATTTAACGGCCGAGGGTCTTGCAGTGATAGCGATTGATCACCCTATTCATGGCTCGCGTTCGCTTGCTGGCGGTGCTATATCAACTAACGATAATGCACTGTACTACTTGAATCTAAGTGCTTTGCCTGTTGCCCGTGACAATATTCGTCAAAGTGCGCTTGATGTAATAGGTCTTCGTATGGCACTTGAAAAAGTGGGTAATGATTTTACTGGTACACCATTAGCCGGAGTTGATGTAAAAGACACAACCGTTAAGTTTATGGGTCACTCATTGGGCGGCATTACCGGATTTACTTCTGTTGCTACATCAGAAATTGCTGGCACACATAAATTTAGCTCGGCGGTATATGCTAATTCAGGTGGACACATTGCTGAATTGTTGTTCGCATCGGAAACCTTTGGCCCTGAAATTAAACATAATTTGGCTAAACAGCTGAATACGGCTTACAAGGATTCAGTCGCGACAGCTTGTGCAACCAACAACATTAAAGATGGTGATTGTTACACCGCTTTTGCTAAGGAAAATCCAACTAGCGCCGCAGCAATTGAAACTGAATTAGTTGCATTTAAAGTCGCCGCTCAAACCCTTATTGACACGGTCGATCCACATTCACTAGCAAACACTGAGGACCTGTCATCATTTAGCTCTAGCTATCCAACGTTGTTGATACAGTCGCAAAATGATGAAACGGTACCAAACAATGGCAATGATGATAATGGTGCACCGTTATCATATACAGCTTCATTTGTTGGCTCTGAAGGGTTAGATTCGACGTTAGGATTGACTGACTCAACAAAAGCTAGCCCTTCAACTGGGAATCGTGTGTTTGTTCAATATAACGAAATAGCAAAGCACTCCACGATCATCGGACCGCAAGCAGACCTTTCTGATGCCACTCATACCCTATCAATGAGAGCTCAAGTAGCTGATTTCTTAGAATCGGATAGCCTTGATGCAGCAGCACCGGATGTTTTATTGGAATAACTAAGACTTAAGCTTTTTAACTAAACCAAATGCCAGCCTAACCGCTGGCATTTTTGTCTCTGTCGTTCGAACAAGTCCCCTAGTTGACCGTTTGCATAAAACTTTAAAACACAAATGGTTGATCTCAGCTAAAATTAATCAAGACAGAATACCGTACGACCTCTTTCTTTATTGTAAATAAAGTGGATAATAGCCCCGTAATTTAATACCTAATAAATGTGAGTCCATTATGTCTTCTGAAGCTACTATGCTAGAACGCTGCCAATCTAAATGTGAACTATGTGGTTCTGATTCTTCTCTTACTGCATACGCAGTGCCGCCACACAGCCACGTAACAGTGGATCACGGCATCATGGTATGTGACAAATGTCTTGGTGAGATTGACGATCCTAAAGATATCAACCACTGGCGTTGTCTGACTGACAGCATGTGGAGCCAGGAAGCGCCAGTTCAAGTAACGGCATGGCGTCAACTTACTCGTCTGAACACAGAAAGCTGGGCTCAGGACGCGCTAGACATGATGTACCTTGAAGAAGAAACATCAGTTTGGGCACAAATCGGCATGTCTGCTGATGACAAGCCTCTTGATGTGAATGGCGTTGAACTTAAGAAAGGTGACGACGTAACAGTAATCAAAGACCTGCCAA
The DNA here is from genome assembly GCF_013114515.1 of Vibrio sp. AIC-3. Classification (NCBI taxonomy): domain Bacteria; kingdom Pseudomonadati; phylum Pseudomonadota; class Gammaproteobacteria; order Vibrionales; family Vibrionaceae; genus Vibrio; species Vibrio sp. AIC-3. The sequence goes on along the minus strand of NZ_VTXG01000008.1, from coordinate 140,190 downwards.
TCAAAGGTACTAACCAAGTGATTAAGCAAGGTACTGTTATTCGTGGTATCAGCGTTGGTGACGATCCTAAGCTTGTTTCTGGTAAAACAAACGGCGGTCAATCAATGTACGTAATCGCTGAGTTCTGCCGTAAGAAGTAATCTTACTGTAAGAAAGTGATAGAAAACGAAAAGGCGCTAATTAGCGCCTTTTTTCTTGGAAAAATTCAACCTATTCCGTTGTTCTAGAAACCACTGCCTACGTTAAAGTAGATAGCGCGTTCTTCATGGCTTTGCGCATAATCCATCCCAAGGTGCAAACCGTAACGTCTCGCGATTTGGTATCGGAAGCCGACACCTCCGGCATTGACGGTACTGTCGTGGCTTATGCCGTTATCTTGCTTTGCAACCCCTGAACCGTAAAACCCAGACACCTTCCAACGATGAGTGATGCTATACGTCAATTGGCCTTGGATTGTTTCAATCTCATCTCCTTGGTACCGATAAGATGACACCCCGCGTAACGACACGTACGGTTTCGCTGTGGGTGATACAAACAGGTCTTGCTGTTCGAAGCTTTGATAATTTGCAGCCAAGCCTAACGTCCATTTATTGGTAATTGGGATATAGGCTTCGCCATCTATGTTCAAATTTCGGTAATTGTAATCACTGCCAATCGCATCGTCGTACACCATGTAATCTGCAGACAATTTGTAACCTTTGGTTGGATAAAATAAATTATCTCTTGTGTCATATTCAGCCTCCAACCCTAAGCCAGAAGTAACCGATTCGTTACCCAAAATTCGGTCTAAAACCATGTTATCAAATTCAATCTCAGACTTAGCTAATAACTGCTTTATTCCCAACATCCAAGGCGTATGCCCAATCCGGAACTGCACCTTTTGTGAAAGTACGGCTACCGAAGTTGACGTGCCTATTCTAAGGTCATGATCTATGGGGCCCCAGTTGATTGATGTGTACAAATCCAAATTCGCAACACCAAAGCCGCCGCCTCCTGTGTAACGAATGGAATCATTCATCCAAGATCGTCTATGGCCACCAAATACAAACCAAGTTTCGTTCTCTGTCCCTACTGCGCCCACTACTGACATTGCTGAGGGTACTAACTGCGCACCACCATCTATGGCAGAAAGAGCAGCTTGCTTTCTTTGTCGCTTTTCCTCATCCGTCTCATGTAAAAACAAACCAGCCACACCGCCGCCGTACCCCACCGCAGGCTCGGTAATCAAAATTGGGATAGGCAAAAAGCCATGTGCGTTTTCCGCAAGGTGATGCCCCATATCAAATTGACCATCAACAGGATCATAAAACGATGCGAAAGAAGATGTTGTAAATAAAAAGCAGGAAAGAATAATAATGCCGCCGCAGCGAGTCATAAAATTGGCCTCATAAAAAAGGCCGGGTAACGAAACCCGGTCGAAAGTTTGCTTCCTTGCAATAAACATAGAAATAAAACACTTATTGCCAATAAAGGGGGTCCTTAATCGACGGGCATAGAATAGGCCAAATAGTGGTGTTACCCTACTCTCATATAGAGGGTCAAACCCATCAAACATATCGTTTCTCTAACGAGGTAAGGCTCAGAAAGCAGGTACAAAAAAAGGCTCTCAGTGAGCCTTCATTTCATAGTAATTGTATGGGGGACATCTAAGAAACCACTGCATAAAACCAAAAGCTACGCTCGATAGTTGCTGATTAAACGCTCTCGATACTCAGCAATCACCGAAGTCACTGAGCGTTTGATATCACTGACCTGTTTAGAGTGCGGGCACCATAATGCAAAACCAAACTTGAAGCCTTCAACCATTTCTAACGCTTGAATTGGTTCAATGTCATGTTTAGAAGACTCTGGGTCAAAGAGAAATGATTTAGGTAGAAATGCCCAACCCAAGCCGTTTTCAACCATTTTGATCATCAAGGCAAGTTGGTCAATCTCTTCGTGGTCTGAGCTTACGACTATTTTTTCCGACATTCCTTCTTCTATTAGGGATTTCAACACAAATTGTTTAGAGTTTCTCAAAGCTACCAGCACATCCCCTTTGTCTAGATTGCTAAATTCACCACCTTTTTGTACGAACGGATAGAACTCAATATGGCCTAAAAGAGTTGCGTCTAAACTGTGCATCGCGCTGCTATCATGAATATTCACCAAACCAAAGTGATACTCACCATCCTGTATCCCTTGCTTGATCGCTTTCTTGTTACGAACCAGAAAGTTGACTCGCATCATTGGGAAGTCACGTTTGAGTTGCTTTCGAATATCGACAAGGACACGCTGAGAAATCACGCTCGAATACGCGATTGTGATGCTTTCTAATCCACCATAAGAGAGGCTCAATGCTACCTTATCGAAGGTACGAGCTTGTTCAATGGTTTGCTTGGCATAATGGTAAAGAAGATGCCCGTCTTCTGTCGGCTTTACAGAGCGCCCAACCCTTTCAAATAGGCTTACCGCGAGTTGGTCTTCAAGGTTAGTAATAACCTGCCCGATTGTCGTTCTGTGTTTATTGAGTTTAACGGCGGCTTTGCTGAAAGAGAGTTGGTCATAAACGGTAACGAACGCGAGAAGTTGTTCAATGCTGAAATTCATGTTGTTGTGCTTACTTTTAATCGTTATGTATTTAAATTATCACAGGTTGGCGAAATATCTACTTTGTCAGAATAATATTAGTGAAAATAATTCGTCAATTTGAAACAAAAAAAACCTACTTAAGACAGTAGGTTTTATCGTTGATGTCAAACGAATAACTTAAATGTATTCGATAACTCGAGCTAGATAGTTAAAGTCCCCAGAATCACCGTGGTAATTACGGTAAACATCGACACTGAAATATCTAGGTTGGTCCACTTGAATATGCTCAGCAATTCGCTGCTCGATGGATTCTAGTGTTTCACCTGTTTGCGAGTAAATGTATTTCTTGGTGGTCTTTTGAAGCTGGCGTTCTTTGGCTTCTTTGTGTGTGACGTAATTGTTCACGTCAACCCACTGACCAATGTAGTCAATCTCCACGTAGTCTGAATTTTCTTCAACCATGAACAACGCCGCTTCTTGTTGAACGTCGGCCAGTTGTAGCATGTCGTTATCGACTTTTTGCTGTTCCATTGAGGTCACATTTTGTGCCATGGCAGCGCTAGACGTTGCCATGATAAGTAGCGCTAAAGCTGTTTTATTCATTTTACGATATCCCTAAATTAAGGTAATTCTGTTACCCAAGGTTTGCCCTGAGTTGCTTTGTGATAACCATATTCGTATATGGTTAATAAATAGTGTTCATCAAACATATCTTGGGTTCGTTTGGCGTAACCAAAGTCGTGCTCGATGTAAGTAAATTGCATATCAATGTTGTTGATTTCACAGATGTATTTCATTCGATATAAATCACCACGTGTTTGAGCAAGAGTCAGGCTTGATACGCTCTTTGCTACTAAATCTAGACCCTTATCTCTCAGCGAGTGGTACGGCGCTTTCAGTGCTCCATTTCGAATAACATCGAGCTGTGGTGGCTTTTCTAACCCAAGAGCATCTGAGATCTGCTGATAGTCAAAGTTAGATGGATTGAAAAATACTTGAGCGGCTAAACCACCATCGACGTGAAGTTCTTCATAACTTTTACCTTCATATTTCACATCGATAAACTGCGGTGGGAAGACTCCAGGAATGGAAGCACTTGCTGCTAAAACCTTATATATAAGTTCAGATTTCTCAGGCATGTCACTATTTGCAATTGCGCCTACATTCCAAATGACAAGCTCTCCAGAATCAAAGTGTGTGCTACCAATAAACAAACGCTTACCGCTGCGGTGTCGCGCAGCAATTTGCTCGATCATCGGTTCAGGGAACGCCTGAGCGATAAATTGATTCAAGTTTTTACCGTCAGTAAAAGCATCTTTAAACACGGTGTTTAAAAAATTCTTTTTGCCGAGCACTGATTTGTCATTGATGTTTAACATCACCTCCTTCATCTTCGGAAATGCATCTCCGCCGATGAATACAAATGGTGCCATTAGTGCTCCTGCACTGATGCCAGTCACTATTGAGTAGTCTTTCAATTGGCCAGATTCTTCCAGCCCTATCAAGATACCGGCTCCAAAGGCTCCGTTCGCGCCGCCTCCTGACAAAGCTAAGATATTTAGTTGCTCACCTGACACGGTAATCGGCGTCGTTTGATCGACTGGAGAGTATAAGAAGTCTGGGTTTTCACTCGCCCACATACGCAATGGCTCTTTTACTGATATCGCATCTTCTAAAACCACTTCTTTGTAATTGTCTTTGTCTACGCGTACATCCAACGTGTGGGGTGAGCTACATGCCACTACAAGTAATGACAAAGCAACGGTAAAACCCGAGGAAATTAGACGGTTCATAATTAGGCTCATTTAATGTTCTCTAAAATGATTCAGAAACTCTGTTTAATCAAAAGAACAGCTATAAACAGAGAAGTTAATAAATAGGGATAAAGTGAAGTCCGTCTCTTTCTGGGAGTAATATAGCTAGGTTTAGTCTTAGCTCGTAATCTCGTTTGTAGGATGCGACCCATCGAATAGGTACACCCTCCACCACTATCGGAGTTAAACGCTCTACCCGATTTTGACCACGTTGAAATCGTGGGTAGGCTCTACAAATTCATATTGTGCATTGATTGTTTGTAGCTCCCAAGTGCCATAGCTTTTAGTTAGCTCCAACACACCATAGACCGCGTTATTTGCATGTCGGAATGCAGCTACGGGAGACATTCTCTTTATTAACCCTGCGGTAAACAGGCCAGAGATAAGGTCACCGACACCAACCGGTTGTTGAGCAAATTCAATGTTCGGTCGTTGGGCTAAATAACATGCCTTTTTCGTTGCTAAAATCATACTGAACGCGTCATCGGGTAATGAGTGAAGATGCTTCACGAGCACCATCTTTGGACCAAGCTCCAATGCTTTCTTACATGCAGTAATCGCGTCATAAAGGGAGAGGATTTTAATGCCGGTCAATTCACTTAGTTCAAATTGGTTTGGCACTATAACATCGGCAATAGGAAGCAAGTGTTTAGTAATGGCGGTTCTAACGCCATCCTCAACGATACAACCTTTATCTGGGTCACCCATTACAGGGTCACAAATATAGAGTGCACTGTGGTTCTTTTCTTTAACTAAATTAACCGACTCGGCAACCGCTTTACATTGGTCTGCGCTTCCCTGATAACCCGATAGGATCGCACCACAGTCTTTCAGTACGTTAATGTTGTCTAAGCCTCGAATCAAGTTTCGAATATCATCTGAGCCGAATGTTTGCCCGGTCCAACCTTGTTGATATTGAGTGTGATTAGAGAACTGAACAGTGTGGATTGGCCACACATCGAGTCCCATTCTTTGGATTGGAAAAACCGCAGAACTGTTTCCTGCATGCCCGTAAACCACGTGAGATTGAATAGAAATAATGCTTTTCATGCGTCGCTCTTTCAGTTTGAAATGGATTTGAATACTTGGATAAGACGACTAAATAAACACAACGGAACATCAAGATAGGAAGTTTTATCGATCTAACCACTGTGCTTATTTGGTCGGAATAGCCTCGACATCGCCGAGGCTTATTCTTAATGAGTTGGACGTCATCGGCTTTAAATCATGTATTTGATTCTAAGCCAGACTTGAACTTATGCGTCTTGAAACTCAGCGAAGTACTCATCCAATACAGTGCGTGTTTCACGGCCGATTAGCTCGTACTCGTGGTGAGTAAGGTTCGCTAGTGATACACGTACTGATGCGTGTACTGTGTCGAAACCTTTACCAGGTAGTAAGATTACGCCGGTTTCGTGAGCAAGACGGAATAGGAAGTCTTTACCTTTCTCGTTAGCTTTGAACCAGTCGACAAACTCTTGACCGTAAAGTTTGCCACCTAGCGTGTCTAGCTCTAGTAGTGTGTAGTAATCCACACGGTCTTTGTTCTCTTCGATTGCTACACCCATGTTTTTGTAAAGCGTTGTGTAGCGCTCACGGATGATGCGTTTACAAGCGGCTTTGTAGCGACCTTCTGAGTCCATTAGACAAGTTAATGCAAACATCGCCATTTGTACTTGTTGTGGTAGAGACAGACCTGCAGTATGGTTCAATGCTACGCTGCGGCTATCAGCAACGATACGGTCGATGAATTTGATGTCACGTGGCTCTGGAGTTAGCGTTTTGTAACGGTCGTCCAATTGGCACTGTGTCGCTTCACTGAATGAGCGAAGTGTATCGTCGAACACGTTCTCATCGTGAATACCGATAGTGCCTAGACGCCAGCCTGTTGCACCGAAGTATTTAGAGAATGAGTAAACACATAGTGTGTTATACGGTAGTTTTGCGAACAGAGAAACGAACTCATCTGCGAATGTGCCGTACACGTCATCTGTGATGATGAATAGGTCTTTACGCTGCTCGTTGACGAAGTTTGCTAGGTTATCCAGTGTTTCATCAGAGAATTTAACTGATGCTGGGTTTGCTGGGTTAACAACACAAAGCAGTTTGATGTCTGTATCTGCCAGTTTTTCGATTTCAGACATTGGTAGCTGCCAAGTCGTCTCATCAAGGCGTAGCTCAACGATTTCCAGCTCATACTCTGCTAGCTCTGGGATTTCTAGGTAAGGTGTAAAGATTGGCGTGATTAGCGCAACTTTGTCACCTTTTTTCAATAGACCATTGTTGAACATGGTTGCGAACGTGTACGTCATTGACGCTGTGCCGCCTTCTGTTGCGAACAAGTCAAAGTTAGTCGTCATTGGCATTGGGCCGTACATCTCTTCTGCGATGTATTGTTTAACCACTTTCTCGATGTTCACTAGCATACGTGGTGGTACTGGGTAGTTACACGCAAGGTAAGCCAGTACTAGCTCGTTTAGGAACGCTTGTTTTTCGATACCTAGACGGTCTTTTGCGTAGCTTAGTGCACGACGTAGGAAGTCAACGCCTTTGTCTGCTGCATATTGGCTTGCGAACGTGTCGAAACGCTCAACGATGCCAACACCATCAGGGATACCACCGAAATCACCACCTAGGTAAGCGTAGTTACGCTCTGCTTCTGCTACCGCAAACTCACCAAGACGGATGAAGGCTTTACGAGGTAGCGTTGCTAGGAAGTTAGGGTTACCACGACCTGCATCAAGAAGTGCACGATCTGGCACAGCTTGCGCCACTTCAATCAGTTTGTCTTTTAGCTCGAATGGGCTTAGGTCAGCGAATTTTGAAAAATCGATAGTTGGAGTTTGAGTAGTCATAATATTTACCTAATAATTTAATATTAAACACTTGTAATTAAATAAAGTGTTTTACTTAAGCGTGATTATTCAGGCCTACCCTATTTTTGATTGGGTAGGTCTGTTAATAAGTTGATGATTTTTTAAATCTATAATGAGTTGTAGGTTTTAATTACATACCCGCATTAACGGTAATAATGCCGACGATAATTGGGCCCCATAGAGTCAGTAACACGTTGGCTACGGCGTAAGTCACAGTGAAAGAGAATACTGGCGTTGCGTTGCCTGTTTTTTCCATCAATGCAGCGAACGCTGGGTTTGCACTTCGACCACCGGTTACACAACCTAAAGCTTCTACCGGATTCTTTATCTTCAATACAAAGTACGAGAAGAAGAATGAAATAATCTGTGGAATGATGGTTACCGCAACACCCAAGAATAGTAGGCTCATACCGTGTTCTTTGATGGTGTCTACCGCTTGAGGGCCAGCCTCAAGACCAACGATACCCACGAATGCTGCTAGACCGAAGTCGCGAATAAAGCTTGCTGCTGATTGTGGGAATTGCGCCACATGTGGGTTACGGCTGCGTAACCAACCAACAATCAGACCTGACACTAGACAGCCTGCACCAGAGCCGATAGTGACCGGAATACCTGCAATTTTGAAGTTGATTAGGCCAATCAAAAGACCCAATACCATACCCATGCCTAGTACAATGAAGTCAGTCATTGTTGCTGAGTTCATTGGCTTACCGATTGTACCTTGAACACGATTAATATCGCTTGGTGAGCCAGTTAATTGAATAACATCATTTTTCTTAACAACAAGGTCAGCGTGAACTGGGATTGATACACCTTCGCGAAGGTAGTCAGTCACATAAACACCACGGTAAGTGCCTTTGTTCGCTTCTGATTTGATTTGACCTAGTGTACGGCCAATCAGTTGTTTGTTGTCTGCGATAAGCTGACGGTTCTCTTCAATGACTTCGTACTCTTCTGGAAGCACAACTTCAGAGCCAACAGAGTCACCTTTCAACTGACTAATGGCTTTACGAGTACCTGTGATAACCAGAACATCGCCTTGTTGAAGCTTAGTAAATTTGTCTGCTTCAATCGCTTTGCCATCACGCTCGATAACTTCGATGCATGCGTCTATTGAATCTTGATTGATTTGGGCTAGTGTCAAACCATTCACTTTGCTCTCTGCTTTGATTTCAAAAGCGCGAGTCTCAAGTTTTGTCATCGCATTGAATTCACCAGCACCAAGCTCTGCATTACCATCTGAGTTCGCTTCTGCCATTTTGATTGCTTCAGCGCGGATATCCCATTTCATTAGTGTTGGGAATACCCATGTCACCATTAGGATTGGACCTAGAGAACCGAAGATGTAAGTTACAGCGTAACCAACAGCAACGTTAGTTTGCATCAGATGTTTGGCTTCTTCAGACACACCACCCAAACGGGCGATCGCATCGCCTGCAGTACCAATGATCGCAGACTGAGTTAAACCACCGGCAGCTAGGCCCGCAGCAGTACCTCTATCTAAGTCAAACAACCACGCAGCGGCAAGTACACACAATAAGCCTGAAACCGTCATAACAACCGCAGACAACAGAATGTTGATGGTTCTAAAGTTAAGCGCTTTAAAGAATTGTGCGCCGCCTTGATAACCCACAGCATAAATAAAGAGCGCAAAGAAAATACTTTTTACGCCGGGATCAATCTGAACACCAAATTGCCCAATAATTACGCCCATTAATAATGTTCCGGCCACACCGCCTAAAACAAATCGGCCGATAGTAATTTTACCAACCATATAACCCAATGAGAGTGTAATAAATAATGCGACAAATGGTGCCATGTCAAACAGATTAGAAATAATGTCCATGACAAATTTACTCTTGTTACTAAATATAAGGAGTAAATAATCTAACTAATAACTTAATAATGATATTTGTTGGATTATTCAAAATAAATAAAGCATCTCGTTGCTTCGAACCGAATATTAAGAACAAAAGGTTTTATTATGTAATCCCATTTGATGGATCAAATCATCACTTTAACTGTTCGCATAGTTTTTGAAGTGCAATTTACACCTTAAGTGATTGGTTTAAATAGATTTATCTTAAACCGGCAAAAGTAGATGATTTTCGAAATTAATTTCAATTAAGTGTTTCCACTTCAAGAACGACAACCTACCTACGGCGTTGTTGCCTAAATTAGTTGAGCCTTTTCCAAGTCCTGTGATCTGATCATTTGAAACGATTGGAATGGTGGTGATATGGGTAAAGCAAACAAGAAGATAACTAACTGGACGGAGTACAATAAGGCTCTTTGTAAACGTGGTTCGGTTACATTCTGGATAGATGATTCAGCCGTAGATGCATGGCGATGCAAAACTCATCATGGTAAGCGTGGGAGAGGCTTTCAGTACTCTGATACAGCGATTGAAACCGCCTTGATGATTAAGGGCATCTTCTCTCTTCCTTTACGTGCTCTTCAAGGCTTTATCGACTCTATCTTTGAGCTATTAGATGTTCCACTAACGTCCCCTGACTACACCTGTATCAGTAAACGCTCGAAGACAGTTCAGGTCAAATATCGCAATAAATCGAGAGGGGCTATTCGCCATATAGCCATTGATTCTACTGGCCTCAAAGTCTTTGGTGAGGGGGAGTGGAAAGTGAAAAAGCATGGTACAGAAAAACGTAGGACATGGCGCAAACTGCACTTAGCTGTGGATGTGGATACTCACGAAGCGATTAGTGCGGAAGTCAGTCTTGTAAATGTAGGCGATAGTGAAGTGTTACCGACGTTACTCAACCCACTACGTAGAAAGGTCGCTGCCGTATCCGCCGATGGAGCATATGACACAAAAAATTGCCACGAGACTCTGAAAAAATAAAGGCTGTACTCCGTTAATACCGCCTCGAAAGAATGCAGCTCTTTGGGAAGACGGTCATCCCAGAAACAAAGCGGTAATGGCTCTGAGAGATGGAACAATATCGGAATGGAAAACAGAGTCTGGTTATCACTATCGTTCAATATCTGAGACTGCTATGTCCCGATATAAAGGACTAACAAGCGATAAATTGAGCTTGAGATGTTACAACGCTCAAGTGGGCGAAATCATGGCGAATGTCAAAGCGATTAACAAAGTCATAGGACTAGGTATGCCCGTTAGAAGCTAACGGCTAGCTACATATGGTGTCGTTGATCTTCAAGCTGATTTGATCAACAACGCCGCTTACGGCTCTCAACAAAGAGGCAGTTGGCATAATCACCGAATAAAGTTGGATTTTGATGGGTACGATCCTCTATAAACGATTATCACAATACATCGAACTCCGTTATCGTTGCATTCATCAAACAAATAGAGAACAGAACCATGAATACCATGCCGCATGAGCTTGTGTGGGATGAAGTCTACTTCCCACCGCTGTTATTGGTTATCGCACTGGCTTACATACTGACAATGCTAACAGGGTCAATCGCGACACGGTTTAGCCTTCATAAGTACGTCGCCTTTCCTGCAATAGCAGAACTGAGCTTGATCGTGATTTTTACTGGCGCTATCGGCCATTTTATTACCATTTTTTGAGGCACTTACTGTGATCAAACGTTATCTCATCACACTTTTATTATTGGCTGCTGCGGGAACTGTGGTTTATAGCTATTACCAGTCGTACTCAAGTAACCCATGGACCAGAGACGGACAAGTCAGCGCTTATATCGTCTCGATTACACCTCGAGTCACGGGTCAAGTCATTGAAGTGCATGTCGAAGACAACTCGAAGGTAAAAAAAGGCGATCTTCTTTTTGAGATCGATCCGAGTATTTACAAGGCGACCTACAGAAAAGCACTTGCGACTCAAAAACAAGCATTTGCCCTACTCGCCAAAGCCAAAAACGAAGAGCAACGCGCGTTGAATTTAGAGAAAAGAACGCCCGGTGCCGTGCCCGTGCTGACACTAAACAACTTGAACAACGCGGTAGAAACCAGCGCCGCAAATGTCGAACTGGCAAAAGCGAACGTAGAAGAAGCATATCTCAACCTTGAGTACACCAAGGTATATGCGCCTACTAACGGCTATATCACCAATCTGAACCTACGTGTTGGCTCTCAAGTTGTCGCGAATTCACCTGTGGTTGCGCTAATTGATGAAGATAGCTTCTGGATTGAAGGTTATTTCAAAGAGACTGATTTAGTCGGTGTCGATGCTCAGGACACTGCTTATGTGACCTTAATGATGCACAACAATGTTCAGCTAGAAGGACATATCAAAAGTATTGGTTTTGGTATCGCGAAGCAAGACGGCAGCACAGGTAATGATTTATTGCCAAACGTGAATCCAAACTTCCAATGGATACGCCTAGCTCAACGCATCCCTATCAAAGTGAAGTTAGACAAAATACCAGAAGACGTACAACTGCGTGTTGGTATGACTGCCTCGATCAAAATAATCAAAAATAGCTAGGTGATTCTTATGTTCACTGCATCGACTAAAGACGCGATTAAAGTCGCACTCTCTATCGTTATCGCAATCTGCCTAGCGTTGTGGTTTGGTTTGGAAAAACCGTATTGGGCTGCGATAGCCGTCGCAGTGATGGCATTGAACGAGAGCTTCGCCCATTCAATAAACAAAGGCCATAACCGGTTAATGGGAACCTTGTTAGGGACCGGTTATGCCTTTTTCCTCATTGCGATGTTTTCACAAGATCGATTTTTGTTTCTAACATTTCTTACCGTGTTCTTAGGCACTTGTATTTTCATGTCTAGTGACGAGAAATACGGCTACATCTTTTCAATAGGATTTACCGTGTGTTCGATTGTTGCTTGTCTGGGCGGGTTTGATAACCAAACCACCTTCCACTTTGCTGTACTTAGACTTCAAGAAACACTATTAGGTGTTGTTGTGTTCTCTATTGTGTATCGCATCGTGTGGCCTGTGAATACTGAACTCAACTTTGTACAACGTTTCGAAACCAGTAAACAAGCGTTGTTAGATGCGATGGAAAAAACAGACAACATCGACATTGCCGCACTTGAAAGCAACACCGCGAATATTGATAAGCTGTATCAACTTTTAGATCTGCCACTGACCGGAAGCTACCACCTTAAAGAGAACATCCAAACATGGCGCTTGCGTATCGATGAAATGGCACATATCCAAGATACATTACTCAAACAAAGTAACAGCGAATCAGACTTAGATATCCAATGGGCAGTTCTTACTCACAACTTGAAGACGTTCGATGTATTAACACCAGAACAATCTCTTGTTGAGGGTGAACTCAATGTCATAGGTGATCATAAAGACGTGTCTTGGCATCATGCACATCGCACGTTTGTTGAACATTTGAATGAAGATGGGCGCAAAGTGCTGCAAGGCGTGTCGATGTTTATCACATCGCTGTTGGTTTGGATTTATCTTCCAGTTCCAGGTGGTTTCATATTTCCTATGTTAGCCGGTGTATTCTCTTCTATGGTGCCGACCATGCCACCAAGCGTTATTAAGGACGCTTTTTATGGTGTGTTGGGTACAGGGTCGGTGGTTCTGTTGCAATACATCTTTGTGATGCCATTAATGACAGAACTATGGGAGCTGGGACTATTCTACTTCCTTAACATTATGGTGATATGGAAAGTGTTCGCGACACCTAAGCTCATGGTACACCGAATATTGGGTATTAACTTATTAGTTGTTCTCACATCTGGTGCGCTCAACCTCACACCTGTTTATGGAATTGAAACGCCACTTTTGATGCTCGTAAACATTTTGATTATTCTGATGATAGCGAAGTTGTTTACTGATCTATTTAGAGTGAGGGTAACTGCTTAGAACTAAATGCGCTTAACAACTCACAACAAAACGGTCTGCCAAGTATTTTTACTTCACAGGCCGTTTTTTTATCTATTGAAAATCATTATAAATCAATTGATTAACGCTAATTATTACTAAGTGAGGATAGCGTCCATCAAACGCGATTAACGCGATCTGCCACCTCCTCTTAAAATCCTCTCATTGATTGACGCAATGCATTTTTAGTTGCGACATTCACACTAGCAATCCTAACGGATAAATACATAACAACTGAACACGACGTTCAGTATTACATCGACTGTTTGAGTCTCGAAGGTTTGAGGCCACTCAGCGTGGAAACCGTCATGAGTTTTTTTGAAATACGCACCAGCGCCTGTAAGACCCATACTCTTTCTGTGTTAGCGAGCGCCCTATTACTTACCACCCCCAATTTTGCGTCTGCGGCAGAAACCAAGACTTACAGCGAAGTTATGGAAAAAGGTCGAGCACTATTTGACAAATATGGCATCAGTCATGATTTACCAAAGCTAGCAATCAGTTCGCTCGTACAGGGCGAACACCTAGTTGAACACGCACATCGAACCATACAAATTGGCGATGAGGTTCGTGACTCAAGCGTCTATCTGATAAAAAACACAGACAGCAAAGGCAACATCGACCTGCGCATCAAATACAACCCGCAAGAGCTGGATGAAAACGAAAAACTGCTCGATGAAATTGAAGAGTTTACGCGCACTGAGTATCGACTAAGAAATTATGCAGAAAGCTTCGATCCATCGTCAGTGAAAGTCAATGAAAAAGACAACGGCGACGTGACCATTAGCTTCAACTATTCGAGATACGGCTTACCACAAGACATCGCCTATTTCCGTTTCTTGAATGTTGATATTGAACTTGTAGGCGGCACACCAAAACGCATGGTAATCACCAACGACAAGCCATTTAATCTTGGTAAGTCAAAAGTCGATACCTATTACCAAGTGATTGATTTCCAAACGTTAGACTCTGGTCAAGTCGTTATTGAACGTAAGACAATTAACATCGAGGGTACGTCTAAAACGAAACCGATGACCATGAGCGCTGTAACTGAACCCGTCGCAATTTATGAAGACGACAACGGCGTTAATGTCCTGCATGAAGGGCGTCTAAAAGAAGTTTCAGATCCTCGTATGCAAGAAGCGAGTGTTAAGTTAGATCGAGTATTCCCTTTAATGGGTGACATGGTGCGTCGTCAAGGTATCGATTTACCCCTTCCATTCGGCGTATCACTGGCTTATCGCAATCAAGATATGGATATACCCATGACAGATTACGTGATTGGTGGAGTGCGCTTGAATGATTTATTTGACCCGGAAGACAGTGTTGCGACGGTCAAAGCGGAAAGTGTTTCGATACGCGGCGACGTAAATATCTTGCCATTCTGGAATGTATTCGGGTACGTAGGAAAGGTAAACGTTGATGCGAATGTTGACGCCTCTTATACCGGCGCCGCAGGTGAATACTTAAAAGACAAGCTCAATAACAAATTGCCAGGGCTAGGTAACGCACTTTGCGAAGGTGTCTCTGCCTTATGTAACAGTGGTCGTTTGAATGTACCACTTCATCTTGAATATGACTTACGCGGCGCGGGCACCACATTATCTGTTGGTTACAAAGAGTTCTTTGCCTCAGTCACAGGTACCTATTCACAAACACGCCTAAAAGGAGTGGACGATTGGGGAGATGGCATTGTCACGGTTCAACCCATGCTGGGTTACCAATTAGTTGATTATCGAGCTCAGTTTTTCGTGGGTGCTGAATACCAAGGTTTAAATTCACGTATGCAAGGCACCGTAAAAACCGGAGACATCGAATTTGATTATGACGTTGGCGTCGATATCGACCAGTGGGCATTCCTAACAGGTGTTAACAAGCAGATCGGCAAAAACTACAACATGACCATGTTGTACAACAAAGGCGAAACTCGTTCGGCTGTAACGCTGAATCTTGGCTACCGATTCTAGTCACCGAACTTTGATTACCAGCCTAGCCCTTAAACCAGGTTGTTCTTAATAAGAAATTTTGTAGTTCTGTTATCTACGCAGATAGCGATGAAACAGACTACGCCGAATACTATTGTGGAAACTCATTTTATGACTATTGCATACCGT
Organism: Vibrio sp. AIC-3; assembly: GCF_013114515.1. Taxonomy (NCBI): domain Bacteria; kingdom Pseudomonadati; phylum Pseudomonadota; class Gammaproteobacteria; order Vibrionales; family Vibrionaceae; genus Vibrio; species Vibrio sp. AIC-3. The sequence continues at coordinate 124,996 of NZ_VTXG01000008.1, read as the reverse complement.
TCAATGATCGCTCTTACTATTACTACTGCCTTAGCAGGTTGCGATACTGATAGTGCCCCTACTGTTCCATTCCCAGACAAGCCCGAACCGTTAGTTCCGGCACCGGCTAAACCGTTTGATGCTCAAATCGGTAACGTAACGATTAAAGCGACGATAGAAGAACTGGTTATAACTTCGAATACCGAAGACGACAAACTGGCTTCCGTTGAATCTTTCAAAGGGATTCAATATGCAGAGGCTCAGCGCTTTGAACACAGTGAAGTTGTAAACCTTGTTGAAGGTACTTTGGATGCGACTCAGTTCGGTTATGCTTGTCCTCAACTAAAAACGACAACACAAACACAAGATGAGAACTGCCTTAACCTCAATATCTGGCGCCCAGCAGGCGTAGATGCTGATGCAGATCTACCGGTTTATGTATTCATCCACGGTGGTGATTTCGAATACGGTTCTGGTGCAGAGCCGCTCATCCAAGGTGATACCGTGGTTGCTCAAGGAAGCGACGATGGTAAGCCTTTCATCTATGTAAGCTTTAACTACCGTCTTGGTCAGTTAGGTACTCAATGGGTTAAAGGCGCTTACAAAGATGGCAACTATGGCCTAGGTGACCAGAAGCGTGCCTTGGAGTGGGTACACAATAATATTACCGACTTCGGTGGTAACGCTCAAAACGTAACCGTTATGGGTCAAGGCTCAGGTGCTATGTCTATCGGTTTCTTGCAGCAAGATGACAATATCGCAGGTCAATATTTCCAACGTGCAATCATGCAAAGCAACCCTTATGGGTTTGAGTATCCAAGCTATGAAGTTGCAAAAGATCGCAGTAAGGGTTTTACAGCAGACACTTCGCTTGACAAGATCATGGCGTCGCAAGAAACAGCTTTAAATGGATTAGAACAGCTGAAAAACTGGTTACTTAGTTCTCTGTCACTCTCACTGAATTACAAACTCAAGTTTGATGATATAGACGAACAAGGAAATATAAAAGTGGGTCCCAACTCTGATAAGACACCAATGTCTACCCTTATGCCATTTGCTCCCTATATCCTTTGTAAAGAGCTAGAGACAGACTCAGACGCTGATGAAATTTGCGTAAGTTCTATTGAAGCACCTATAAAAACAGATTTCGCCGTATCTACAGTACTTGGAAATAACGCTAGTGAATCTAACAGCTTCGGCATGTTATTCAATGTGACTTTTTTAGTTCCTACCATAATTGAGTATATAAAGCCCGAGCTCAACGAAGGTACAAACTCAGAAGAACTTGCATTAAGTATATTGGATTGGTTAAGTGATGAAGATAACGTAGCCATGCTTGAAACTAAAATTGGGGGGATGAGTACTGAAGAGTTAACCCAAAACATGACGCTTTCCCTTACGGCATACAAGTCTGTAACAGAGCTATTTTTTGGTTTAGATACAGACATCAACATTGACGTAAATTTGTTTAATTCGATTGCATTTGGTGTGTGCCTAGCAAATGCAGCTAATGGTGAGGATAGTTACTTAAGTTGCTTATCAATTATTGGAGACATAGAACTTGCTAGTCATGATGAAGTAAAAGCTGCTCTAGATCTAACAGACTTCTACCCTAACTCAGAAGCTGACATAGGTGGTGCTCTTGACAACATGACGCAATTTAAAACCTTGCTAAATGACACCTTGTTCAATGGTCCAGCTCGTCACATGGCAGCAAACAGCGGAGTAGAAGCAACGCTATACCACTTTGAGCACAAACCAAGCTTTAACATGTGGAACTATAAAACAGGTCTAAATGAAGAAACGGGCGAATACGACCAACTGTCAATCATTGATCTATTCAAAACGATTGGTTGCATCAGCGGTGCATGTAACGGTTCAGAACTGCCATTTATGTTCAACAAAGCTGTACGTTTTGATGGAAGCGAAGTAAATCCATCAAGCAAAGATAAAGCCCTTATGAACGAAATGTCGCGTCTTTGGTTTAGCGATGAATTGTTCCAGAGCTACCAGTACAGCGATGCTACCGACAATGTGCTTGTCATTGATGGTGCAGGATTCAGCGACAACAGCACTACCTTCGACTGGGACTATGTCACAAACCCAGGTGTTGATCCTAAGCTTCGTGAAGGTCGCTTAACGGGTCTAGCAGAGCAAGGTCTTATGCCTTGGGACTGGTACCTAAACTAAACATACTCAACACCTCTCCTATTTTAACGGCCAGTTCGCTGGCCGTTTTTATATCTAAATTTTATTTAAACGCAGGTTAGTTATGACACTTAGCAAACTAAAAACAGCATGCACAATAATGTTGATTGCTTTGGTCACAGGATGTGCCCAACCTTACCCCGATGTTGAACCTGACTTCGAAGCTAACTGGCAAAGCACAGAACATCAAGCCGAAGTCTATTTGATCCCGAGTGCGCCTGAAGCCTTTGCGCGCCGCATTGATCTGGTTCGCCAAGCAAAACACTCGATTGATATGACTTACTTCTCTTGGGAAAACGACACTCTGGGTCTGATGCTGTTAAACGAGCTGAAACACGCCGCTGACCGCGATGTGGCCGTGCGCCTGACACTGGATGACCTACTCGTTTTTAATGACAAATGGTTAGCAGAATTAGACTCACATCCCAATATTGAGATTCGACTGTTCAACCCTTTTGAGTCACGCAAAGCTGGCTGGATTGGTCGTGCGTTTAACTTCTCTACTAATCAAAAACAGTTAGATAATCGACTGCATGAGAAATACTTTAACGTTGATCACCATTCGATGATCCTCGGTGGGCGCAACATCGGTGATGACTACTTTGGCTACAGCGAAAGTGCCAACTTCTTTGATATGGATGTGCTGTTTAAAGGCGACGTGATTGCTGCTTTCGACCGAAACTACCAAGCGTTGTGGAACAGTGAGCATGTAGTGCCAATTCAAGAACGCATTAAAATCAAAGAGAAAGAGCAATACCAAGCGTTCACCAAAGCGTTGAACAAAGGTGAAAAGAATCAAGCATTGATCACGTCTGAAGTCGAAAGGCAGATAAAGAGCTTAAACCAACCGAAGTTCATTTCAGCCTCTGTCACGCCGGTATTTGACTCACTGGAGAAACTCAATGACAACAAGCCCTACTTTCGCCAACGTATTGAACACTTGATGAAGCAAAAAGTACCGACACCATCTAAGGTTATTATTTCTACGCCTTATATGGTGCCAAGCGATAACAAGTTTGTATTCGTCGACGCACTTAGAGAGAGCGAAGCCGAAGTCACCTTACTGACGAATTCATCGGCTTCTAATGATTCGGGCTTTGTGCCTGCGTATTACGAAAAACACCGTGAGACTCTACTCGACAAGGGCGTAAGTATCTATGAGTACAAAAGCCAAGCGATCAATGATGATCACTACTTTCATGTTGATACCTACTACCACAACAAGACAGTAATTTTAGATGAGCGTGTCACCTATATTGGCTCTTCTAACTTCGATCCAAGATCAGACTTTCTCAACGTTGAGTTTGGGGTGTTGGTTGACAGTGAAGAGTTTGCGAAGCAAGTGACACACTACTTAACACGTCAGAAAGAGGAGTTGTTCTGGGCTGTGTCGCGAGAACAATCAGGTGACACCATCTGGGCTTCAGAGGAACAAATCCATACTAAGAACCCGAACTACAGTTCATGGAACAAGGTACCTGATTGGTTATTTCGAAAAATGAATGGCGAGTTCGAGCTTTAAGTGTTCAGCTTCGAATCTTAATTTTTAATTTTCTCCAGTCCAAATGTAAAAAAGCCGCGTAATTCGCGGCTTTCTCATGTTTCAAATACACGTATCTGAGCTTATAGACGGTAGGTCATCGCTCTTTGGGCTACGTAGTTCACCATATCAAGCGTTGTGAAGATCGAATTAACATCATTAATGTTGTAATCCACATGTCCACGCTCCACATATTGCTCAGCGAGACGGTAAATATCAACGACACGCTCAGCTACCGCTTCCATAGGATCAATAAAAGTGACTGTTGGAAATGCCGTTTCAAGTTGCTTTCTAACCAAAGGAAGTTCCGTGCATCCCCAAATAACCGTATCAACGCCCTTCTCTACGATGGATTGAATCGCTACAGCAAGCAGTGCGGCATTACGCTCAAACTCGCCCGCTTTGATCCCGTTGGTTTCTCGGATTGCTTGTCCACACTCTGTCATCTCACCGGTTACTTCACCATAGATAGCACTATGCACGTTATGCTCTTGCTCAAAGGAATCTGGCTTAACGAACACCAGATTCGCGTCCGTTAGGTAACGATCATAGATTCCCGAATTGTATGTGCCGTTGGTACATAAAATACCAACAACAGATTCAGAGTTCTGCTCTTTGATTTGATCAACGGTGGTTTGAAGCATGTCGACGATATAAACGTTGGTGTGCTTTTGAACCTCAGGTCTAAAGTAATGAGCGGTGTTACAGGTCATTACGCCAAACTGAACATTGGCATGTTCTAAAATGCACGCTGACTCAATCAGTTCAGGCACAGGCTCGGTACCGCCTTCGTTAATCACTTCAGATCGAGCGGGGATATCTGAGTTTTTCACCACTATCATGGCCATGTGGTCTTAGTCTTTAAGTGCGCCGTGTTCAATTTCTTTCTTGGCGACGATATCTTGGAACAGAGCATCTGCTTCAGGGCCCATATTACCAAATACACCGAATCGTAGCTTTTTCATTGTTTTTACCTTTGTGTTTGCTAAAGCACAAAGGTTATTACGCTCTTTCGATTTACTTGAATCCTATTAGATGGTTCGCATCCTCGCGAGTGCATAAACAGCGTACAAAAATCAGAATTGAGTACCCAAGGAAAAATGAATACGAAATTCGTCGCCTTCAGGCGCATCTAAGCCGTAAGCAAAATCGAGCTTAACTGGCATTAACTGTGAGTTCCAAATCAAACTCACGCCCGTCCCACGCTTCCAATCCGCTTGTTGATCAAATGCATCACCCACATCAAGAAATGCGCCCAACCAAATTGAACGATAGACTTGATGCTGATATTCGAGTCCAGCAGTTAACATATAACGTGCCCCCGTTAGTTCACCATTCTCGTCTCTAGGGGAGATAGATTCGTAACCATAACCTCGCAGGTTTCCATCGCCACCAGCAAAATACCGCAGTGACGACGGCACATCAGATAATGATTTGGCAATGTTGATGCCTACGTTGGAGCGGAAATGGAGCTTCTGCCTGTCACTAATATCCCATGAAAGGACACTGTTTCCTTCCAACCGCAACAGCCTTGAGTCAGAGAACAGACTAGGGTCAGAATACTCGACAGAATAGATGTGTCGATGATTGAGCTCCAACTGATCATTTTTACGATCAACCTGAGAAAAACTGATGCCAGGTAACAGCAATTGCGATTGCTCTTCCTCAGACGCCTGACGGTACTGTTCGTGCAAGTATCTGACATAAATGGTGCTTTGCCAATCACTGTCTAATTGCCAGTAACGTTCGAACTTAAGATCGTTTGTAAAGCTATTGGTGTCTCGATGATCAATTCGTTTCGATTCAAACTGAATACCAAAGTAATCCGTTGTGACTTTCTCTGTGGGGATTTTGTACCCCAACTGAAGTGATTGCTCCTGTTCAGACAAATATGTCTGTGTTTCAAAGCTGTGGCCTCTCCGGTTATACCAAGGCTTTGACCAACTGAGAGAGGCGCGTAAACCGAGATCAGTAGAATAGCCGCCACCGACCTGCACGATATTTCGAGAACTTGGCTCGGCAATGATTTCAATTGGAACTTCTAGGTTGTCATCAAGTTTGTCAAAGTCACCATGTACGATGACACTTCGAAACCATTGAGTGTCTGACAAATCAGATTGCAGTTCACCTAACTTGATGGTGTCAAAGTCATCACCTTTTTTAAAGGTGGGTATTTTCTCGATACGAGTAGGGTCAACCCCATCATCAGGAATACTTATAGAACCGAACTTGTAGCGTGGACCACTTGCAAAATACAAGTGTATATTCGCGATGTTCTCGCTAGGAATAACTTCAATCTTTGACTCGATAAACCTGCCGTCAAAATAACCTTTCCGCTTTGCTAAAGAGAAAATCGCACGCTTAGTTTGGTCGTATTCTTGGTGAGACAAAGTTAAACCTGAGCCTAACTTGCTTTGATTGAGTATATTGATGAACTCCGCATCTAGGCTAGCTTCACCTGTTATTTTTACTATCGATTCTGCGATGCGCATGACAGGACCAGAATCGATGTTAATGATCACGTTATCAGAATCATTGAGGTCGATATCGAGCTGTGGGTGATAATAACCATAAGGGTTGAGTGCATCTTGAATACGTTTAGATAGCTTCGTTTTCGATAGCTGTGATGCAGGAACATCGGCTAAAGGTTCTAAATATAATTCTACATTTTCGGTGAGAGTTTTATTAACCCCTTTAACCTCAAATTCAGCAGCACTAGAAGAGTGTTGGGTAAACAGGAAAAATGAAGTGGCCAGCACTAATTGTTTAATCGAGGTCTTCACGCGGTTACCCAATTGCTCAAAACCCGAACAGGTTATGAGCAAAGCGTTAAATCGCTGAATCTCTTATGGAGGACGCTATCCTTCGAACGGATTATCGGGTTGTTTAACACCGCAACAGTCGTTTATTAACGACTCAAATCCCAGCCCTACAGACACAAAAAAGGCGCAATTAAGCACCTTTTGAATGTCTATTACTTATTGATTTATATGGCTTGCTGATTTATATGGCTTGCTGACTCAAGATCAGTTGTTGTTCAGCCACACATCTTGGTTTTTTGGAGCTTTCTTCTTCTTTTTCTTCTTGCCAGTACCGGCCGGTGGCGCAACAGGTTTTAGTGCTGCGATCAGTTCAGCTGTCGCTTCTTCATCCACTTCAAAGCCTTCAATTTGCTCACGCTCAAGACGAATCTTGTTCTTCTTCTCGATGATTTTGAAGTGGTGGTAATCTTCGTGATCGATCAGAGATAACGCAAGACCAACTTCACCTGCACGACCACTTCGGCCGATACGGTGCATGTAGTCTGACGGGCTACGCGGTAAGTCAAAGTTGATTACCACTGGAAGCTTCTCAATATCCAGACCACGTGCCGCGATGTCTGTCGCGATCAGAACGTCAATCTCGCCAGATTTGAAATCTTCTAGGATACGAGTACGTGAACCTTGCCCTTTATCGCCGTGGAATACTTCTGCGATGATACCGCGCTTGTAAAGCTTGTCTGCTAGGTGCTCACAGCTGTTCTTCGCATTAACGAAGATCAGAGCTTGGCGCCATTCATGTTGTTGAATTAGGTGTGCGAGTAACGCTGTCTTGCGACCTTTTTCTACTTCGAATACACGTTGAACCAGTGTGCTCGCATTGGCACTTTGAAGTTGAACTTCAATTGGATCGCTTAGAAGTTCGTGAGTCAGCGTTTTAACTTGCTCTGGGAAAGTTGCAGAGAACAACAAGGTTTGTTTTTTGCTCGGCAAGAGCTTCAAGATTGCATCAAGTTCTTCGGTAAAACCTAGGCTTAGCATTCGGTCAGCTTCATCAAGCACTAACGTTTTCACTTTGTCTAGCTTGATAGCGTTGCTTGAAATAAGGTCAAGCAGACGACCCGGTGTTGCCACCAAGATATCAGTGCCGCCACGTAGCGCCTGCATTTGAGTGTTTACCGATACACCACCAAACACACAAACCGTTTTAATCGCGCCATTGAAATGCACAGCGTAAGATTTAACGCTGTCAGCCACTTGCTTAGCAAGTTCACGAGTAGGAACCAAGATAAGGCCAGAAACAAAGTTACCTTTGCCTGAACGACGGTCCAGAGGGGCATCTTCATGAATCTTTTGTAACAGTGGAAGTGCAAATGCTGCGGTTTTACCTGAACCGGTATTTGCGCCTGCAATTAAATCGCGTCCTGCTAACACACTTGGAATAACTTGCGCTTGGATAGGCGTTGGCTGTTGGTATTCAAGCTCAGATAAACGAGCCATCAAAGGAGAGATTAAGCCAAGATCAGAGAAGTTGGTTGGTGTAGTGGTGTTAGTCATTAATTGCAGGAACTCAAAGCTAAAATAATAGCGCACTATATTAACGTATTTCAGCAGTATTACGTAACTAAATCGCCCTTTCGCTTCTATTTCACTGATTAATATCCGTCAGAAGCGAAGTTTTCGATGTGAGAACCTCGATACTCGCCGTACCAACTTCGTCTAAGAGTATTCCAGCTACACAATTGTCATGGGTTGCAGTTAGTTCAGCCAACCTGCTACCGTTTGTTCCGGTGCATACGAATTCGGCTCGGTTAACCAAACAGCGACTGCGTCTGGTGTAGCGACAAGTGGCTCAAAATTGATATTAAATTGCCATTCAGACTCACCACGCTGATAACCATCGTAAACCACAACAAAATCATGTTCGAGTTTCTTACCCCTGTTCTCGCCCGCCTTAACGCTGGTGACTTCGTTCATCGCCAGCAAAGCTATATGAGCAACATAATCCCCTTTGCCTTCGTAACTTACGCTGAACGTATCGCCTTTATAGTTGACCGTTAGCTTGGGGTTATTTTGTTGTTTGAGCGAAGGCAACGCTCTGTCTAACCAGTTAAAGTAACCGCGCCACTCTTTTCCATCGACAACAAAGCCGGGTGTGTAAACCCCACTTGTTACTCCATAAGCTTTGTACAAGCGTTGCTTCTGACTAAACGCCTTACTCGCGAACTTGTCGCCCCAACCTAAGTAATCCCAATAATCGACGTGATAGGCAAGCGGAATAACTTGTGTCCAAAGTTTTGGATGGTCTTCAAAAGTACTGAGGTACTGATCAGCAGGTGGACAACTTGAACAACCTTCAGAGGTGAAGAGCTCGATAACCTGTGCGGGCTGGCCTTCATTACTCCAGGTTTGTGCAAGCGACACTGAGGAATAGAAGCCGATCGGTAAGGCAAATAAACAAAGTTTAATCAATGATGAATTGCGTTTGGCGTGTGACATACCGAGATCCTTGTACAAAGCGAATTGAATGGCGCTCAAATACAGACCGTTATGCCTAGGTTTTTCTTTCAGGTGCTTAGTTTACGAAGAGATTGAGTTTATTTCAGATACAAAAACGCCAGCTTTAGAAGCTGGCGTTTTCTTAAAATTCTATATTTACATGTTAACGCTGAGATTAACGGTTAATACCGATATCGCGTTGCATGTGACCAGATAGGTCGCTTGCGTAGTAACTACGTGGAGAGTTGTCTACGAAAAGAATATCGAAAATGTGTGCAATCAATCCTTTGAAGTTAACCGAGTAGGTTTTCTTATCCATAGAGTTAGGAACAGCGATAGTATTCATTTGTACTGCTTGAGCCATGATTGCCTCTCTATAAATTTATTAATGTGTTTCGTTCTGATGACAAGAATAATAGGTGATCTTTTGCAGGTTAAAAAATGACTAAAATTAGATTTTGGGATTAGTTTTTCTAATAACACAAACCATTAACAATGCCACAAAATAGATATGCAGATTATGTGAGTACAAATTCAATATAGTGTTTAAATCATGCATTTAGTACAAATACCCCGCAAACAACAGTGGCCAATGTCACAGAAATTTTACATAAATAAATTTTCCACTTCATCAGCCACGTGTTCATTATCGACTTTTCGATAAGTTATATTTGTTTTTAATTTACTTGTTCAATGCCTGGCTTCTTCGCATAAACCGACGCTATAACCGCAATCGTCATCGTAGAAACCAATACCGCCAATGACCAGTAAGTTGGGATAGCCCACTCGCTATCAACCAGAAGCATTTTCACACCAATGAACACCATGATGAATGAAAGCGCGGGTTTCAAATAGATGAACTTGTCCATCATACCTTGCAGTACAAAATACAACGAGCGAAGACCAAGTAACGCAAACACGTTAGCCGCAAGTACCAAGAACGGTTCTTGTGTTACCGCAAAGATCGCAGGGATAGAGTCTAATGCAAACATCACGTCCATGACTGCGATCGCACCGATGACCAACATCATTGGAGTGAATGTCCATTTAGCACCCTGTTTAACCATTAATGCAGGGCCATGGAAGTCCTCTGTTACCGGCATCACTTTACGAAGTAGCTTTTCAGGCAGAGTATTCACACTCTCCTCTTCGCCCTTGTCTAATGCCAGCTTAATACCTGTACCAATCAAGAACGCAGCGAACACGTAAAGCACCCAGTGATATTCCGCCAATAGCTGTGCGCCTAGTGCGATCATAATTGCACGAAGCACCAATGCACCAATTACGCCCCAAAGAAGCGCACGAGGTCTTAGATGCTCAGGAACTTGGTATTGAGCAAAGATCATCGCAAAAACAAACAAGTTGTCTACGCTAAGGGATTTTTCTAACAAGTAACCCGTAATGAATGACACGGTTGCTTTTTGCGCTGTGTAGTCACTGTTCGGCGCATAAATGTCCCAAAATAGGTAAATCGAGCCAGCAAACAAAAACGCAAGTACAAACCAGAAAACACTCCAGATTGCCGCTTTCTTGATAGTAACGTTACCGCCACGAGTCTGATAGATATCAATAGAGACGAGAATAACCGTTAGCAGGAAAAAGCCCGCATAAGTCGTCATGATTGGCGATGAAAAAAAGGATTCACTATTTGTAGATAATAGAGATTGAGTTGAGTTCATTATTCCTCCGGGCGGAAGAACTGTACAAAGACCTTCCGCAAACAAAGCATATCAAGCTCCATTACGGATCTTGACTGTGATTGCGTTGGTCTCGTTGAAGTGAAATATGGGATTTCACTTTTACATACCGGATAGACTCTTGGCCTAACGAGATGACGATATGTAAACTTGCGCTAACTACTCCCCAAACGCGTGGATAATAATCCTCTGGTTGTGTTTCGTCTATATAAATTTGCACGGAAAAAGCAAAAAAGGAGCAAACGCTCCTTTCTGATTGATGCCACTTTGTCAAATAGACACGCGAATTGATTCTAAGAATAAATTCGCAAGTCAAACACACTATTGCACTGCGTAATGAAGTTGCAAAAAGAGCAATTTACAGCCCTGCGGCAGGTATTAAATACACTAACGCTGACCAAACTGATACCCAACCGACAACCGCTACCGCATCTAACCAATCTTTCTTATCCATGCATATCTCCACAAGAAGGCGACCTGCAGAGATAAAGCATAAACAATGCCAATTTTATAAATAACCCAAAGTAATAGTGTTAAATATCAGTATCAGCTTTAGTTATCTAAAACACTCCATGCAATTCAACGGTTCATTGAGGTGAAGCGACTCTGGGTGGTCTTGCAGAAACTCGATGAAGCAGTCTGCCATAGAGTCAGTGGTGACCGTGCCATCACCGATCATATCCAACACAGCGTTATAGCCCTCTTTGCCTTTCATTGTATAGGCTGACGACGCGCCCCGGTAAATACGGTTGCGAGAAACAGCTTGCCAACCTGAATCATCAGAGTGAATTTCTAGATGGTGAATCCTGTGTCCTATAGGCGCTTCTTTGTGGTAACAAAACCTCAAATTATGTGTATAAGGAAAGCTACCTGAACCTGTGCCCACGACACCATTATCAATCGCGTTATTGATTGCACCTTCAAGCATGCCAGCGATCGTTTCACCTTTTACTTCATACACACCAATAGGTACGGCAAACGGTAGTAGTTTTCCGGCAATATCGGCAACAGAGACATCGCCGCTGTTCAGTGAATTTCTTACACCACCGGCGTTGTGAATGGCAAAGTCAACCTGATGCCCTTTCTTGTTCATTAGATGGTGAAATGATTGAGCAACCAAGGGGGCTAGTTGACTCGGGCCTTTAGCATCTGGAATACGTACATGGCGAAGTTTAGTGTCTGCATGAGCAATCACTTGTTGCTGAAGCCTTCGAACTCGCGGCTGGTATTTATCCGTCAGAATGCTCTGCAGCTCAGGATCTTTCTTACACACTGCAATATTAGGGTGATTGTTTAAAAACTCACACGCCATATCGTGGGCATCGTCTTGCCCTACTTCACTCAGTTTCGCGTCTATAAAGAGTCGACGGCCTAATAACAGTTCGTTTTTACCATTGAAGTGCGTCACTTTGCCTTGAGAATCGAACTCGATTTCGCAGTGTCCTAAGCTCATGGCGTGGAAACCCGCTTGCACAACATAGGTATCGCCAATTTTCACACCGTATTCATCATCTTTAACTAAGCCGATATCAGAGAAATCACCTTGTAAGCGATGACTATGACCACCAACGATGACACCAATACCTGTTACGTTGGCTGCTAACTCTAAATCAGCTTCGTAACCAAGATGGCTAAGTAACACAATCTTGTTGATACCTGCTTGATGGATTTGCTCAATGGTCCCTTTTGCTGTTTCCAAAGCATTTTCAAACGGTGTATCGATATCTGGGTTAGCGATGCCTGCCATCTTGTCGATGCTTAAGCCGAATATTGCGACCTTCTCGCCATCAAACTCTTTCGTTATAAAAGAAGCACTTCGTGTTTCAGGCAGATAAGGCTTAACAATGTCGTTGTCCGCTAGCGTATGAGTTTTATTGATATCCTCATTCGATAGATTCCAGTTACCGGCCAACAGCGGGAATTTGATTCTTTTCGCGAAAATCGCAACAGGCTCATTACCCATGTCTAACTCGTGATTACCGAGCGTCATGGCATCTATATTAAGGGCATTCAACAAATCGGCATTGGCTTTTCCCTTGAATAAGGAAAAGTACAACGTGCCTTGGAAGCAGTCACCAGCGTGCAAGAACAAGGTTCCAACCTTCTGACGCTGGGCATCTTGTTCTATTTGTTTGAAGCGTGTTGAAATTCGAGCAAAGCCACCAGCACTGACATAAGGTTCAATGATGTGGTTGTTCATTTTAAGTGATAGCTGTAACGAGGTTGGTTCAAAGTATGAGTGGGTGTCGTTGATGTGTGCCAACACTATTTTTGTCGGCTTATTCTTTTTAGTCATATTTTCTTCTCTCTTTGTCCCTTCATACTAGGTCGAGAATCATGACAGAATCGTGAATTTTATGAAACTGCACTGCAAAAAAATACTCGAGATAGATCAAAAATCTCATTTTGCACCGTATTAATAAACAACGGGTTTTGTGACAGGTGAGCATACCGGATTTGGATTTTTCGATTATGATTAAAGATATCTGTTAGCTTTCAAATAATTAGCAGAGCCTTCCGTTAGGAGTAAGCCTATGCAACTAGAAAGAATCGAGATTTCTGGCTTTCGAGGTATCAAGCGCATGTCACTCGCGTTTGACGAGCTAACCACGCTTATTGGTGAAAATACTTGGGGTAAGTCTTCATTATTGGATGCCCTTTCCGTCATTCTGCCCTCAGACGGTGTGCCATATCACTTTGAAATGACCGATTTTCATGTCGATTACTCTGTTTCACACCCGCAGTCTCAACATCTTCAAATTGTTCTCGCTTTAAAAGCTAACGATAAGAGCGAACTTAACGCAGGTCGTTATCGCAAACTCAAACCTATTTGGGTTCAAGATGAATTTGGCGTATTTCGCATCTACTATCGCATCAGCGCGACGTTAGAACAGTATGAGACAACAACAGACTATGCATTTCTTGGTTTGGACGGTAATCCGCTCAAGCTTCATCATTCAGAAAAGCTTGCTCAAGAATTAATGACCTTACATCCCGTTATCCGTTTGCGTGATGCAAGGCACTTTGATCGTCCTTTCAACGGCAAGTCCCTTAACCACAATGCTCACCTGCCGACTAATGTTCACGCAACTAATGCAAATTCAAACGGGAACGGGAACCATCACACGAGCAATGGCACAACAAATGGAAACGGCGCCAATAACGGTAATGGTCGACAAGCAAGAATAGAAAAACGAATAGACAACACCTGCCGCCGTCTTATGGCGATACCCGGACATGTTAATAAAGGTGAAATGCGCAGTAGCCTAGAGTCGATGCAAAGTTTGATTGAGCACTATTTTTCTTTCAAAAGTACTTCTCGTCGTAACCCTAGAAAACAGCGAGACGGATTGCTTTATTCTGCGGGTACCAATGACCAGAGTATTCATCAACTCGTCGAAGAGACCAAGAACAAACAAACTCGCTTATTATTCATGGGGTTACTTAACGCTTATCTACAAGCTAAAGGGCCAAACGACTTAAGGCGATGTGCGCGCCCTCTGTTGATCCTTGAAGATCCAGAAGGTCGATTGCACCCAACACACTTGGCAAGGGCTTGGAGCTTGATGCAGAAATTGCCCATGCAGAAAATCCTGACCACCAACAGTGGCGACCTACTTGCGGCGGTCCCACTTCAATCGATTCGTCGCTTGGTTCGTCAGTCAGACAAAACCATCGCCAATCAACTCAACATGAACCATTTCAGTAAGGATGAACTTCGACGAATTGGTTTTCATATCCGCTTCCACCGCTCTGGGGCACTATTTGCTCGCTGTTGGCTATTAGTAGAAGGTGAAACCGAGGTTTGGTTGTTCAATGAACTTGCCAACCAATGTGGCTATAACCTAGCAGCAGAAGGTGTGCAGATTATTGAGTTCGCCCAATCAGGACTTAAGGCACTGATTAAGGTCGCGCAAGAGTTTGGCATCGATTGGCATGTGGTAACTGACGGCGATGCGGCGGGTAAAAAATACGCAGCAACGGTGCTATCGAAGCTTGGTAATGATCAGGAAAGACATCGACTCACGGAACTGCCAGATAAAGATATCGAGCATTACCTATATATGAATGGATTTGAGAGCTTTTTCCGTGACATGGTTAAGATTCCATACGATCACCCTATCCCTCCAAAGAAAGTGGTTGCCAAGGTATTGAAGAAACATGCAAAACCCGACCTTGCACTCGCCATTGTTTCTCATTGCGAGAATCAAGGACAAGAATGCATTCCGCTTTTATTAAGGTGGACATTAAAACGCGTGATCACCATGGCGAATGGAAATACCTAAACATAATTTGTTTTATAGATGCTATCAGTTGCTCTACTGATGAAATATTTAGCTAGTCGCCTCAACCAAAAAAGGCACACCAAACGGTGTGCCTGTATAAATCGATATACAAATTAATTGGGGGTTATCTTGCAAGAGTTCGCAGTGACTAACTAAGGTTAGGTTAACGAATTAAGCCTTTGCCTGTTTAGCGTGTTGTTCAACAACTTCCGAAGATTGAGTCGATTTCTCGTGAAGCCATAGCCCCGTTGCTTTCATCAAGTATCCAAATACACCACCAAGCAGTAAAGATGGCACTACAAGTTGCCAATCACCACCTGCAGCAAACGTCGCACAGCAACCAATGAAGGTGCCTGGGATATAACCTAACCACGCTTGTTTCGCTTGAATACACATAAAGAAAGCCACAATAGCAGTAATCATGTAGCCTAAAATCTCTAACCCTGCGAAGGTTGAGCTTTCGATAATCACCATTGCCCAGAATACGCCAGTCATGTTGGTCAATAAGCTACCTGCTAGTCCTTTAACGCCGCCTGTTGGCGAAGCAAAGTAACTGGTGCAACCTAAGAAACCTGCCCATGACAATAAGCCGAAAGAGATAGCAATCCATCCCCATAGACCTGACAAAATACCTGTTGTTAATGAAATCGCGACTAATGTACTCATACTATTTCTAAAGCCTAATTACGTAATTGAACGCAACCGGATTTAGCCTCACTTAAAATCAAGTAAGCATACTATGGGAAGATAGCCCTTATTTAGCCGATCACGATCACATTAATAATGTATGCAGATGTTTATTTATCACTAGATAGAGACCGAAATCGCTTATTCAACATATTTGGTTATCAGTATTTTATCAATTTATCGTTACAGAACCGATGGCTTGCCTTTCATCATGCGCTTACCTTCTCGCTTAATACACTCAGCAAGTGGGTTCTCAGACATATCTGCACGCCAAATAAAGGACAAGGTTCTTTCCATTTCAAGCTCAGGGACATTTAATGTGACCAGTTGACCAGACTCAACAAACTGTTCGACATCGAGATAAGGTAAACACGTTAAATATGGGCCGTTTGCAACCAAACTTCTTAAAACAGGAACGTGTTCATACTCTCGCCAAACATCAAGATCACCAATTAAATGGTGAATAGAGCTATCAAAAACTTTGCGAGTACCCGAACCATGTTCACGTAATACCCATTTTGCTTGTTCTAATTGCGCCAAGCTTACTCGTTCACGCTTCGCAAACGGGTGATGAGCCGATGCAACCACCGTTAAATGGTCCGTACACCACACTTCTTGGTGAACTCGGTTGTCATCACAACGACCTTCGATAACACCCAAGTCATATTGATAATCTAATACGCCATCAATAACCGCATCGGTACTTTGTACGCCGAGCGAGATTCGCATCTCAGGAAAGTCGTTATCAATAATACTGATGAGGTCAGGAACTAGGTGTTCCGCTGGTGTTTGGCTTGCACCGAGTTTGAGTTCGCCACTCAACAAATGCTGCTCGTAAAAACCCATCTCAATTTGCTGCGCATCTTGCAGTAAACGCTTCGCTTTTGGTCTTAACCACATGCCCCAATGAGTCAGGGCCATTTGCTTGCCCTGCCTTTCAAACAAAGGCCTGCCGAGCATTTTTTCCAACTGTGCAAGAGACATACTTGTCGCCGACTGAGTCAACGCCAATTTGTCTGCTGCCTGACTAACGCTCCCGGAGTCTGCTACTGCATCAAATACCGCGAGTTGCTTTAATGAATAACGCAAAATTCATCCTTAATGCTTTTAATTATTTGTGTCCTGATGCTCGTTTTTTATAAAGCCAATGAGCAATCAATTTCATTCTACGCGTAACCCAATCTATATCAATAAATTTGATGTGGTTTCTAAAAATTATCAATTTTACCTCTACCCATCAACGCCCTAATCTGGAATGGCAGGACACAACGAGCCCTGCAAAACATTACTGATTAACCATTACGGATTAACCAAGTCATTAACACTAGGAATTACACATGACGGATTGTTCAAGGGGGGGATATGGCAACCAGCACTTCTGAAAATCATCAACTGTTCTCACCAACAGAAATGATGGCGGAAGCAGAGAAGTTTGCATTAAGTAAAGCAAATAAAACCAGCAGCATGACATTGAGTTTGGCAATCATGGCTGGCGCATTCATCGGGCTTGCTTTTTTGTTCTACATCACGGTAACCACGGGCAGCGCTGATGCTGGATGGGGATTGAGTCGCTTAGCCGGCGGTCTTGCATTCAGTATGGGTTTGATCTTGATTGTGATTTGCGGTGGTGAGCTATTTACCAGCTCAGTGTTATCCAGCATCTCATGGGCTAACAAGCAAATCACCTTCACTAAGATGCTGTCTATCTGGGGCAAAGTGTATGTCGGCAACTTTATCGGTGCCATGTTCCTATTGGCTTTGGTAAGCGCAGCAGGCTTATATCAACTGGATGGCGGCCAATGGGGCTTAAACGCTCTAAACATTGCTCAACACAAGCTGCACCACAGCCCAGTTCAAGCGTTTGCTTTGGGTGTGCTTTGTAACTTGTTGGTATGTTTAGCGATTTGGTTAACGTTCAGCTCTGCTAACGCAATGACCAAAGCAATGATGACCGTGTTACCCGTTGCAATGTTCGTAAGCTCAGGCTTTGAACACTGTGTGGCGAATATGTTCATGGTTCCTCTAGGCATCACGATTCAAACATTCGCCCCGGAAAGCTTCTGGATGCAAATCGGTGCAACACCAGCGCAGTACGCAGACTTAAACGTCATGCAATTTGTCACAGCAAACTTAATACCAGTGACAATCGGCAACATCGTAGGTGGTTCAGTATTGGTCGGCTTAGCCAACTGGAGTATCTACCGTCGCCCACAACTTAAAGCAGCAAAAATTACCGCTATTACACAAACAACAGAAATTACGTCAGTTAAGGAAATTACTATGAATACAGCAACTACTATCAAGCAAATCATGAACACTCAACCAATTACATTGAGCGTTGAAATGCCAACATCAGTCGCGATTGATACACTTTTAGACGCGCAACTTGTTAGCGCTCCTGTTTGTGATGTTGAAGGCCGTCTAGTGGGTATCTTCTCTGTTCATGACGTAATGGTTGACCTTTGGTGCCAAGATTACATCCCAACTAAAGGCCAAAAAGTCGTAGACCTAATGAGCCGTGACGTTGTGGCAATCGATGCAAACGACAAGCTAGTAGACGTTGCTGAGTTCCTATGCATCGACAAAGAGCAACTGTACCCGACGACAAGCATGGGCTTCGCAACTCGCTTGACATCTCTTTCTCTAGAAGAGCGTGCAAAAGCGATGAAAGTAAGCCAACCACATATGCTTCCAGTGTTAGAAAATGGCGTGATGGTGGGTGTGTTGACTCGCATTGAAGTGATGCAAGCACTGCGTCCAATCTACGGTGACCGACTAAACGTGGTTCCTCAAGCTGAACTAGAAACAGCTTAACTAATCGTAAGTTGAACTATTAGGGATTAGTAGTTCAATTAGATAACTCAGTCATGGCAACGTTGACTGGCTAGAGGCAAATGGTGGCTTTTAACGTACTAAACGGTTTGACACAAAACAGACCTAAACGCGTTGCCATTTATCTCAATAAAAAAGGCGCAAAGTGAAAACTTTGCGCCTTTCTCTATTTCTAACTGCTGACCTATTTAGTATCGACCAAACTTTTGATATTTCTAAATAATGTTGATACCTGTCAGAGAGCTAGAAAACTAGATTACTTTTTTACGCCTTCAACGTGTAGTTCCATGTCTACATAGCTTGAAGCGCCCATTACTGGAATGTTGAAGTCAGCAAGTTCTAGACGAGTTGTACCCACGAAACCAGCACGCTCACCGCCCCAAGGGTCTTGACCAGCACCGATGAATTCAGCTTCGATAACGATTGGCTTAGTTACGCCGTGAAGCTTAAGGTCACCCATTACTTCAAGTTTGCCGTTGCCTTTATCAACCACTTTTGTGCTGTTGAAAGTAGCGTCAGAGAATTTACCTGCATCAATGAAGTCAGAGCTACGGATGTGCTTGTCACGCTCTGCGTGGTTTGAATCAAGGCTTGTTGTATCAATAGTTACGTTTACTTTTGATGCTTCAACGTTGCTTTCATCAAATGAGAAATCACCTGAGAATGTGTTAAAACGGCCTTGGATAAAGCTATAACCTAGGTGGCTAACTTTAAAGTTAACTGAAGCATGCGCACCTTTTGTATCAATCACGTAATCAGCGGCGTTCGCAGCGAAAGGCATTGCCATTGCAAATGCTAATCCTGTAGCGATAATTGACTTTTTCATTTTGAAGCTCCTATCATTTTTCGTAGCGTATCGTCTTTGTCGATAACGTGGTGTTTTATCGCCGCTAAGGCGTGCACTGATGCCATAATGATCAGTACCCATGCAGCATAGTAGTGAACCGTACCTGCGAGATCAGATTGGTTTGCAAACAGTTCGCCCATACTTGGTACAGTGAACCAATTGAATACCTCTATCCCGCGGCCATCTGATGTCGAAATCAAATAACCTGAAATAAACAAAACCGCTAAGTTGATGTACATGAAGCCGTGAGCGATCTTCGCTGCTGCAACTTCATAGCTTTTACCTTCCACTTTAGGTGACGCGGTAACTAGGTTCCAGACCAAGCGGATAACGGTAACGGCAGCCAAAAGAATGCCTACCGAGCGGTGATAGTCTGGCGCTGTTTTGTACCACTCGCTGTAGTATGAAAGATCAACCATCCACAGGCCTACACCAAATAAGCCAAATACCGCGAGAGCTGAAATCCAATGCATCGCTCTTGCTAAAGGGTTGTAATTTCTAACGTTGTTGTCCATGCATCTCTTCCGAATGTTAACGAGTAGTGTAGTTTCGAAAAGCGTACCCTACACCAAGTTTGTGTAACATATTATTTACCAAGCTTTACATTGGTAACATCATTTCAAATTAAACGAGTTATTCAAATTATTTGAACAAGTTTGGGCTAAACGTTAGATTTCAACGATTTGTTCGATCTCGTAAAGCTCATCTGAGATATCTAACATTTTACGTTCCATGACTTTTTGAGCGTCTTCTATCCCTTTGTTGTAGTAAACCGCCCCAAACTTTTTACTTATGAAATCGACCAAGAATTCTGTGTCGAACTGACCAAGCTCCACATCGAGTTCATCCTGCAGGTACTTTTGGAGCGTATGAGTAAGCTCAGACTTTTGTTTCGAATCTAATTGAATGGTCATGAATGTTTCCAAATAAAGAGTAAGTAGATCAATTGTGATTTGCTGACTAGACTATAGTCGAGGTAACTAGCTAGAATTCCTCATAATTTAGAATACAGACCTGTAGAGCGCCAGTGCTATCCATAAAATCACTCAGCAATGGTTAATTTTGATAGAGAGATCAAGAACTCGCACTTTGACGATAGGTAACGGAACCGCAATTACCGTACTATTGCCCATCAATAAGATAGTAGCTGTGTATAAGGGACTTCATTGTTATTAGATCTAGTGATTAAAAGCGTTAATCAATTTCAAGACGATTGCCTAAAGCTCTGTGAACGCCACTACCCTACGGTGCACAATCAAGGGATCAGTGAGCACCATATAGGTAAGGCATTTGCCCGCCGAATGGAGCACACCTTCGTTAGCTTTAATCATGCAAGCAACATCAGCCCACTTGAAATGCTTTCTTCTGGCGAAACGCCTCGACACTTCCGAATATCTTCCGAAATTGGTACCGTTTGGATGATCAGTCATCATATGGTGAGCGCCGGGAAAACCTGTCGTAGAAAGTTAATGTTGGACATCCATAATTGGCAACAAGAGTATGGATTTTCCATTCAACCCAATGACGTTTTGATCATTGTCTCCGACCATTGGATTAGCCGAAGTAAAAACAGTGGTGAATTATTGCATTGGTGGATGGGTGAACTCCCAGACGAGATCACGGAATATAGCCAACAAGGTATCACGCTAAGAGAGAGTGATTCTCAATTCGCTACTGACTTAAATAATAATTTTAAAATCAGCCCTTGCTTCATTAAATTTGGACACCCTTTAAAGCGGTCAGGAAATCAACAACTGGTTCGTAAATACCTGCAACTTTACGCAGTACTTCAATGGCAGTAAGAATACGGGTCAACTTTTTTAATCAGTCTTGAAAGTAAATAGTTAGACCTCCATCCCAATATTTTATAAAACCCAACTCAAGCCCTACCCAATAATCAATCAAAATTTATCTTCGATAAAATAATAACTTATCAGCTCATCGTTCATATTTTGAGAAGTAGATATCATTTATATGCAAACAGAGTTGTTTGTTAATAATGTAACTTTGACATTCCCCCATAACCTGAGGCTTTATCCTTACTTTCACCTGGTGTATTAGCGTTGAAAGCTTATATTGATTGGTGTTGATATGAGATAGATTACTCAGAGATTAAATTCACAATAGTCATTATTAATGGTGAATGATAAGTAATTTTAATGACTAATATCAATTATCATGCTGTTTTTTCGTTAATTATATTTATTTAAATATTGACTCTACAAATGAGTTTTTATTAATTGACAATTTACTTACACCTGTCAATATTGTGACAGGCGCGACATGTACGTCCGCCATTGAATAAGCCCTCTTTACTAGCGACTATGATTTTATCAGACAGAAGTGAATTTATTAGCTGTATATCCGTAGATGCTGATATGCAGTTTATTGCGAAATACCAAGACCTGACGCTTAGGAGCGTCTATCAACCTATATTCGACTCTTCTATGACTCAAATAGGTGTTGAGGCTTTGGTGCGCATTTCAAATAACAAAGGTGATATTGTTCGTCCTGATCACTTCTTCCATTCCGACGAAACCTCAAGCACAGACAAAATCAATGTAGAGAGGTTGAGTCGAGCGATTCATATCCGTAACTTCGCACAATCGACAATCCGTCATTTACATCTATTTTTGAACGTTCTTCCAAACGTTGGTGAGTTGTTTGCTGCAGAAAAGGTCAGCGATAGCTTGTTAGCTAAACGCCTTCACGAGCTGAACCTTTCATGCGAACAGATAGTGATGGAGTTGGTAGAGTTGAACGCAGAAAGTGAAGAGCGTTTGAAAGATGCCGCTCTTTCTCTTGCGGATAATGGCTTTCAAATAGCGGTCGATGATTTTGGAACACAAGCATCAACCGAACAACGCGTTCGTCACATTAACCCTCATATCATCAAGATAGACCGCTCGGTTATGTTGGACTTTGAACAAGGCGACACTCGAGAAATGGAGTTAGTACTTGATCTTGCAAACCAAATTGGCGCAAAGACAGTGATTGAAGGTATTGAAACCCAACAACAACTCGAAGCGATGCAGGGCTTAGGCTTCAATATGTATCAAGGCTACCACTTAGCCATGCCAAAGCCGATTGAGTTAGACATACGGCTAGCAATTTAGAATCGCCCTATTGTTCTTAAAGCCGCTTGCCCATTGAGTAGCGGATTTTTTAATGCTTGCCTATTCGTACCCTCTTACCGCTCTCACGTGTCAACACATTTCAGGACGGGACAACACGCATAAAAAACCCAGTCAAATTTGACTGGGCTGGCTTAAAAGAATCTGTTTTATATCATTCCCTAATAACCCGCAGTGGACGGTTTGATTCTGTATAAAATAGCGAACATCACCGGTACTACTATTAGCGTTAGTACGGTAGCAAAGCCTAAGCCTGCCATGATGGTAATCGCCATCGAGCCGAAAAATGCATCGAATACCAAAGGAATCATACCCAAGATAGTCGTTAATGCTGCCATAGATACCGGTCGTACACGACTAATCGCACTGTCGACAACCGCTAAATATGGGTCTTTACCTGTTGATAGCTCACTGTTGATCTGGTCAAGCAGTACAATGCCGTTCTTCAAAATCATGCCGCTTAGACTCAATAAGCCAAGGAACGCTGTGAAGCTGAATGGCATATTGGTACCTAACAGACCAATTGAAACACCAATGATAGAGAGTGGAACCGTAAACCAAATCACAAGCGGCTTACGAACCGAGTTAAACAGAAGCATCGTGATGATAAACATCAGCAAATAACCCATTGGCAGTGAGCCAAACAGAGATTCTTGCGCATCTTTAGAGCTTTCGTACTCACCACCCCAGCTAATGCTGTAGCCTTCTGGTAAATCTAATGCTTCTACCTTTGGTTTCACACGAGCAAACAGACTCGCTGGCGTTTCATCACCCAACACATCGTGATCAGCCAGTACGGTTAGCGTACGTTTTCTATCACGACGTTGAATCAGTGGTTCAGACCATTGAAGCTCTACGCCATCAATCACTTGCTCAACTGGGATGTAAGTTTGTAGTGATGGGCTCCAAATCTTCACATTGTTCAGTGATTCAAAATCAAAACGCTCTTCTTCCGGTAAACGCGCCACGATAGGTAACATATGAGTACCATCACGCAGTAGGCCGATGTTGTAACCGCCAAACGCCATCTGTAATGTCTCAGACAAGTCAGTTTTTGAAATGCCTAGGCGACGAGCCTTAGATTCGTTGAACAGTGGTACAAGTTCTTTAGTGCGTTCACGCCAGTCATGACGAACATTTCGAGAGCCTGGATCGGCAAGCAAGATGTCTTCGACTTCAACTGCAATGTTACGCAGTACTTGTGGATCGGCACCGATAATACGCGCTTCAATTTTTGAAGCGGGTGACGGACCAAACTCAATCAACTTGAACTGGAACGTTGGTTGCTCAAATTCGTTCGCTAAGTCTTTGTCTAGCGCCGCTAGAGCCTTAAACATAGTGTCGCGGTCAGTGGTTCTTACTTGTAACTGGGCGTACGCTTCGTAGCTTTTCTCTGGTTGGTAAGTCAGTGCGAAACGTTGCATGCCCTGCCCAACCGTTGTCGTTACAAACTCCACGTCGTCTTGCTGGCGAATGTAGCTTTCAACTTTTTCTGTCTGCTTGATCGTTTCACGAACATCGGTGCCTTCTGGCATCCACATGTCTACGTAAAACATTGGGGTATTTGACGGCGGGAAGAACTGCTGCTTCACCATACCAAAACCGACGACAGAAACTGCTAATAGAGCGACCATACTAACTACAGTAAGCCATCTAAATCGAAGTGCTACTTTCAGACACGCACCGAATACCACAAACAGGATGCCTTTGTATGGGTCTTCGTTCTCATCAACCTTGTCTTCTTCTTTAAGCAACATCTCGGCAAGGAATGGCGTTAGTGTTAGTGCAGTTACCCAACTCAAAAACAGTGAGAAACACAGTACCCAAAACAGTGAACCCATGAATTCGCCTGTCGCATCCTTCGACAAACCAATCGGTGCAAACGCTGTGATAGCGATAATGGTCGCACCTAACAGTGGCCATTGTGTTTGCTTGACGATGTCTTTCGCTGCTTGAAGCTTGGTTTTGCCTTTCTTCAAGCCCACCAAAATACCTTCAACGACAACAATCGCATTATCCACCAGCATACCCAGCGCGATGATCAGTGCCCCCAGAGAGATGCGGTGCAGTTCAACATCGTTGTAATCCATCAGGATGAAGGTACCGAATACCGTCAATAGAAGAACCAAACCGATGATCAAACCACTGCGTAAGCCCATTGCGAACAACAATACAATGATAACGATGGCTACCGCTTCAACTAGGCTGATTAAGAAGTCAGCCACAGATTTGTCTACTTCTTGCGCTTGGTTGTAGAAGTAATTCAGTTCTACACCCGCTGGCTTAATGCTTTCTAGGCGAGCCAGTTCCGCATCCAGTGCTTTACCAATCTCAACCACGTTTACACCAGAAGAGAACGCAATACCCAAGTTGATTGCTGGTTTACCGTTGTACGTTAATACATTGCCCGGCTTTTCTTGAATACCACGAGTTACTTCAGCGACATCTTTCAAGCGAATCAGGTTACCTGTATCGCGACCATGAATGATCAGGTTTTCTAGTTCTTCAACCGTGCTTAAGGTGCCGTTTGGCTTGATCGTAAGGCTTTGACCATTCAGCATCACCTCGCCTGCCGATACCACACTGTTTTGCTGTGCTAGCAGTGACGTAACCGTCGACATATCTAGGTTCAATGCGGCTAAGCGTTCCAGTGACATCTCAACAAACAGTTGTTCTTGTTGGTCACCTGCAATGCTTACTTTACCGACACCGTCGACCAGTTCGATTTCACGCGTTAGGTAATCTGCGTACTGTTTGAGCTCAACGTAATCGTAACCATCACCGGTCAGCATGATCATCACACCAAACACATCACCAAAATCATCGATGATCTGAACGGAATTTACACCACTTGGCAGTGTTGGTTGTAGATCGTTGATCTTACGGCGCATTTCATCCCAGATCTGAGGCAGCTCGTCTGGACCGTAGTCCATCTTCATACTGACCATAATTTGGGACATACCGTTCGATGATGTCGAGGTAATCTTGTCGATGTACGGAAGCTGTCTTATCTCTTTTTCTAGTGGGTAAGTCAGCTCTTCTTCAACTTCCATTGACGTAGCGCCAGGGTAAGTTGAAATAATCATTGCATCTTTAATGGTAAAAGCTGGGTCTTCTAAACGGGATAGATTACCAAAAGACGTCACACCGCCAATGGCCAAAATGACTAGAAACAGCCAACTGATTACTTTGTTCTTTATTGAATATTCTGCGATGTTCATTCTGCTTTTCCTGACAATTGGATTCCGTCACGGAGTTTTCTTAAATTCGAATTTACGAGTAGCTCACCTTGCTCAACACCATGAGCGATGAGTGCGCCTTGGCCACTGATCTTGTCGACTTCTACTTCGCTTTTGAATGCTTGTCCGTCTTCCATTTTCCACACATAGAACTGATTCGCTTCAGAGCCCGCTTCTAGCGTTGTCATTGGTAATTGGTAGCCTTGAACATCGCTCAGGCCCGCTTTCGCCATATCTACATTGACCGTAACGCTCGTGCCCGGCAGAATTTCACTTTCAGGCTGCTGCATCTGCATCCAAAATTCGTAGGTACGGGATTGTGGGTGCAGTTCACTGGTGTGTTCTAGATACGTCAGTGGATATTGGCCTGTGTGACCGCCAAAGGTCGCCTCAGGACGATAGCTATTTGAACGCATGTCTGGGCTAATTGACGCCAAGATCGAATCTGATACTTGAATTCGCACATACACCTTGTCGTTCTGGTACACACTCAGTAGTGTTTCTCCAGGCGTCGTATTTTCGAATCGTTGCTTATCGACAGTTGAGACTGTTCCTGAGAATGGCGCTAAAAGCTCTGTGTAACCTAGCTTGCGTTTTGCCGCCGCCAAATTCGCCGATGCGAGCTTGTAGTTAGCCGTCAGTTGGTCGTGTTCTGATTGCGATAACATTTCGCTGCCAAACATCTCAGTACCACGGGCCAACTGTTTGCTCGCCAGTTTGAATTGAGATTGAGCATCAGTCAGATCTTGGACGTACGTTGCGTTATCTAAGGTGGCTAATAACTGCCCTTTTTCGACATTGTCGCCCGCTTCTACTAATACTTGTTGAATCTCGCCTGCTAGCTTAAATGCCACGGGAGTCAATTCAGCTGGCATCACCTGTCCATTAAAACTTCTGAACTGATTAGTAAGCGGTGCGCCAACTTCAAAGGTAGAAACCAACAAAGGTGGTTGTTCACGGTGTACAGCTTCATTGTTACAGGCTTGAAGTAACAGAACCGACGCGACAACAACTGATAATTTTGAAAGGTTCATTAAATACCGCCCTCACGAAGCCAAGCTTTTACTTGTTGTCCGTCTGATAACACATCCACACCCGCTTCAACGATAAGGTCACCAGACGACAATCCGTCGATAACCTTGCCTTGCTCATCAAGAAGGACTTGTACTTTAGAAATCAGTTGAGAGTCAGGGTTATAACGCCATAGTTCACCATGGCCTACGTCTTTGTTTAACCAAGCTGAATCCACAATACCAATGCCGTAGTCAGATTTACTTTTCTGAACTTCAACTTGCGCTGTCATACCAGAAAGTAGATTGATGCCTTCTGGCTTTTCGATAGACACAACCGCTTGGTAGCTGTTGGTATCTTCATCTGGTTGCGTTGAGATTTCTTTAAAGCGAGTCGGGATACGAATGCCGCGGTGGCTGTCCATCACAACCCACATGTTTGAGCTCGTTAGGTCTTGAATAGAACGGTCTTCAAGCTTTGATACTGGAATTGAAAACGTCACATCCATTTCACTGTGATTCAAAATATTCAGTACAGGCTGCTTTTCTGCGATCAATTGATATTGCTTTCCAAACACCATCGATACCACGCCATCGAATGGAGCAACTAAGGTAGTGTAGCCAAGGTTTGTTTTTGCTTGGTCCAACTCAACTTCAGCGGCAGTAAAGGTGTTTACGGCTTGGTCGTAGTAATCGGTACTGACCAGTTTTTTCGCATACAACTCAGAAGCTTGTTTGTATTGGCTGTTCGCCAGATCAAATTTAGCTTGGGCTGCGTCAACGGCAATACGGTAATCCGTCGCGTCTAATACGGCTAACACCTGACCTTTCTTCACTTCTTGTCCCATACGAACATCGAAGGTTTCTATATCTCCACCCACTTGGAAAGAAAGTGCCGCACGGTCGGTTGCATCAACCTTTGCAATGAAGCTATCGAGATCAATATCAGTCTGTTGTGGGATTTCGAACAGCTTGACTGGCTTGATTACCTGCACATTTTCCTCTGACTGAACTTTGTCACATCCAGTTAGAGAGCCTGCGAGCAATAGTGCTGCAATAACAGCTCCCATGCGCTTGCTCGATATGGCATTGATCGACAAATTGAACTGCATGATGCCTCTCCGTTTAATTATTATGATTTATTACACAGGTGGGCAGTATATTTAATATTAAATAATTCTCAAGCTTTACTTTCCACTTGTGCAGTATTTTTTATTTCAGTAAAAACAGTGTAGAATGTTGTAATCAGGTAATTATGTGAAATGAAGATGACCGAAAAGAAGCAAGGTAGAAGAAGTGCAAAAGACGCCGAAGAGACGCGTTTTTTGATCATGAGCGTTGCCGCAGACATGTTCTGTGACTTTGGCTACGATCGTGTATCACTGCGAAACATCAGTGAAAAGGCAGGCGTCTCGCATAGCCTTATCCGCCACCACTTTGGTAGCAAAGAAAAGATTTGGCATGCAATAAGTGATTGTTTACACGATTATTTTCAGTCTTACATCAGTAAGATTATGGAAGAGCTGCCAAAAGATGTTGCGCCAAATATCGCTATCTACCTGTTTAGCATGCGTCTGTTCACCAACATGATTCACTCACGTAGGCCAATGCAGCTTATTTCAGACTCTGTTCGCCAAGAAGACAACCTAGTTGATTACTTCATCGACAATGTCGGCGATGTTGAAAAAGAGATTAACGGGCTTGCCGCTGAGTACAATGCAGCTAACCCAGACAAAATGATCAACATTTACGAAGTTAAATGGCAAATGATCATGTACGCAAACGGCGCTGTATGCCTCACTCCCTTTATGGAAAGCACTTGGAATGAAGGCGATATGGTCACCTCTCCTGAAGATGTTCTACTTAAGCATTGGCAGCTTTTCAACACGCAGATGGTCAGCAAGTTCAATATTGATGAAGAGTGGGTTCTAAACCCAACCTCGATTGAAGAGCTGATTTATGAAGTGCCATGTGAATGGAAGTGTAACCAGGAACATAAAGCTTAATCGGGTTCATACCCATGATGAGCTTATAAGATACAAAAACGCGCCGTTACAGAAGTCACTGTAACGGCGCATTTTTATATGTATAGATCTTTAAACTGGAGCTTTGTCCAGCTTGTTAACGACGTGCTTTACCGCGGTTTTGGTGAATCTTAAGCTTCGCTTTCATCTTACGTTTTTCTGATGAACGGCTCTTGCTGCGACCACCACGATCGGGCGCTAGATCTTTTTCAAGGCTTGGTTCAAAGCCCTCTAGCCACTCTTGAGGCAAGCGCGTATCAAGTAATCGCTCAATGTCACCCAATAGGTAAGCTTCATCCTGACTCATCAAAGAGATCGCTAAGCCGCTGTTACCCGCACGGCCAGTACGTCCGATGCGGTGAACATAATCTTCTGCTTTAAATGGCATGTCATAGTTCACAACTTGTTCTAGCTGCTGAATATCAATACCACGAGCTGCCACGTCGGTTGCGATCAACGCACGAACTTTTCCTGACTTGAAATCGTCTAGGGCTTTTTGACGCGCACCTTGGCTCTTATCGCCATTGATTGATGCCGCTTTAATGCCGTCTAACTTAAGCTCTTTAACGAGAGCATCAGTGCCCTGCTTAGTCTTTGTGAACACCAACACTTGTTGCCAGTTTTTTGAACCAATCAAATACGCTAATAGCTCACTTTTACGCGACTTATCTACCGGGTAAACCATCTGTGTTACGGTTTCAGCGGTGCTGTTTTTTGGCGTAACTTGGATTTCACTTGGCTTCTGCATCATACGGTGTGCAATCGCTTTGATTTTGTTATCAAACGTTGCAGAGAAGAACAGAGTTTGACGCACTTCGTTCATGCGAGAAAGAATACGCTTGATGTCAGGCATGAAGCCCATATCTAACATACGGTCAGCTTCATCCAGTACCAGTACTTCCGTTTGGCTCAACATGATGTTTCTAGTGAACATGTGATCAATAAGACGACCAGGCGTCGCGACAAGAATATCTGCGCCACCGCGTAAGTTATCAGTTTGCACCTTCATGCTAACGCCGCCGTAAGCCACCACGACTTTAATGTCGGTGCCCTTTGCGTAGCTAGTTAAGTTATCGAAAACCTGTTGTGCCAATTCACGAGTTGGCACTAATACAAGCGCACGAACGAGCTTAGGGTTCGGAATAACGTTGTCTTTTGTCTCGATTAATCTTTGAATAATCGGTAAACCAAACGCAGCCGTTTTACCTGTACCCGTTTGAGCACCAGCCAGTACATCTTTGCCTTCTAATACCAATGGAATTGCTTGTTCTTGAACACTGGTAGGAGCCGTAAAATTAAGCTCAGACAACGTGGCAAGAAGATGCTCAGATAATCCTAGTTGGTTAAAAGATTTTGTAGATTCAGACATAGTATGATGCTCAAAGATTAAATAGGCGCGGATTGTAGCAAACCTGCATTACGCTGTTTACCTTTCCTTTTGATTTTTCTTCATTTGAAGCGCATTAAACTGCTTAGCTTCCTCTAAAACGTTGGGATAAAGCTCATTAAAGTGACACTGCAACGTATCATAGTGACGTTCGAGGTCATCGTAACATGCCTCGAGCATACCGAGCTTAGGCCTTCTCAACGCCATTCGCTGCAACACCACCTCTATAGATGACATGTCTTGATAGCTCTCTAACCATCTATGCTCAGCCATTTTCTGATGAACCATAACGAAATTTTCAGGCCAGTGTGGCTCTTGATGTTCAAAGATCTGCTCATGGCTATCTAAACAAAAACGCTCTAATGTCTGCTGTGAAAACTGATCCCAATGATTGGCTAAGCAGTGATCCCAAAATACATCGAGTGCGATAGGCGCAAAGCGTCGTGTTTGGTCTGAGAAAAGTGATTTTGCAGAACGAGATACATCATGACGATCAGTATAGCTATCAACAAATCGATGAAGCCTAATACCGTCAGAAAGGGAATCAGAATAGTGTTTATTAGGGTCGCCTTTAACAAAATCACCTAACAGGTTACCTGCTAAGTTGCTGTTACAGTGCTTGGCGATGTGAAGGTGTGCGAGAAAGTTCATTGAACCTCATTAAAGTATCGAGAACTAAGTAACATGGTAAACGTACTCGTTTATCTTCGCGAACTTTAATGAGGATAGTTTTGGTATGACGTGTGAGCGAATACGATTTGCTCAGTTTAGAATTGTTTGCTTTGAGAAGCTTTAGCTAAGAAAACTTTTATCTTTAAAACGTTTCAGTTGAAACTGAATTAAAGATCTTAAAAGCTTAGTTCGAAGACTTGAAAAGCTCTTCTGCTAACTGTTTCACTGTCTGCTCATAGTCAGACAAATCAATGCCAATTTCCATAGCATCTAACAACTCTAGACTTTCGTCATTATAAGATTGGTCACTCATTGTGCCCCCTCTATTCCTTGATGTGGACATGATGTCCTATTAACTAGTGCACCATCTTGGACTTATATTATGTCACTTTGATGAACGCACTCTACTCTACCCATTCCATATTCATAGCTTAAAGCTACTCGCGATCATTAACGCTTTTTTACGCTAAAGGGGTATACGCGAACGACATATGTACTGCCACCTTACACCAAGTACAACAAATTACTCTATAAATTTTGAAGCTGGTCATGGTCAAACGTTTGCTTTGCTCATTTGAATGCTGCAACGCCCCTTTATGTAAATATTAATTTACAGTGCATATTTTTAATTACATTAGGCATTGCATTTGGAATTAAACTCAATCAGAATACTTAATAATCGAGATATTCTTTGGGTTTATGCGCTTAAGCCAGAAGAATTACAATTAAAACACACCCTAACGTAAAGAATTATATACAATGAATAAATCAAAGGTTTTTGGTAGTACTTTGATCATTGCAGGCACAACTATTGGTGCTGGCATGCTCGCTCTTCCACTTGCTTCTGCGGGTATTGGCTTTTCAACTTCACTTTTCTTGATGCTGGGTTTATGGGCGTTAATGGCCTTTACGGCGCTATTAATGGTAGAGCTTCACCAATTCGCAGAATCTGACGCTACCCTACACACGTTAGCTCATACCATTTTAGGAACAAAAGGAAAGTGGATTGCGAGCTTCGCGGTGATGTTTCTTTTCTACGCTCTGTGTGCGGCATACATAGCTGGCGGCGGTGCGCAATTTAACCAACGAATTTCGGATATCGCGGGTATCGAACTCAATGCTCAAATCACCACGCTTCTATTTACCCTATTAGTTGCCGGCGTTGTTACGATTGGTACACACAGTGTTGATAAAGTTAACCGCGTTTTGTTTGGCTTAAAGCTTATCGCGATGGTTTTGGTACTCAGCTTCCTAGCGCCAAACATTACCTCTCAATACTTAATGAGCATGCCTTTACAGCAAGGCCTGATTGTTGCGGCTATTCCGGTTGTGTTTACCTCTTTTGGTTTCCACGGCAGCATCCCATCAATTGTTCGATACCTAGATGGTGACGTTCGTTCTTTACGTAAGGTAATGATTATTGGCTCGGCACTGCCTCTGGTTATCTACGTTTTCTGGCAAAGTGTTACTTTGGGCGTGATTAGCCAAGAGCAGTTGTTGTCTGACACAAGCTTGGGCGCGCTATTAGTCTCGCTATCGCAAACGGTTCATCAATCCAACCTAAGCGTGATCGTCGGTGTGTTTGCAGACCTTGCACTGCTGACATCTTTTATTGGTGTGAGCTTGGGCTTATTTGAATTCATGGGCGACTCACTGAGCAAGAAACTAGGTAACGCAAAACGTGTTAAGACAGCTGCTATCACCTTCTTACCGCCACTGGGGTTTGCCTTATTTTACCCACAAGGCTTCATCATGGCTTTAGGCTACGCAGCCATTGCACTTTCAGTGCTCGCGATTCTGTTACCAACAGTGATGGTCTACAAGGTTCGTTACACTGATTTCTCTGTCAAACCACAATCTTCAGAAGCCAGTTACCAAGTGTTAGGCGGTAGCAAAGCGTTGTTTTTAGCAGGTAGCGTTGGCGTATTTATCATTGCGATTCAAGTTCTTATTTCAGTAGGGTTACTGCCTTCTTTAGGCTAATAAACCTATACAGAACTAATTTACTTGATTCAGATCTCATAAATGACATATCACTATCATTAATTTTCACAATTAGTCGATTGAAGTCACATTTTTATTGAGGTCGGTTATTTAGAGTCCACGGTAAAGGATTTACCGTGGAGTTTTTATGAAAGAAGTACAATTTCGAACGATAGACAAACTGTTTATTAAGATGTCGATCAACGACAAGTTTTGGGTCATTTTCTTAATCTTTTTTGCCGCTCTGGCAAGCCTAGCTGGACTGAACTACGTCAACAAAATGGAACACATTGACGTAACTGCAAAACAGCAGGTCGAGTATCAACTGCAAGGCATTTTATCAGCATCAGATTCCCCTGCTTCTGTTCGCTCTGTTAGCCAGCAAACTCGCGCTCAACAAACCACTATTTCAAACAATGGTTCGGTGACTGCCACAGCACTCGCACAAGATGGCAACTACTACTCACTTACCGTTTCAACTAACGATATACAGAATCAAAAGCAGCAAGCACTGTACACTTTCTTACTGAGCTTTTTGTGGTGTGTGCCTTTTGGTCTTTTCTGTTACTGGGTAGCGACTTTCCTAGGCGGCGCACTTTGGGTTCTTTATTCAACGACTCAAAAGATTGGTGATGGTGACTTAACATCACGCCTTGGCTTCCACCCTGGCCGTGATGAGTTCGGCACGATTGGTTGTGCGCTTGACCGTTCAATGGACACGCTTAGTGAGTTAGTCAACAACGTAAACCACAGTGCAGCAACGCTAAGCGAAACATCGGCTTCTTTCGAAACTGAGATGAAGCGCAGCGAAACACAAATCATGAGCCAAAATGCCTCTCTAGACTCTGTAGCGACAGCAATGGATCAGATGACAGCTTCGGCAAATGAAGTCTCTAACATCTCTGCACGCTCAACTGAACAAACAGAACAAGACGCGCAGCAAATCAACGATAGCCACGCGAAGGTTCAACAGGCAATCTCGGAAATCACCACCCTTTCTTCTTTGATTGAGCAAACCTCATCTTCTGTTACTAGCTTGAATGTGAATACGAGCCAAATTAACGAGGTCATCACGACGATCAATGCTATTTCAGAGCAAACTAACTTACTTGCTTTAAATGCCGCGATTGAAGCCGCTCGTGCGGGCGAGCAAGGCCGAGGTTTCGCTGTTGTTGCTGATGAAGTAAGAACACTGGCAAGCCGCACTCAGTCGGCTACTGTAGAAATCCAAGCGATGATTGAACGCTTACAGCAAGAGAGCCAAAATATCGCGAAGATCACCGAACAGACGGTTGACCAAGCGCAAACCAGTAGCCAGTTGATTTCAAACATTGGTCACGACGTAAACTCGATTGCAGATTCAGCTCAAGCACTAATGGACATGAGTATCCAAATCGCAACATCAGCCGATGAGCAAAGTAACGTTGCCAATACGATTGCAGCAGAGCTTAACGATATTCGAAGCCAATCCGATGTGATTAAAGACGTGGCTCAGAATTCTTCAAATGGCGTATCTAGGCTAACAGAAGCGTCGGTTTCTCTATCTCAGACATTGGCACGCTACCGAACTTAAGGATCAACTGGTGAACTAGCGGCGTGAATTGAAAACAAACTAATGAGGACTCGTAATGGGTCCTTTCTTTTTGGCTTTTGTTTAATAACATTACAAGAACCATGGTCAATAACGATGACATTATCAATTACCATGAAGCAAGTCGCAAAGGAGAGATTAAGAAGTGTCAGAACTGTCTAATATTCGAGCTTAGGAGTAATCTAATTGAACGGGTCTTTTTTCGCTTACCCCCTTGCTGCAGGTGACACATAATGAATAAAACAGAAACACCAAACACCGACGACATTACATGCCCTTTATGCCAACACGACGAGTATCTGCTTTCAGAAAGTGGAGAAAAGTTTACTTGTGCATCTTGCGGTTTCCACACCAAACAATTTAGTAAGGTAGTCAGCCTTCAACTAAGCTCTACCCCACCAAAGCTGCAGAATTCGATATACCACCATTTGAGCAGTGCTTGCCATTAATCCAAACTGAAATTTCTTCTAAACTGTAGATATCCTGAGCCGCGAGTTCTGCTGAGTCGGCTTCGGGATCTACGATTGCTTCATCAATACTCGGGCGTAATCGAAACGATTGGATACCCGCGCGAACACCAGCCTCAATCCCTTTCAACGTATCATCCACGTAGATGCACTCATTTGGCAGAAAGCCCATGTTCATGGCCGTGTACATGATTAGATCAGGCTCTGGCTTCCAGCTGTTAGCATCAAAAGCTGAGAACACTTTGCCTTTGAAGTCGTCTAGCATGCCTGTCATCGCCAATGAAGATTCAACCCTAGATTTCGGTGCATTGGAAGCAATACAAAACTCGATGTCTTGTTGTTTGAGGAATTCAATAAGTTCGATAGCGCCATCCATCGGTTTTAAATGACGCTGGAACAGTGCTTGTAATTCATTGCGATATAACGGCTCAAGTGTATCAATCGAGATAGATAACCCAAGACGTTCTTGTGTATCCATTAAGATGTCGGCTAGCTTCCCGCCTTGAAAGTGCGCATAGCAGTCGTTGACGTTTAGCTCCGCTCCAAAGCCAGTGAAAACGTTCACCAAAGCTTGGCAGCACAGCTTTTCACTATCGATAAGTGTTCCGTCACAATCGAAAATCACACATTTAGTCTGTTCTAACCGCATAGGTATCTCACTCAGATTGAATCCAAGTTTTATCCTATAGTGTTCTTTCAATGCGCGAGATGATTGAGGTAACAGTTTGCAGATACAGGCTTATTTCTCTTCGCGAAATATGGAGTTGATCACTTTATCGCTCAGCATAAGCAACAGTTTTCATTAAATTAACCCAGATTCTACGAAACCAAATACTGCGAGCTTTACATAAGCTACTCAATTTCAGGAGAAAATATAAATCACTACTTCCTAGCCGGATCGTGGTGAATCGATAAAAAAAATGGCTTATAGGCTACTCAGATAGAGCGACAATTAGCTAACAACCGACTCTTCTAAGACCTTAGCTTCAAGCGAAGGTGAAGACGCATATTCTACAGTTCCAGTATCGGGGTACGAATCTCGGATAGCGACAAACTCGGATAAGTGTTTCAGTAGCAATTTAGTTAGCTGAGGATCAAACTGGTAGCCACACTCTCGCTCAAACAAATCGACCACCATATCTAACGGCCACGGTTCTTTGTAGCAACGTGCACTAAGCAGCGCATCAAACACATCGGCTACGGCAGTGATACGAGCAAACAGGTGTATTTCATCACCCACTTTTCCATTCGGGTATCCAGCACCATCCCAACGCTCGTGATGTTCGTTAGCAATGATTGCCGCGAGGTTGGTAATATCACCCGCTCCGCTCTTTAGTAAGTTATAGCCAGCCGTAGTATGAAGCTTCATCACCTCCCACTCTTGGTCGGTTAATTTCCCAGGTTTATCCAAGATTGATTCAGGGACTGAAATCTTACCCACATCGTGCATTGGGCTGATGATCTCAATCATCTCGACCTCGCGATGGCTCAAGCCACGATACTTAGCAAGCAGTGCAGACAACTTGGCTACACGCTTAACGTGATTACCAGTTTCGCCAGAGCGGGTTTCAATTGCCTCTCCGAGAACATGAATCATATCCTTTTGGATATTCAAGGTCTGTTTCTGAAGCTTTAAGATTCGTTTGTTCTTATTCGCCAACTCTTTCTTTTGGCGCAGAGTGACAAATTGCATCAAGATGATCAGGCTCAAACCCGCAATCACCATCGACAGCCCCAATAACAACTGGAAGTTTTTGCGAATAAAGGATGAAGGCTCGTTAATGAAAACCGCTTCGTCAGGTAACGCGTTTCCACTAATCCCGTATCTCTTCATTGCAGGGTAATTGAATACAAAACGTTTGTTGTCTCCGGGAGTTAACGGTGTAGTAAAACCAAGTGGAAGGTATTTATCCAACGCATCGACGGCCTGTTCACCCATGCTTTGTGAGTGATTAACGTAACCACCGAGTACATCACCCGAAATATAGAACTGCCATAAAGCAAACACCGGAGCAGCACTCGCTTTTGACAACGTATCCGCAATCTCTTGGTAAGTGTGATAAACCCCTTGCTTTAACTCGGTGTTGTAATGACTGAGCAATACCGCATCGTCCGCAGAGATCCCTTCCAAAAATTGGCTCGTATGCTCCAGCGACAAGTCGCGAATTTCTACGAGATTGATATTTGAAAATTCAGCCATCATTTTGTTCATTTCTTTATGAATCAATTCAGACGTGACACTGTAATCATTTACAAAATAGAGATTCTTTAGATTAGGTCTTAATTTGGAGATCAGCTTAATATTAACGTCTATCTGATCGTTCTCGTAAAGCACAGTTGCTCTGTCAGACACCGCGTACATGTCGGTGCTGAAATCATTGATGCCGGCTGCAACGACAGGTGTTGAGCGATCAATCAAATTAGGCAGAGATTCAAGAAAATTGGCCGCGTTATCGTCCGTCGCAATTACGCCATCAAACTTATAACCTGCATATTTCGCACGTAAGTAGTTCGCGAGAGAGTCGTAATACTCTCGGCTGTGAACACGCTTAGAATCCAAATACTCTATTGAGAGTTTAACTTCGGTTTGAGACTGGCTGAACGCACTGTCTATCCCTTTCTGGAAGTCAGCAGTCCATTGATAAGAAGGTTCGTATGAGTGTAAAACTAGGATGCGTTTTATATCCCAGTCGTTAGCAAAGCTGAGTGAAGAATAAGCGCTAACACACAATACAGCGATTGATATCAATAGCTTGTACATACAATACCTTTTAAATAAGACGGGGTATTGTACTTAGATTAACGCTTTGTCAAAGAATCTTTAGTTCTCGATCCACACTTTATCGCAAGAAGCATGATCTCGTGCCCAAAAATCGTGTAACTGCTTAGCAAAGTTGTTGATACTTTGACCATTTCCAGCAACGACATCCGAGATCAATAGGGAACCATCCGCTTCTGTGACGATAGCGCTCGCCACAACTTCACCGTTTTGAGTACCAATATATAATACATGATCGTCAGAAAGCATAATTTGGCTCAAGAACTCAAGCATGTGTGCCCTTTCGATTTCATCTTGGTAAACGCTTGCTTGGTTGAGTGAAAATAGCACGGTCAATTTATGGAAATCGACTTTATGCAGTTCATCAATTTGGGAAGGAGTTTGATCTTGTGCTAGGAGTTGGTATGTCTTGGATGGAAGTTTGCTTTGATAAAGTTCACGGCCGAGGAGGCTCTCTTTTGCGGGGTAAGCAATATCGAGCTGACTAAATAGCCATTGGTTTTTCTTGTGTGCAATTTCAGGTATTTCGTTATTCATTCTTTTAGTACCTACGGTTAGTATCCCCAAATATCGCAGTTATTTGGAAGACATACGGTCGGCTGAGGTGCCGAGCTACAAGCAGAAAGCATACAGAGCATGATCAAGGCCAACAAGTACTTTAAATGCTTCATATTTTTCATTATCCAACAACATCCTTTAAGAACTTAACGAAAAGCTCTACACTCGTATTCATGCTTTCAATATCCTTATAGTAAACAGAACTATATAAATAAAAAGGACTTCTTATGAAAAAAGCCTTAATAGCAGCAGGTATCGTGACAATGTTAGCTGGCTGTTCGGACAACGAGGTTGGCGACGTCTCACTGGGTTTCTTCACAATGAAGGATATCAAGATGTCTTCATTAGATGACGATAAGATCGCGGGTGTTACCTGTCATATCGCATCAATCGAAGCAAACCTTAGCCTTTCTGATCCAAGTGATAGCTCTATATCTTGTCGTCAAACAGGTGAAATTACACCAGAAATGATTGCTCAAATAGACAAGAGTAAGTCTGGCGAAGTGGTATTCAAGCAATCGAAAAGTATCTTCTTTAAAACAATGAAGGTTCGTCGTATCTACGATGCAGAGAATCAGTCGCTGCTTTACTTGTCTTACACCACCAAAGAAACAGAAGGTAGCTTCAAACACAGCCTTTCAACTGTTCCACTATGGGGTACAGAGGCTTACGTTGATCCAGCGACGTTAGTACAGCCAACCGAGTAGTTTCAAACATATAGTTAGTTGAATCACCTGTACAGACATTGTGCAGGTGATTCAAAATGTAATAAAAATGAAAGAAACAGAAACAAAATGTGATATCATGCGGCAAAATTTTTTCACTGTATTTTTCATATGAAGTTTCCTGGACAGCGTAAATCTAAGCACTACTTTCCAACTCACGCACGTGATCCGTTGGTCAACCAAATTCAACAAACGCCTAAGCTTCACCGCGCAACGATTGTGGGTGTTGGCCAAACGATTGTTGATATCGAAGCCCGTGTTGACAACGAGTTCCTAGAAAAATACGAGCTGAGTAAAGGTCACTCACTGGTATTGGAAGAAAGTAAAGCAGATGCGCTGTATGAAGAGTTAGTTGAGCGCGGTTTGATCACGCATCAATATCCTGGCGATACTATCGGCAACACACTGCACAACTATTCCGTACTTGCGGACAGCAAATCAGTCCTGCTTGGCGTAATGTCTAAGAAGATTGAAGTTGGCTCATTTGGTTATCGTTACCTTTGCCGCACTTCTTCTCGTATGAATCTAAACCACCTTCAAACTGTTGATGGTCCAATTGGTCGTTGTTACACACTGATTTCTGAAGATGGCGAACGTACGTTTGCAATCAACGAAGGCCACATGAACCAACTTCTTCCAGAAAGCATTCCTGAAAAAGTCTTCGAGAAAGCGTCTGCATTGGTTGTGTCGTCATACCTAATGCGTGGCAAACCTGAAGATCCGATGCCAAAGGCGGTACAAAAAGCGATTGAATACGCGAAAGCGCACAATGTGCCTGTTGTACTAACACTTGGTACTAAGTATGTGATCGAAGGCAACGCTGAATGGTGGCAAGAATACCTGAAAGAAAACGTAACCATCGTCGCGATGAACGAAGATGAAGGTGAAGCGCTAACGGGTGAAAAAGATCCTCTATTGGCTGCTAACAAGGCACTTGAGTGGGTTGACCTAGTTCTATGTACTGCAGGTCCTATTGGTCTATACATGGCAGGTTACACTGACGAACCAGCGAAACGCGAAACCACACTGCCATTGTTACCGGGTAACATCCCTGAGTTCAATAAATACGAATTCAGCCGTGCGATGCGTAAGCAAGACTGTAAAGACCCAGTAAAAGTGTACTCTCACATTGGCCCTTACCTAGGTGGCCCACTTGAGATTAAGAATACCAATGGCGCTGGCGATGGTGCACTTTCAGCACTACTTCACGACATGGCAGCAAATAGCTACCACCACGTGAATGTACCAAACTCAGAGAAACACGAGCACACTTGTCTAACTTACTCTTCACTGTCTCAAATTTGTAAGTACGCAAACCGTGTAAGCTACGAAGTGTTGACTCAGCACTCTCCTCGCCTTTCTCGTGCATTACCTGAACGCGAAGATAGCTTAGAAGAAACATACTGGGATCGTTAATCGACCATATTAGGCAGTTACCTCTTAAAGGTTAACGCCAAGTGAGATTACCCATTCCTTGAAGGGCTGCTATATGCAGCCCTTTTTGTATTCAACACCAATATAACGGCAGCTGAAGTTAATCATATCGAATATTTTGCTCGTTTAAGATTTGATCTCGCGCAATGACTCTTTAGATCTGTTATCTTCCAGCACATAATTCGTGTGGTTTGCCTTTACTTGGCAAATTTATACAGTACTATCGCCACGCAAACGTTTACGTACCACCTTTCGGTTCTGATATAAGGATCAAATATGCTGTCTGATATTGATATTTGTCGCTCTACTCCCCTTAAAAACATCAGTGAGGTTGCCAAGCAAGCTGGCCTGCACCACAACGAACATCAGCCATTAGGGCAATTCAAATCTAAAGTGTCTCTCACATCACTTGAACGCCTCGCCAACCAACAAGATGGTAAGTTAGTCGTAGTCACGGCGATCACACCGACACCTCTTGGTGAAGGCAAAACCGTCACTACTATCGGATTAGCACAAGGCCTCGCAAAGATTAACCAATCTGCAATGGCCTGCATTCGTCAGCCTTCAATGGGCCCGGTATTTGGTGTAAAAGGCGGCGCAGCGGGCGGTGGTTACTCTCAAGTTGCCCCTATGGAACAATTAAACCTGCATCTCACGGGCGATATTCATGCTGTTACGGCCGCTCACAACCTCGCCTCCGCCGCCATTGATGCACGTTTGTATCATGAACAGCGTGAAGGGTTAGACGCCTTTGAAACGCGCTCAGGCTTAAAAGCACTGAATATCGACCCAAGTAGAATCGTTTGGCGACGTGTACTTGACCATAATGATCGCGCATTACGCATGATCACGGTTGGCAAGAACGAAGCAGACAAAACAATTAACGGCTTTGAGCGAGAAGATGGATTTGATATCTCAGCCGCTTCTGAACTAATGGCCATTCTTGCTCTAGCCAATGACCTTCAAGATTTGAGAAAGCGCATCGGACGAGTGGTACTTGCTTACAACAAACAAAGCTTGCCGCTAACCGCAGATGACTTCAACGTTGCAGGCGCAATGACCGTGACCATGAAGGATTCTATTGAACCAACATTGATGCAAACCCTTGAAGGCGTTCCTACCCTAATTCACGCCGGGCCTTTCGCGAACATCGCACATGGTAACTCTTCAATTATTGCCGATAAAATAGCGTTAAAGCTGAGTGACTTTGTGGTAACTGAAGGTGGTTTCGGCTCAGACATGGGCTTTGAGAAAGCGTGCAACATAAAAGCGAAAGCGTCGAACAAGAAGCCCGATTGCGCTGTG
The DNA here is from genome assembly GCF_013114515.1 of Vibrio sp. AIC-3. Classification (NCBI taxonomy): domain Bacteria; kingdom Pseudomonadati; phylum Pseudomonadota; class Gammaproteobacteria; order Vibrionales; family Vibrionaceae; genus Vibrio; species Vibrio sp. AIC-3. Next base: position 83,354 of record NZ_VTXG01000008.1, on the reverse strand, counting down.
GTTGTCGCAACCTTACGTGGATTAAAGGCTAACTCTGGTTTATACGATTTGAGACCGGGCACTCCGTTACCTGATTCAATCTTTAATGATGACCAAGACGCGCTTGTTGCAGGGTTTGAGAACCTAAAATGGCACATCACTAACGTTAAGCAATACCAAGTGCCTACAGTTGTTGCGATTAACCGATTCCCACAAGACTCAGCTCAAGAGCTCGATGCTTTGAAACAGATGATCACCGACTTCGATCCAAGCGTTAGCGTTGAAGTAAGCGAAGCATTTGGTCAAGGTGGCGAAGGGGCGACTCAACTGGCTCACGCCGTGGTAAAAGCTTGCCAAAAACAGAGTGGATTTAAGCCTTTGTATCACTCAGAGCAAAGCCTAGAAGAAAAGCTGATGGCAGTCGCTGAAGTTGGCTATGGCGCAGCAAGTATTACGCTATCTCCACTGGCTAAAAAACAACTGGCCGAATTCAAACTGCATGGCTATAACGACCTATCGGTTTGTTTAGCAAAAACACCATTATCGATCTCGACAGAAGCACACGTAAAAGGTGCACCAATCCAATTTGACGTGCCCGTTAGAGAACTAAAATTGTGTGCTGGTGCTGGTTTTATTTACGCGTTGTGCGGCAATGTGATGACCATGCCAGGCTTGCCTGACAAACCGGCGTTCATGTCGTTAGATATTGATAGTAATGGAAATATCGTAGGCCTAAGCTAGCTGTCCTTAGTTAGATAAGCGGCAATTAATCGCGATTAATTTGGCTAATATTTCGGAACATCGTTCTATATTGAGCAATCAAGCTTAAGTGCAAGAAGTTGCACTTAAATCGTAGTTATATGCGAATCTTGTCTTAACTTCTCGGTCAAGATCACATTAAAAACCCTATAAAATATATAGTATTGCGCTGATTCTTTGAGGACAGTGATGAATACAAGTATAAAAAAACTAGTCAGCCAATTTCTATGTACCATCTTTGCCCTAGGACTAGTCCCTGCCCTCTACATCAATTCTGAACTTGACAGAATTGATGCTCAGCACACTCTAAATATTAAGCAGTCTAGCCAAAATCAAATCGAATACAGCTTTCATGAACTCGCTGTTATTGTTGAGCAAATCTCTAACTCTGTTCCTTCAATCGCCGACTCTCAAACACTACTCCGAGCGATTCGAGAACCTTCTATTATCCATAAAGAAACCCTGCAAGATCTTTGGGTGATGTTAGCTCGTGGCCAAAAATACTATTCCCAGCTTCGTTACCTCGATCTAGCTGGCAACGAAGTGTTTCGCGTTAATTATAAAGACAATCAAGCAATCGTGGTTCCAGATAGTGAACTGCAGAACAAGTCTTCGCGTGATTACTATGAGGTACTACAGCAATTAAAGATTGGTGAGATTAGCTCTCGCGGTATTGATCTTGAAGTCGAAAACGGAGAGATCGTTCGCCCTTTGATTCCAGCGCTACGCATTATGACGCCAGTCGCTGAAAACAACCGCATTATTGGTTACTTCATCGCAAACCTGAACATGCTTGAGATTTATAAGCGCCTTCACTATCAAATTGGTGCATCTTCTGCTGTTCCTATTATTCTCAACAAAACCGGACACATAATCATGGGGCCGGATCCTACGGAATCTTTCGGACATGTAATTGAATCACGTTCAGAGCAGACTTACGCAAAGTTATACCCTGAGCTTTGGACTGCGATTCAAGACAAGACATCTTCGAGCTATTTCGATGGTGAGAACTGGTATTTTCATTCCGACATCAGCCCTAAAATCAAACAGTTTGAAGGCCCTATTTACATGGTTCTTCACATTGAAAATCAGCAGTTCAGCAGTCAATACCGACAAGAAAAACAAGCGATCGTCGTTCAGATCATCACCTTGTCTTTCTTGATTTCGATGATCTCCGCTGGCTTCGTATTGTGGAACAGCAACCACAAGAAGAACAGTATCGAGAGCCAACTTGCTAAGGCCGCAATGAATGGCATGTCTGCCTTGGTGATTACCGACAGAAACAACCGAATCATCAAAGTAAACCAAGAGTTCACCCGTGTGAGTGGCTACGAGTTAGAAGACGTAAAAGGCCGCCAACCGTCCATGTTTGCCTCTGGTCGCTACAACGAAGAGTTCTACATCAAGATGTGGAGCATCATCAAAGAGAAAGGCATGTGGGAAGGCGAAGTGGTTAATCGTCGTAAAGACGGGTCTTTGATCACGGAAATATTGCGAATCCAAACCATTAAAGACTCGAAAGACGTGATTCAGTTTTATGTCGCTTCATTTGTGGATATAAGTAAACACAAAGAGCTAGAAAACAAACTGAGAAACCTGAGTGAAAAAGATGCCTTAGCTGGGTGTTGGAACCGCCGTAAATTCGATCTTGAGCTGCGAGGTGAGTGCTCTCGTGTTAATCGTTACCCTACTCGCGAACAGTCTTGTTTAGCGATTTTGGACATAGACCACTTCAAACGCATCAACGACAGATTTGGTCACGATTATGGAGATCGCGTCATTCAAACCGTTGCTCAAGTATTACAACGAGAGTGCCGAGAAACTGATTTTGTGGCTCGTATTGGTGGCGAAGAGTTTGGCGTTATTCTGCCTCATACCACAACAGAAGAAGCTGAGTATGTACTTAACAGATTGAGAATCGCAGTCAGTATTGAGCTCGATAACGTGGTGACGGTCAGTGGTGGAATTACCAACCTGACCAACGACCCTGCTCTTAACTACAAGTGCGCCGATTTAGCACTTTATGAAGCCAAAGCAGCAGGTCGAAACAGTGTGTGCCTGTTCCTAGACAGTGAAATGAGCGAAATCGCCTAACAGAAAATCAGTATTGTTCCGCTAGGCTATTAGTTTGGCGGTTTAACAACCCAATCCTTGCAATCAGCTTGGTGCAGGATAGAACTCTAGTTTGTTCCCCTCTACCACTAGAATACAATCCATGTTCGCAGCATGAGCAGCCTGCTTACCTAGGTTCGTATCTTCAAACACAACACACTGCTTTGGCTGCAAACCCATACCAAAACACGCATCTAAGAAAGTATCCGGATTTGGTTTGTGATTCTTAACGTCTGTTGCTGTCACGAGAATATCGAGCTTACTCAAGATCTCTGTCTTATCCAGTAACTGTTCGGCACTTTTACGTTGACTGCCCGTTCCGACTGCAATCTTCTTGTTACCCAGATGCTCTAACAACAGAGAGTGAGTACAAGGGATAACGTCTCCTTTGTCTTCGATAGCCGCAAACGACGCCATTTTAAACGTAGAAACCGCTTGTGGGTCGAGCGATAAACCGTATTTGCTGTTCACCTCACCGGCTATCTTATAACTCGGCATGCCACCTAAGCTATGCAGCCAAGACGCTTCAAAATGAAAGCCAAACTCTTCAGCCGTTCGCTCCCACGCCTTTACATGTGCAGGCATTGTATCGATCAACGTACCGTCCATATCAAAGATTAATCCTTCATATGCCGTTAAATCTATTTTCATCACTACTACCACTCTTAAATAAAGTTACTGATACCATAACCAATATTCAGTATCATGGCGCCATATTACCGTTCAAAATGGATGTTTATGTTACAAATATCTAACTCTGTTTCGATTCAAGACTGGGAACTCCAGTTAACAGCGATCAGAGCACAAGGAGCCGGCGGTCAGAACGTCAATAAAGTATCGAGCGCGATACATTTACGTTTTGATATCAAGCACTCTACCCTACCTGACTTCTATAAAGAAAAGCTCCTCGCACACAAAGATAGCCGCATCACCAAAGACGGTGTGATTATCATTAAAGCGCAACAGTATAGAACTCAGGAACAAAACCGAGATGATGCTTTAGTGCGCTTGAAAGAATTGATCTTGGAAGCGACAAAGGTTCAAAAAGTAAGACGAGCAACTAAGCCGACGCGTGGCTCTCAGAAAAGACGTTTAGAAAGCAAAAAACAAAGAAGCACCACCAAACAGCTGCGTGGAAGAGTGAGCTGATGGCTTCATGCCCTCAGAGAACACATTACCCTAGAAGTATCTGTCAATTTGACTAACGAATCGATCTATTACGCTGTTTATTTGAAAGAAAGACTACTGCTTCTTTTTGACCGACAAAATCAGCTTGATCAACAACAGGCGCTCTTCGCTGGTCAGCAGACGACTGACCGCAGCTACATCTTCCGCTGTTACTTGTGATGCGCCAACAATATCAAGCACCACATCCAAATCCGTCACTTTTAAGGTTCTAGTGATTGAACGATACTGAGACATCTTGATGTCCGCCTCTCCGCGTTCAATCCTTTGATAGGTTTTTAAGCTCATTCCTGCACTCGAGGCTAACTTTTCTTGAGACAAGTTGGCTTGTTTCCTACGCTCAATCAGCGCCAATATTATGGGTTCTTGTGACATAAGCTCATCCTCAAAAGACAGTTATGTCCTAAATTCAGCAAGAAGCAGACCATATTGACTTGTGATGGTTTACATAAGCCATCAAAGGCATATTATTCGCTTGATAAAACCGTTACGTTTCATAAACCTTCACACTGATATCAGTTGTGAACGTACAGGCTAGGTAACTTGAGTATTCAAGTGTTGGGAAATTAGAAAAATTGCAAATTGCGAATAAGAAAGACGTCATATTGGAAATTGCGAATCGTTATAAATTGGCATTTCCTTGCATTAAGCACGCATTAGAAACGGACAATGCCCGCTCCGAAATTATTGCAGTGCAGCATAGGCTACTCACTTACAAAGAAGTGCTGCTGCACGGAAGTATGTTGGGAGAGAAAGAATTGAAGCAGGCCTTTTCTGCTCTGAACCAAAATGAAAAAGGTGTCGCACAAGGCGGTATTCAAAGCATCAACGACGCAGTTAAAGAGATGGATGTGATTGTCGAAAGGTACAGTAGAAAAGCGTCTACTGAATTCTGTGCCTAATCCTCTGAACGGCTTAAACAAACAAAACAAAAACGGCCAGTCATAGTTGAATGACTGGCCGTTTGTTTAGCTAACATGAAGACGTGGGTATCTAACAAGACATCGCTCTTCTAAACCTACCGAGTAACATCAACGCGCCTAGCACGCCAAACGACAAACTGCCTCCACTGCCGCCTGAACCAGATGAAGTCCGTGCATTCACATAAGCCGTTCGCTTAGCTTCTGTTGCCGAAATTTGAACGGTTTCAGAACTATCTATCACACCACCAGTTACATCTGTAATCCAATCTCTGTAGTCATAGATTTCAGTGAATACCGAAGTTACTCTTGAGCTGCCACCACACGTTTCAGGACCAAAGCTGGTAATCCCTACTTGTCTGTAAACCGAACCATCCTTCCAGTAGACAGGACCTCCAGAGTCACCTTGACAAGTGCCACCGTACAAGCCAGAAGTAGCCACATCTCCAACGAAACAAATTTGATTCTCTGTTAACTCATTGCCAGCAGCAAATACCGTTTTACAAGTCGCATTGTCTACATAATTGAGGTTTGCTTTTTGTAATAAGGTAGTGCCGTCAAATCCAGACCGTGTATCACCGTGACCCACAGCAGTAAACGTCTCTAAAGAACTACGATAGCCCTCAGAAGTTGGTCGTTTCACAATATCATTAACGGAATCTATGTTGAGCGCACTTTCAAGTTTTAAAATGGCTACGTCATTACGTAATAAATCGTTCAAGCTATTTGAATAATTACTAGGATAAAACACCTCAGAGACTCGAACCTTTTCAATGCTTCCATTTGGGAATTGAGAAGTATCTTGTAGTTGAGGGACGACAACCGTAAACAACTGCCCTTCTTCATTACCGTATATACAATGCGCTGCGGTTAGAATATGCGTTGGATCTAAAATTGTTGCACCACAGTAAGGGCCTGTTGAGTAAACACCGTCATAATCAATACGATCAATGAACAAGCTTGCCATCGAAGGAAATTCCGTGACTGAAGCGTCGCTACCATTCACAATATAGGGTGTCACAGTCGCGTCAGGAGAAACTTCGACCGAGTTTTCTGTCGCCATAACACTTGATGTGTAAATCATTGGCGCTAAAAGCCCTAAAACGGCTTTACGAACTGGACTCATTGTATGATTCACATTCATAGATAACTCCTTGTAACCCCTACTACTTATTTACAAAATTGATGAATAGACACCATAACACGTACTGACCATCATTATAGTAAGTATTTGTAACGATATTGCCACATCTCTCAATTTATAGACGAATTTAACAACCTGACTTCAATTGTTCTATTCTGCCTTGTATACGTTTCAAAAAACAAAAAAGCCTACCGTTAAACATCCCTAAAAAGAGAAGCTAACAATAGGCTTTCGTTATAGTTTGTGTTTTCTCTTAAAAGAGATTAGCCACGGTAGTAACGTTGAGGTACGAATGGCATTTTTTCTACTGTCATTGGTAGCTTCTTACCACGAACTTCAGCAAATACTTCTGTACCGATAGCCGCTAGATCAGTGCGCACGTATGCCATTGAAACAGGTTTACCCGCGTTAGGACCCGCAGTGCCACTCGTTACCACACCTACTTTGTTTCCTTCCGCATCGAACAGTTCAGCACCTTCACGTACAGGCGCTTTAGTTTGACCCACTAGACCAACACGCTTGCGTTGAACGTCTTTAGTTGCGATTTGTTCAAGGATGATATCAGCACCTGGGAAACCGCCAGCACGCTCACCGTCAGTACGACGCACTTTTTGAATGCCCCATAGAAGGCTAGCTTCTACTGGAGTCGTTGTTGTATCTAAGTCGTGGCCGTATAGGCATAGGCCACACTCAAGACGAAGTGAATCACGTGCGCCAAGGCCAATCCACTCTACTTCAGCTTCTGATGTTAGTTTACGCGCTAGTGCTTCAGCGTGATCGTTCGGTACTGAGATTTCATAGCCATCTTCACCTGTGTAACCACTGCGGCTCACAATGCACTCTACGCCGTCGATATCGACTTTTTGAACATCCATGAACAGCATGTCTGCAACGCTTGGTTGGAAACGAGCAAGAACTTCAGACGCTTTAGGGCCTTGAAGTGCTAATAGAGCGCGGTCATCAATCACTTCCATTTCTACATCTGCAGGAAGGTGAGCCGTTAGGTGGTCGATATCTTGTGTTTTACAAGCCGCGTTCACAACAACAAATAGGTGATCGCCAAGGTTAGCAACCATAAGATCATCCATGATGCCGCCCTGTTCATTAGTAAAGAACGCGTAGCGCTGCTTACCAGAAGGCAGGTCTATAATATCTACTGGAACCAGAGATTCTAAAACAGCGGCTGCATTTTCACCGTGTAGACGCAGTTGCCCCATGTGAGAAACATCAAAAAGACCAGCAGCGTCACGAGTGTGTAAGTGCTCTTTCTTTACACCCAGTGGATACTGAACTGGCATGTCGTAGCCAGCAAAAGGAACCATTTTTGCACCGACTTCAACGTGAAGCGCATGCAGAGGTGTTTTTAGTAGGTCTTGATTAGCGTGTTCTTGAGTCATTTTATTCTCCATGAAGCGTTGCAGGCTTTCCAAATCGAATCTGCCGCTTATATCTCTATTTAGAGTCGCTTCTAACGCTAGGTCTCAGCATTAGAAACAGTAGATAGTAAAAAGTGATGTCTTTTATATAGGCTTATATAGTTAGCGTTATAAAAATAGATAGCTGAACAAAAGCTCTACAACTCACTTTCTAAGAATTCACTTCAGTAAACTTCAATCAACATGAGTAAACCGTGTTCACTATAGTAAACAAGCCTGAGTCAGTTTTACACCCTTAACAAGATTAAAACAGCTCAAAATGTGACATTTAACAATTTAAAAACAATTATTCGATACATACAAAAACGCGATATTGATGATTTTCACATCAACATCGCGTCATTTGGCAAACGTTAGAAACAAAAGCAAACGTTTGCATTCACTATAAGAAATTCTAATTTTGTTAACTTATTTTGCAGTGACCCACAAAATCAGCGCATCTTCTGCACTAGTCGAAATCAACATGTGGCCCATGTTGGCATCGTAATACATGCTATCGCCTTCGCTCATAGGCACCGGTTCGTAGAATTCTGAGTAGAACATCACATCACCGGAGATAATCATTAAGAACTCTTCACCATCGTGACGAACCCAATCATTATATTCTTCAAAAGTACGCGCTCTTACGCGGCTTTTGAATGGCATCATCTTCTTATTAGAAAGCTCAGTCGCAAGCAGTTCATGCTCATAAGTCGGTGTTGGGTGAGGTTTACCTTGGCCTGCCTTAGTTAAGTCACGGCGTCCTGTTGCGACTTTTTTTCTTGGCGGCTCAAAGAGTTGCGGCATATCAATTTGCAAACCCATAGCCAATTTCTGCATCGCTTGGAACGTCGGTGAGATTTGTTCGTTCTCAATTTTACTCAGCGTTGAACGTGCCAAACCAGTGCGTTGGCTCGCCTCTTCTAACGTAATGCCCAGCTTGCTGCGGATATCTTTAATACGCTGGCCGAGCCTAAGTGGTTCGATATTCTGATCTAACGTCTCTTTAGCCAACGTTAAAGATGGGTACTCATCATAAATGTCTTCTGACATAGGTCCCTCATTTATTTCTTACTTCCTGTCTATTGATTTCATTGTTGCATGAAGCGCTTTGTTGATTAAAGAGCACACAGGAAAATAAAGCGTGCTCCCTGTAGCAAAACGAGAAAAACTGTTTCCTATTGGAAATTTTTGTTGAAAATTGATTTTATCGGAGCTATGTTATCGACTTGTTAGATGAAGAGATGCTACTTCAGCTTGCAGCAAGTGATAGATTTAACATTTGTAAGAGCTGTTTTTTACCCGAAATTTTTGGGAACCAATTCGTGCTGCATTGACCCTACAACGATCGCTTTGACGCTATGGTCGTATAAATAAGAAGCAACGCACTATTTATACACCTATATAACGCAAACGATACCGATGCAGAAATCAACGTAAGACCTAATGGACTATAAAAACAATCACCATTAGCTTAATGAAAGGTCTCGACAATGAACGCTTACCAAAACCATAGCTTAGACAGTTTTTTCTCTACGAACCTATCTGCGACTGACGACGCAGTATTTGCTGGAATCCAAGCAGAGAACACTCGTCAAAACGAACAAATCGAACTTATTGCTTCTGAGAACATCGTTTCTAAAGCAGTAATGCAAGCTCAAGGCACTTGCCTTACCAACAAATACGCAGAAGGCTACCCAGGTCGTCGTTACTACGGTGGTTGTGAGCACGTAGATACAGTAGAAGCTATCGCGATTGAACGTGCTAAACAGCTATTCAAGTGTGAATACGCGAACGTACAACCTCACTCAGGTGCTCAAGCGAACGGCGCAGTTAAACTTGCCCTACTTCAACCTGGCGACACTATCCTAGGTATGTCTCTTGACGCTGGTGGTCACCTTACGCACGGTGCACGCCCTGCGCTTTCAGGCAAATGGTTCAACGCAGTTCAATACGGCGTAGACCGCGATACTCTTGAAATCGATTACGAAGCGGTACGCGCTCTCGCTATCGAATGCCAACCTAAAATGATTATTGCAGGTGGTAGTGCTATCCCACGCGTTATCGACTTCGCTAAATTCCGCGAAATCGCTGACGAAGTTGGCGCTATCCTAATGGTAGATATGGCACACATCGCGGGTCTTATCGCGACAGGTGCACACCCTAGCCCACTGCCACACGCACACGTTGTAACGACAACGACACACAAAACACTTCGTGGCCCACGCGGCGGTATGATTCTTACGAACCACGAAGACATCAACAAAAAGATCAACTCTGCAGTGTTCCCTGGCCTTCAAGGCGGCCCACTAATGCACGTTATCGCGGCCAAAGCAGTGGCGTTTGGCGAAGCTCTTGGCCCAGAATTTAATACTTATATTGATTCAGTGATCGACAACGCAAAAGTTCTCGCTGAAGTGTTGCAAACTCGCGGTTGTGACATTGTGACTGGCGGTACAGACACGCACCTGATGTTGGTTGACCTTCGCCCTAAGGGCTTGAAAGGTAACGTAACTGAAGAAGCATTAGAACGTGCAGGGATCACATGTAACAAAAATGGCATACCATTCGATACAGAGAAGCCTATGATTACTTCTGGTATCCGTTTAGGTACGCCAGCTGGAACCAGTCGTGGTTTTGGCACTGAAGAATTCAAACTTATCGGTGAATGGATCGGTGATGTACTTGATGGCTTAGTTGAGAGCCCTGAAGGCAACGCTGAAGTTGAGCAACGTGTTCGCAAACAAGTTAAAGAGCTTTGCAAGCGCTTCCCTCTTTACCGTTAAACCGTTTTTAAGATTTAAATTAAAACCTCATAAATTTTTGGAGAATAAGCAATGGACAATACACTAAAGTTTGCAGACAGCCACGAGTGGGTAAAAGACAACGGTGACGGTACTGTGACTATCGGTATTTCTGAGCACGCTCAAGAAATGCTAGGTGACGTTGTGTTTGTTGACCTGCCTGACACTGGAGACGAAATAGAAGCTGGTGAAAGCTTCTCTCTCGTTGAATCAGTTAAAGCAGCTTCTGATATCTACGCACCAATCTCTGGCGAAATCGTAGAAATAAACGAAGAATTAGAAGATAGCCCTGAGTTAATTAACGAAGAATCTTATGAAGGTGGCTGGATTGTTAAAGTGAAGATGTCTGATGCGTCTGAACTAAACAACCTTAAAGATGCGGAAGAATACCTAAGCTCTATCGAAGAAGATTAATAGGTAACCTCATTACGATAAAGCTGCTCTTGTGAGCAGCTTAATTTTAGGGGCTAGCTCACGGCTCCAGAGAGAAAGTAGAACATATCATGACTGAATTACTTCAAAGCCAATTACTGAAAGACCTGGGTACTCAAAACGAGTTTGTTGCTCGTCATAACGGCCCTAATAAAGCAGACCAGCAAAAAATGCTTGAAGCGATCAACGCGACTAGCTTAGACGCACTGATCGACGAAACGGTTCCTGCACAAATCCGTCTTGAAAAACCAATGACACTTGCTGCGCCACTGAGCGAAATGGACATGCTGACCTCTCTTAAGGAGATCGCGAACCTAAACCAAGTAAAACGTACTTTCATTGGCCAAGGCTACTACAACACATTCACTCCAAACGTTATTCTGCGTAACGTTTTAGAGAACCCAGGCTGGTACACAGCTTACACACCATACCAACCAGAGATTTCTCAAGGTCGTCTTGAAGCTCTGCTAAATTACCAACAAATGGTAATGGACCTTACAGGTATGGAAATCGCGAACGCATCCCTTCTTGATGAAGCGACAGCGGCTGGCGAAGCAATGACTCTGTGTAAGCGTGCTGGCAAAAGCAAGAGCAAAGTATTCTTCGTTGCTGACGATGTTCACCCTCAAACACTAGAAGTTGTTAAAACTCGTGCTGAGTACATCGGTTTTGAAGTAATGGTTGGTGCTCTTGAAACACTTCCAGAGCAAGACGTATTTGGTGCGCTTCTTCAATACCCGAGTACAACGGGTGAAGTTCGCGACTTAACAGACATCATTGCGAAAGCTCAAGCTAACAAAACACTGGTAACAGTTGCTACTGACCTACTTGCTTCAGCTCTACTCAAGCCAGCTGGCGAAATGGGCGCAGACGTAGTCATCGGTTCAGCGCAACGTTTCGGCGTTCCTATGGGTTACGGCGGTCCACACGCTGCATTCATGGGTACTCGTGAAAAGCATAAGCGTACAATGCCAGGTCGTGTAATCGGTGTATCTATCGATACTCACGGTAACCAAGCACTACGTATGGCAATGCAAACTCGTGAGCAACACATCCGCCGCGAGAAAGCGACATCGAACATCTGTACAGCTCAAGCACTTCTAGCAAACATGGCGTCTTTCTACGCGGTTTACCACGGTGCAGAAGGCCTACGCACTATTGCTCGTCGTACACACCACATGACAGCTATCCTAGCGGCTGGTCTGACTAAAGCAGGTTACGAGCTAACGAACAACAGCTTCTTCGATACCATCACAATCAACTCAGAAGATAAGACAGATGCACTGTACGCGAAAGCGCAAGCAGCAGACATCAACCTACGTCTACTTCCTGGTAAGATCGGTATCAGCTTAGACGAAACAACTACTGTAGATGATGTGAATGCCCTATTCGCTATCTTCGATGTGAAAGAAGACGTTCAAGCACTTTCTTCTGACATTGCATCAAACGAGTTTGCAGCAATTCCAGAAAACTGCCGTCGTGAATCTGAGTACCTAACTCACCCAGTATTCAACACGCACCACAGCGAAACGCAAATGATGCGTTACCTAAAACAGCTTGAGAACAAAGACTTCTCACTCACGCACGGCATGATCCCACTGGGCAGCTGTACGATGAAGCTGAACGCTGCTGCTGAGATGATCCCAGTAACATGGCCTGAGTTTGGTTCTATTCACCCATTCGCACCTCTAGAGCAAGCGGCTGGTTACACAGCACTAGCGAAAGATCTTAAAGAGAAGCTATGTGAAATCACTGGTTACGACGATTTCTCACTACAGCCTAACTCTGGTGCATCTGGCGAATACGCAGGTCTAATCGCGATTCAACGTTACCATGCAAGCCGCGGTGAAGCTCACCGTAACGTTTGTCTGATCCCAAGCTCTGCGCACGGTACTAACCCTGCAACAGCATCAATGGTTTCAATGAAGGTAGTGGTTGTTAAGTGTGATGAAGATGGCAACATCGACATGACAGACCTAGCAGCGAAAATAGAGAAGCACAAAGACAACCTATCAAGCATCATGATCACTTACCCTTCTACGCACGGCGTATACGAAGAGCAAGTGAAAGAAGTGTGTGAACAAGTACACGCAGCGGGCGGTCAGGTTTACCTAGACGGCGCGAACATGAACGCTCAAGTAGGTTTAACTTCACCTGGCTTCATCGGTTCAGACGTATCTCACTTGAACCTACACAAAACATTCTGTATCCCACACGGTGGTGGCGGTCCAGGTATGGGTCCTATCGGTGTTAAATCGCACCTAGCACCTTTCCTACCAGGTCACATCGAAAATGGTGTACAAGGTTCTGACTACGCGGTATCAGCGGCAGATCTAGGTAGTGCGTCAATCCTACCTATCTCTTGGGCTTACATCGCGATGATGGGCGAACCTGGCCTAACAGACGCGACTAAAGTTGCGATTCTGAACGCGAACTACGTGATGGAAAAACTACGTCCTCACTACCCTGTTCTTTACCGTGGCACTAACGGCCGCGTAGCGCACGAATGTATTATCGATATTCGTCCACTTAAAGAAGACACAGGCATCAGCGAAGAAGATATTGCTAAGCGTCTAATGGACTTCGGTTTCCACGCGCCTACAATGTCTTTCCCAGTTGCTGGCACGCTAATGGTAGAGCCAACTGAATCAGAAGATTTAGAAGAGCTAGACCGTTTCTGTGAAGCGATGATCGCAATCCGCCACGAAATGGCAGCTGTGAAAGCGGGTGAATGGCCACTAGACAACAACCCTCTAGTGAACGCACCACACACACAAGTTGACCTTGCTGGCGCAGAATGGGACCGCCCTTACTCTCGTGAACTTGGTTGTTTCCCATCGAAAGCAACGAAGAACTCGAAGTACTGGCCTACTGTTAACCGTGTAGACAACGTATACGGCGACCGTAACCTAATCTGTTCTTGCCCAAGCATCGATAACTACGAAGACTAATTCGTAGCGGCGCTAAGCAGTGAAACATAACAAAAGGCGAACCAAATGGTTCGCCTTTTTGTTTTCTGAAATTCGACGTAAACAAATGCATTGACCTTACCGTAAGGTAAAGGTTTAAGGTGAAATGAATCTAACGATGAATGAGGAAACGATGATGGGATGTTGCAATAAAGCGCCAAAAGGTGGAGCCCCTCTTGGCTTACTTCTAAAGGTCACGCTTGGGATTGGTCTTTTTGTTTTTCTACTGGCTTTGTGGCAATAAATTTGAGCTGAGCCCTTAAGGGACGCTTTCGACAGTGCCTTAGAGACAACCAAAAACAGAACTAGTATGTAATATTTGTATGCCCTATCTTTAACCGGGTCTGCAAAATATAATCATGTTTCATTCTTCAACCCCAATTAAACAATGCTCTCCATGTTGAGGAAGAGCGTGAATTCCACCAATTCGCTTTAAGTCGCATGCGGATAATGAGGGTTCAACCTGCGAATAACAGCACTGCATACACAGAATTTCAGGCTGCGCACAGATAGAAGAAATGATTACTTGATCACTTGTCGTGCATGGTGAAAAAGGTTTTTGTTCCCATGCAAAAGAACCAGTGCAAAAAAAAGCAACCTGTGCCGGTTTGCCGCATTTCTCGCAAAACCCACGTAATTTTCGAAAGATCTCTTTCAGAACAATTAAATCTTCTTTTCTTTCCCCTTGTTTATTGTCGTGAAGGACAAACTCTTCAAATTCACGCAATGGAGTTGGAAGGTATTGATAGAGACCTTTTCTTTTGTATTCAAAGTCGGGGTAGAAGACAACCAATCGTGCTTGTGACGTAGTAAATGACTTGCGATATTCCAATAATAAATGTTCTCGACATAAGGTCTGTCTTTGATATCCATACCATGAAAACCAAAGAAATTTTTTAGGCACTTTGACACAAAAATCAGTAACACTTTTTTCTTGGCACTTAAGACAAGTCATCGACACATCCTCCAATAATTTCCGTAGGGTCGCTTTTATACAATCAAACAGAATAGGAAAACTATGCTGTTTAAGTAGAGACCTAAGTAGCATAAAAAACCACGGTGTTTAGCGCATCACTTCAAGCTTCAGGATTACATTATCTATATGTGATACCCTCACCCTTAACCCTTTTCTTATAGGCCCGCCATGCGACTTAGTATTATTAAAACCAGGGGAGATACTAAAGTCTGAATAACTAAATTTAACACCCTCAACAGTAAAACTTTCCTGTTGATGCCCTCCATAAGGCATCGGGTTAAAGTTCTCAACACTTCCTTCAACAACATCATATTCACCCTGACCGTAATCAGATAAAAGGGAATATAATTGAATTATTAAGCTGCCCCCACTTAAAGCAGTCCAAAGCACTGAAAAATAAGGAGTATTTTGAAAACCATACCTATGCTTTGTTCAGTCGCAGGCTTACCAACAACTTGCACATCCCAACTGGATAATTTCTTTCTATTTTTATAACCTTCAGCCGATATATATATAAATAACAAACCGGGAAGAGCGAAACAAAGTGACCACAACCCTTCAAACTTTATATTATAAACAACTTCGTACATTACGACCTCAATTGAATGCTAACACCTTGGCTAATCCATTTTGCCATAAACTCAAAATCGGCTTGAATTGAAAGTGCCAAACGTTGTGAATCAAACTTAACCTTCTTGTTATACAAGTGGTTAATTGTGCTCTGCAGTTTCTTTAAAGAGCAGGTTCAGAGGTTTAACCAAAGAGTAAATCCACAAGCCAAATGCTACAAAGCACCACATAAATAATGTTAGAAACAAACTAAATATTGGCCACATAGCCAAGGCGAGCAGCAGGCCTGATATGCCCGTTACTGGTGTTTCATCCCACTTTACAGTCTCCGCACCAAATATAGATGCGATACCACATACTAAAAAGAAGACAAAGAAGCTCAGGCTAAAGCCGACAAAGAGCATTTTGAAAAGAGACCTTTTCGATATTTTCTTAACTGTAATTTCCATTTTCATCCCTGTATTTGTATAACAGCTGTGCTACAGAAAATTCTGCCTAGTTCATTAGTCACCAATTGTACTAGCCTTTGTCTTTCCATAACAATCACTTATACCACAACCTTAGTGATTAGCGTGGCAAATATAAAAATTATCCAACTAGCATGATTCCCACGAAATCATGAACTTACGCGCGTTAAACCCGTGTTGTAACCATCAGAACCTATCCGTACCTCGGAGCAAGTGAAACTCTATAAATCCAAAGCTTGACCCTATACGGTAAGGTGTTTATATTGTCGCCCGCCCAACGGGGCACATCCTAAAATGCACACCGGCCATCCTGCCATCATTCGTGTATTTATATTGGTGTTGTGAACTTCCATGCTAACGAAATTTCGTCCTTTTACTCGTGAATCGGGTGCGCTTATGCATCTTTCGGTTCCAATCATTTTGACTCAAATAGCGACCCAAGCGATGGGATTTGTCGATACGACAATGGCTGGCCAAGTAAGCCCTGCCGACCTCGCCGCTATTGCACTCGGCACAAGCCTTTGGATTCCTGTATTGCTGCTACTACGTGGTGTGATTATGGCCTTAACACCCGTTGTTGCTTACCACCGCGGTGCACGCGACTTTCAAAGTATCTCTGTTGAATTCTTCCAGATGGTTTGGTTGGCATTAATTGCTAGCGTATTACTTATCGCTTATTTAGTGAGTGCGAAACCGATCTTAGAATGGATTGGTGTTGCCGCTGAGATCATTCCAATTGGCAGTGATTATGCGTTCGCCCTCGCCTTTGGTGTGCCGGGTATTGCCCTGTTCTACACCTTGAATGGCTTCTGTGAGGGTATGAACAACACCAAAGTGCCGATGATCATTTCGGTAATTGGTTTGCTGATTAACATTCCGGTCAACTACGTGCTTATCTACGGTAAGTTTGGTTTCCCTGAAATGGGTGCTGTTGGCTGTGGCTGGGCAACGAGCTTAGTGTATTGGCTAATGTCGGGAATGCTGTATTCCTACATTAAAGGCCATCATCATTACAAAACCATCATCAGCTTTGCAGACGCTAAGCCAAAAGCAAAAGAGATGCTTCATCTTTTAAGGTTAGGTTTACCTATCGGGATGAACATTGCAGTGTGTGGCAGCATCTTTGCGGTAATCGCACTGATGATTGGTCGTATTGGCGCTGAGAACGTAGCAGCCGCACAAATTGCACTCAACATTTCGAGCCTGACTTACGTGATTCCGATGAGTATCTCTTTTGGTATTACGATTCGTGTTGGGCACGCTTTGGGTGAAAAAGATGAACTTGGCGCGATTGAGCGTAGTAAAGTCGGTATCTTAGTTGCAGCGTTAATCTCGTTGCTGTCGGTAGCAATGTTCCTACTGTTCCCTGAATTAATCATTAGGCTTTACACGACAGACCCAGTAATCAGCGCAACGGCAGCAGTGTTATTGACCTTTACTGCGATGTACCAGTTCAGCGATGCATTGCAAACGTCTGCTAACGGCGCACTTCGTGGCTATAAAGATACTAAGATCCCGATGATCTTAGCTATCGCTTCATACTGGGGCTTGGCACTACCACTTGGCATGGTGTTGGGCTTAACAGACCACATTGTTCCAGCAATGGGTGAAGAAGGCTTTTGGATTGGTATTCTAACGGGATTAAGCGTATCAGCTGCATTGATGTTGCTTCGCTTGCGATACGTAATTAAGAAGCGTAACTTGCCACCAACAAGTGCTCCATTGGCAAACTAAGATAGACCTATAAGCTAATACAAAAAAGCGCGTTATTGCCATTTGGTAATAACGCGCTTTTTTATTGAATTCGAATAAGCTTTAATCTAAATAGAATCGTTTAGCTGCTCTGGTTAACATTCGTCGTTCACTACACGAACGGTACATTCACAGCCGCCCTCAGGACATTCGCTCCCATTCGTTCGACCAAAAGAATCATAGATAACATAACAACCCGAAGGTAAGGCATCATCAGTTATGTTATTGCTGTCAAGGTCAGCTTCACTAAATGAATGAGTGTACCCAACGACAGTGTGTCGATTTCCAACAGCCGATGTTAAATTGTCATCTTCAGATAGCGTCAGAAAATCAATCATATCAAGTTCGTCACCTTCATCCCCCTCACTTTCAGGACATAGCGTTCCCCAGTCGACCTCAACTCGGCCGATACCGAAATCGATCACATAGTTACTTTGGTCATCTGGGTTTTCTGCACTAGGGTTAAGCCCAGCAATAATGGCCTTAGAGGTTACTTGTGTGATCACCCCTTCCATCGCACCCGCAACACCTTCAAGTACCGCTTCTCTCGCTGATTCCTGAATACCTAGAAATCTTGGAGCAGCCGTTACCGCTAATACTCCAAGTATCACGATCACGATGATTAATTCCATTAACGTAAAGCCGTTTTTCTTCATAACACCTACATCAGCTGACAACTTAAAGATTCGATAACTTAATGAATTGTTAGTAACTATACATCGCAATTAGGATTCATAAAACTCCACGGCTATCGGTTTTTATAACACTGGTATGTGGTGTTTGTTCTATCTAGAGGCTGCAAAGATAACTGGAAGCGTTGTCACATAAGGTGTCAGAGGGTTTAAATTCGAACAAATGCGTGGTGCAACTGAAAGTATCGATGGAAGAAGGTTTAATTGATTTATTTGAACTGAGGCACGCTGCGTATAACCAAAGTTAGACCATTTTTTGACTCGCACTTTGTGTCTCTCTACTTAAGAAAGCAAGAAATGAAATAGAACCCATAAAAAACGCGCTACTACCACGGGTAATAGCGCGTATCTATCAATCGTTGTACGACTATCGCAACATTAGTTCACTGCTTTCACGTAAGGAAGCACTCGGAATCCATCGCGTACTTTTTGGCTTGGAATGTAATGGCGGAAAGCTAAGTTAAACACACCAGAATCGTTCTCTGTTTTGATGTTGTTTACTGCATCATCACTACAACCAAAGCTTACTGTGTAAGTGCCGTCTGCATTTTTCTCAGCCGTGTTTGAGCTAACGTTCGCCACTTCACCAAACATGAAACCTTGCTTGTTGTAGACCGTTACCGACCAAAACGCTTGGTTTTTAGGGTCATCAAAGGTCGCCTGATGACAAGTGTCTGCTAGGAAGTTACCTGAGACTTCGTAAATATTGTCATCTAACTGCGCGCCACCCCAACCGATAGCCGCACCCACTGCGTACTTCTCTTTGGTAAACATCTCTTTTGAAGCATCTTCAGGGCTGGTAAACATACCAAACGTCGCCTGAGCACCATCGCGTTTCAGTAGTTTCGGCATTTCCATCTTAAGGTTTTTCTCTACCTCATCGAATGATTTCTCATCCACTTGCATTGCCATGAATTCGCCGTCTGCTTTTGCATCAATACTCATCTGATCTTGGATTTTATGAACTTCATCTTTGGTGAACGTCGCATCAGTACGAACGATGACATACACGTGGTCACCACTGTGAGTAGAAAGATCAAACGTACCAGAACCGTGTTGCATTGGCTGAATGCGGTGGTCTTCTGTAATCACCTCCATCGACATGTATTTGCCTTCAGGAATCTCAGGCAACGTAATCGTCGCGCCTTGTGAAACGTTAATTACAGCCATTGAGTAGTAAGTGTCTCGGTTCATTCGAACCACATCCTGTTCATCTGTTGGCGTTAGCTCGCGTTACGTTCCTCTCTTTGATTAAAACACTTAACGACACCAATAAGTTTAGATCCAGCCGAGAAAGCTGTTGTTCGATAGTCATCATAAGACATGCATCTGAGTAATATCACTCGTTAAATAATTGCACCATTGTGACTAACAAACAAGTCTCTGTTTAAACGATGGCATTTATATCCAACTAAAAAGGCGAACCCATCGGTTCGCCTTTTTGTTTAAAGATTCGTATTTATCGATTGATCGCCAAATATGAGCCAGCAGCAATCATTATTCCACCAGCACTTTGGTTTAACCTTTTATGTGCGCGTGGCGTTTTTAACAAACCTGCCATTCTGCCCGCGCCCACAGCGATAAGCATTAAGCCTGACATCAGAGCAACAGATGCTAAAGCAGAAACTAATACGATATCTTGTGAGCGCAGAACAGTCAGATCAATAAAAGTCGGCAAGAACGAAATATAAAACAGAATCACTTTAGGGTTCGATGCTGAAATCAAAAAGCCTTGCGCGAAACTCGCGAGTTCAGATTTCTGACTCTGTTTGGCCGCAAGTTCCGCAGAGCCTTGCACTTCAGGCAGGCTCTTAAACATCTTGTAGCCCAAGTAAATCAAATAAGCTGCACCAACATAGCGAATCACCTCAAACGCAATCGACCAATTCTCGGCAATCGTTGCTAGACCGAAACAGGCAAGCGCAAGGTAAATAAGATCACTGCATATCATACCTAACGAAAGCGTGACGCACTTTCGCCATCCTTGAACCATAGCACGAGCTAAAATGGCAAAGACGCCAGGCCCCGGAGTAATACCAAATACAAACATGGCAATAAAGAATGTAATCGCACTTTCTAATGACATTGGACTGTCCTTTTCTATAACCCAACATAATTGATCATGAACGTATCATGGAGCTTCGATTCTGGTAAAGAACGTTTTTTACTAAATACGATTTACACAACTCATGTATTGAATAAGTGTCGCACGTAATTTACCCACCAGACTTAATTAAACCTAAACCTAAGTACTTTTCGTTAGGGCATAAAAAAGGCGAACCTATTGGCTCGCCTTAATCATTTTGTTCGCCAGAATCGTTTAGTCGTTACGAATGGGTGATAACAACTCAGGGTTAACCACCAAATTTCTCACACCGTGGGCGTGATCTTCGTTAAAGTCATTGCCTTCACACCAGCTACCTACTGTCGCGATATTTACTTTCGCGACTTGTGGTCTAACGCTCCATGTTACTTGGAAAGGTGAACCTTGCTCATTATAACCAGGACCCGTTGTAGAGCCTGCGTATTGGATCGCTGAGCCCGTATCTTGTGGGATGTTTGGTGCTTGGTGTAAGCCGTTCACTTTTGAATGTTTAGCGAGCGCTTCAAAGTCGGGTGCTTTGTCGTCATTCACTAATACGTAAACTTGGGTTTCTACACGCAGTTGCGGGTTGGTAATCGCATCGTTAAAACAAGCACCCAGTGTTTCACCCGGTTCAACTTGCGCCGTTGAATAAACATAGTGAACTTCAATGGTGTCACCCGAATGCAAAGAACCATGCTCGCTCGGACAAACCTTGCCCTCAAATGGTTTCAGCTCAGCAGAACTCAGCTTGCCTGTGTATTTAAAGCCACTCTGGAATCCCTTACCATCACCGTTACCAGCGTATTGAGTAAACTCTCCACCTTTATGCTCAGCATTTTTATGGAAGTGAATATTACATAAGTTCATCGCTGTTGAATCAGGGGCATCCGAGAACAGCCTAGTATTTTTACCTTCTAATGAACCCAAATCTCGTGGAGCTTGCGGTCCAAAACCTTGTCCTTGGGTATTTTCAGAAAGCTTCGCTCTTTGTTCTGCGATAACTCCATCTGATACAGACTCATGGTTCGCATCTGATGCATTTGCATGAGCTGACAACATCACCAATGCGGCACTTAAAAACACACTCTTATTCTTCATTTTTCTTCCCTAGAATATTGATAACTAAACCCAAACCGACTTAACAGCAAACATCTTACTATGCTCATAAGTGAATATAAGACTTGTCTTTGTAAGATTAGATTTCATTGCTTACTTTGGGATGAGTATTAGAACCCTTGATGCATATAACAAGTCAAACAGGGTAAATTCGGCGAGTCCCTTCCAGAACTAATAATTTCCGACTTTGTTGACCGTCGTCTGACTCAAACGCTCAGATGAGTAAACACGATTCTTAGTTAGAACGGTGGCCAGATTTAGAAGATCAAAAAAGGCGAACCACTTGGCTCGCCTTCACGTTTCATTCTGTCTATTAGGTTGGCTTTCTTGGTTAGCGGTTTAACCATTTCCGGTGGCAAATATCCCAAACGTCATGACATTCAATGCATCTGTCACGCCCTCTAATGACTTAATCACGGTCTTAGTCGGTTGGTTATGACGAATAAAATAGCTTCCGATGCCTTTTTCACCGCTACTGTTAGCATCGCTTTCCGTTGTTTCTGTCGCTGCTACTTGAGAAGGTTCCACTGATTCTGGCTCTGCATTGGCGTGAGTTATCGTGTCATTATTTGAATCAAGGTTTGAGTTTGATTCATGATCAGTTATTGGTTGATGATTAGCGAACGATTCATGGGAAGATTCAACGTTGGTCTCAGCACTTGTATCAATTGCAACATCGATATTGCTCTCTTCTTCCAAGCTTTTCGACATTGCGTCTTCGTTGCTCAATGTCTCATCGTCTAGCTGATGATTACTCGTTGAAGAACAGGCTGTTAAGAAGAACAGGCTAACGATGAATATGAGTAAGTGTCTCATCATAATGATAAAGCACGAATTAATAAAACATTGTTCGATTGTATTTTATTTGGCTGACGACATCCAGTGATAAGCGGAGTAAACACGAACAGTCACGGTCTTGAAGAGTAAACAAAAGCGTACGGGTTTAGTGCTTAAGAATAATAATTCGAGAGCTCAATTAGGTTGCCCGCCGCTTATCATCTGAAAGGTGGTGTCAGTTAGGCTTGAGGATTCACACGCTATAAGCTTAATCTTTACTGGAACACAGTTCAGAGATTCGGTCACACATGGCTTGGTTGACTGCGAAGTGGGTGTTGAGGAATGCTAGTTGGGCAAGTGCCGATTCAGCGGTGCGCTCGTAGCCTTGGGTAAAGGTTGGTAGCAATTGGGCAAACTTAGGGAAGCGTGCTTCTAGCCTTCTATCCGACATAAATTCATCAACGAATTCAGGCTCAGACTGTTCAGTTTGATCCACAAGATCGATCAAACGATCGAGTGCGTAAGATTGAACGAACCGACTGCCCGACAGCTTTTCGCCTCGGTTATAACGAGACATACCCACATAAAGATTGGTTAGAGCCTCACCAATGATCCAATCTTGGGAATTAGTGTCTGTCTCCCCTTTTATTGGTGAAACACAACACTGTGTATCAAATTCATGTTGCTGCCAAACAATACGCCCTTCAGCAAACGGAATGTGCGCTAACTCGTGGGGTTCAAACACTGCAAACTCACAAAAGATTCCGTCAGCGTACAGAACTTTATAGCCATCGACGGTATTTCTCACTGCGTAGTCGATTGAGTGAATATCAGATAGCCAATGCAAACTGTCTAAGAAATACTGCTTGTGCCCTGTTTGCACTATTGCGAAAAAATCGACATCTGAGTACTGATCAAGTCGTTCTGTTTCAATACCTACTGAGCCCAATCCCAGCAAAGCATGAGCCTTACCCGATGCTTCCAAAGACTCCCCAATAGCATCTAAACGCTGGAGTAATTTTTCTGGTGTGTTTATGTGTCTTGTCTGTATCACTTTGTCCGTCTGCATTGCTCAATCCCTATCAAGTTGAATGCCACTCAACCTAACTGATAGTTAGAACATCTAAGAAGCTTAATTTATAAAATGTGTGTTTTGGATAACGATCTGTGCAAGTTATTGTTTGAATTAAGGTGGGATTTAGAGGTGAGAAAGAGTGTGTACAAGCTATAAACAACACTCTTCTATCATGACTTATCTTTTTAGCAGCTCATATTTGCAACAACGTTGACGCCATGCTCACGAAGTTTGCTTTTCTTCCAAGATCTCGCGTCTGCCGACATATGAACAGAGACCGTAAAGCTTAATTTTGCACTCATGATACCGATCGACATACCTAGGTTACCCGTTGAACCTACCGCAATGCTGTATTGTTGGAAGAAGTTACGAAACTCAGGTTCGAGCAGCTTGCTGTAGTCATCGCTCTCACACAGTAACCCCGCTTCAATCGCAAGCTTCTCGGCATGTGTTAGTACTTCATAAATACCACCACGCGCTTTGATTGAACCTGAAATCGGCAAATGGCTGTCTTTCTTCATCATCAAACGCCCTTTTATAGACTGCTGATAATGCGCTTCCAATACTGATTTCATAGATGGAATGTCAATAAGCTCAGACTCGATGATGCCATTGGTCGCTTGAGTTTCAGGAAACGCCTTGGCTAGATAAGGAGCAAACCTTTGTAGCCTCATGCTCGCATCGTGAATATCTTGTTCGCCTAATCCCACATAAAGCAAACCGCGCTCCAGAGTCGTCACATTTGGGTTAAACCAAACCACTTCTTCCAATGCAATCAATTGTTGAAGCAGTGGGAAGTCCGAGATGAGCTTGTCGATATTTAATACAGTCATGGGTGATTTTTCTGGCTAAGCGCGTACTGCGCAGGTTCAATCATTAGTAAACCTATTTAAACGGTATTTGTGTAATCATTCAATGATCTGTAGGCTAGCCTGTCTTCTCATAAGCAAACAGTAGAACAACCTATGAGCGCCTCTCTTCGTAATAGCATTTTCGTGATGTTAGGGATTCTATTCCTAGCACTTAACCTTCGTGGGCCTTTTACGAGCTTGGCTCCTGTGCTTTCTCAGGTTATGGAAGGCCTCAACCTTACGTCATCGGCTGCTGGCTTCTTAACAGCTTTGCCACTGTTAACTTTTGCCTTATTCTCACCATTAGTCACCAAAATATCCGAACGAATTGGTCTAGAACCAAGCTTGCTCTTAGGCTTAGTTTTGATCACTACGGGTATTACACTGCGTTCTTTTGGAGCAATTCCGACGTTATACATCGGCACAGTAATGATTGGACTTGGTATCGCGATTGGTAATGTGTTGTTGCCCGTAGTAGTGAAAATTAGCTTCCCTACTCGTATTGCGACAGTCACTTCTTTGTACATTTTTACGATGGGCATAGGTTCGACGTTAGGCTCAAGTTTGATGGTGCCGTTTTCGAATCTAACCTTATTCACGATTACGGGTTGGCAATTAGCACTGTTAATGAACCTAATATTCCCAATATTAGCTTTGATGATTTGGTTGCCTAAGATCAGAAAGCGCTCTTCTTCAGCAACCAATAACAAGTATCAAGAAAAGCCTATTCCGATGCAGAAGATGATCAAGAGTGGCGTTGCATGGCAAGTGACACTAGCTCTTGGACTTAACTCATTTACCTTCTATTCTTTGGCAGGCTGGCTTCCACAGATCTTGAACGACCTTGGCTACAGCGAAATCGACGCGGGCTATATTTATGGATTTCTACAATTTTCGACCATGGTTCCGGGATTGCTGTTACTGCCGTTCTTAGGTAAAAGCGATAACCAACAATGGCTCATCACGCTTTGTACTTCGAGTGTATTTATTGGATTAATTGGGCTGTTGTATTTGCCTGAGTTTGCAATCTTTTGGGTGGGACTCTTTGGATTAGCCAACTGCTCTACGTTTATTATCGCGCTCTCTTTTGTTGGCCTGAGAACATCGAATAGCAGTCAAGCGGCTTCGTTGTCTGGTATGGCTCAAGGAATTGGTTATGCTTTAGCGGCAACAGGCCCAACGCTAGTGGGTAAGCTTCATGCTCAAACCGATTCTTGGAGTGTTCCCATTCTGCTGATCGCATCTGTTGCTTTCGCGTGCACGATTTTTGCGGCATTGGCAGCACGAGATAAGAAAGTGAGCGTTTAGGACAAACCGAATGGTTATGGCGTCGCGACTTAATTGCTCGCGACTTTATTTGCTCGCGACTTTATTTGCTCGCGACTCTATGGCTGACGACTGTCTTGATGTATTCGCTTGGCGACAAACCAAATTTGCCTTTAAAGCGCTGACTAAAACGACCTTCTGATTGGTAACCGCAAGATTGAGCCAACATCGCCACATTCTGCTGTCCGTTTTGCATCAGATAAAGCGCGTGACTCAAGCGAACTTCAGCCAGTACCTCTCGATATTGCATGCCTTCCAGTTTGAGCTTCCGAATCAATGTGGCTCGGCTCATCGCAAAACGCTCCGCCACCGACTCTAATGGATGTTTCTCATCTGGTGAATGTGAAAGGTAATGGCTAAGCTTTTGGCTAAACGAGACGTTGGCACTGACAAACAATAGATGCAACACCCCTTTTTCAGCTAATTGCTGGTACAAGCCCTGCAACCAAAACTGTTGAGTCTCTTTGCTCATGCTCTGTGTATCAAAAGAGAACAGAGCATTGAGTGAGTCTTGTAAGTTTCGATCCACTTTTACTGTAGGCAGTCCCAGATCATTCGACCGTTCCTCACTTAAATCAAGCATCGCCTGAGAAGGTTGGAATTGAAAGCTGAACACTCGCGACAAGAAGCGCCCTTTGTGGGGCATGTTCTCAAAACTTAGTGAAGCTGATGCCTCACACAACAACAGCTCAGAATGTGAGAGCTCAGCCGCTGAATCTTTCCAAAACAGGCGCTTACTGCCTGTAATAATCTGAATGATACTAGGGGATAGAATCCTCACATTACGCAGTTTTTGTAACTGCTCTGCACGAAAGATCGTCACTTGATATTGATGATTCATCTCATCCCCTTGTTTACTTATTATGCACGTGTATAAGCTTTAACGTACATAAGCTATTAACGTGTATAAGTTGCGGTCAGTTTAGCTTTGTCTAAAGCCATGCTGTTCAACGTGAATCCAACCACAGCCGACGGCGTATTTTCGTCGAGGTTAAGTTTGTCCGTTGGTAATGCCCAAACCGTGAACTGGTAACGGTGCATACCATCTTTTTCTGGAGGACAAACGCCACCGTAGCCAACTGTACCGTAATCAATGCGACCTTCTTTGCCACCGACTTTAGAGATGTCGACACCGCGAGGTAGCTCGTTCACAGTTGCAGGGATATCAAACGCAACCCAATGCCAGAAGCCACTTTCAGTCGGTGCATCTGGATCATAAGCTGTGATAGCAAAGCTTTTGGTACCTGCTGGTGCATCTTTCCACATCAATTGTGGTGATTGATTATCGCCGTCACAACCCCAACTAGAGTATTCAAAAGTCTTTGCCATTGGGTGACCTTCTTGAATATCGTTGCTGGTTAATTCGAACGCATGAGCAGAGCCTGTAGCCAAAATACTGATTGCCAATACTGATTTGATGATGAGTTTCATGATGGTTCCTCTTATTAGGTATGAGCCCAGTATAGTCCCCACATTTCGCCCAATAATGACAGTAAGTACACAATTATCTATTTTATTTCAAATAAATGATACTTACTGTATTTGTACTTTATTATTTAAAAGCATGACCCACTCGACAATTTGTTGTTAAAAGAACACTTGTTGACATTCAGGTTACAAATCGCGCCCAAAACTCTTTAGACTCGCCCCACGACTTTTAACGAGAATGATTGGATGCGCAGGTTTACATTAGCTCTTTGCTTGATCTTTTGGCTCCCAACCCTAGTCAATGCCCAAAGTTTGCAAGATAAGTGGCAAACTCTGTATCAACTGAGCTGGCAATCATCCCCACTCTTAGTATCTCAACAAGAGTTGGCTCAGTATCCGAAAGTTCTGCTCCATGAAAATAGCCGCTATCCTGATTTCAACCAATTCAGTTGGGACGACATCGCAGCGTTAGCGTCAATACAAGATCACTGCCAAGCGATTGAAAGCAGTAACCCTTCATTACATGAAGCCATCGAGTTCGAGCTCGCTTTGTGTCAGCAACAAGCATTGGATTCCATTTGGTTTGCAGCACACTCCAAACGACACCCTGCAGGTGGCAGTTTTGCTGATCGTTATTTAGCCGCTTACCCAGATGTGACCGAGCAGATACGCCCATTTCTGAGTCTTACCAACCCTCAGCACCCTTTATATAACAAGCTAGAAAACCTAAGTGCACAAGGCAGAGAAGCACTGCTCAGTGGATACCGAGTTTGGCAACAGGACGATGTGCTTTGGTTAAGTGGCGAACAAGGCTGGAAAGCCATTCCCTTAAATATTTGGCAACCTATTGCAGAGCGGCAAGAGGTATCTTTGACGGGTGAAACCTGTACTTTTCGTTACAGCAACGTGTGCTTAAGCGAGCCTAGCAATGACAATCTGATCATGAAAACGTTGATCTTTACATTGCTGTTAACGTTGCTTTCCGGACTCGGTAGAGTCTTATACCTAAGAACAAAACAACGAAAAGAGAGGCAGTTCATTTTACAGCTTCTTACTCATGAACTGCGCACGCCCATTACTAGCCTAGGCTTAACCGTCGAGATGTTTAGAAATCGCTACGATGACTTTTCTGATGAAACTCAAAATGCGGTTTGGCGTTTAATATCCGACTATCAAAGGCTTTCTCAGCTCACCGAAAACAGCAAAGTGTACCTAAGTTCGGATCAGTCAGAGCCTTTGTTGAAGCAAAACGCTTCATTAAAAGAGTGGCTCGATCATGTCTGTGAAAAGCACAATATTTCTTATCAATGTGAAGCGCGTGAAGTTGAACTGAACCTTCCCTATTACTGGCTAACCATCTGCTTGGATAATCTAATCAAGAATGCCAAACAACATGGTAAAGGTGAGGTTTTGGTAAAGGTCGAACTCGGTGACAAGCTGACGATTGAGGTACAAGACGAGGGGCACTTCCCTTCACCGATACAACGGCTCATGTCTGGTGTCACGCCAAGTGAAACGCACGAACTGGATAACATGGGCATTGGCCTGACTATTGTCGAGCACTTGATGAAGCAAGCGAATGGCCGCCTCATTATTCTTCGTAACCCAACCCGATGTATTTTGGAAATTGCTTATGAACACCCTACTGCTGATTGAAGACGACCAACTGCTTGGACAAGGCCTCGTCAGCATCTTTGAATCCAATGGTTACCAATGCCTTTGGGCGAAGGATTCAGAGAATGCCAGTAAGAAATGGTTTCGAGCCGATCTTGTGATACTGGATCGACAGCTTGAAGATGGGGACAGCTTGCAACACCTTCCAAACTGGTTGCTCCTCAAAGCGCTGCCTGTGATTGTGTTGACCGCTAAAGTAGAAGTTCAACAACGTGTTGAAGGTTTAATGGCGGGTGCCAAAGACTATGTGACTAAACCATTTTCGAACGACGAATTATTCGCTCGAGTCATTACCCAGCTACGTCCGTTAGGTGTGAGCCTCTTAACTTACGCAAATATCCAAATCAACTTGTCGGAACGGATCGCTTATCTGGATGAAAGCCCTGTAACACTAAAACCTAAAGAGTTTCAGCTATTGGTACTGTTTGTTCAGAACCAAAGTCGTGTGTTTCACCGAGATGAATTACTCAATAAGATTTGGGGATATCAGGCTTTTCCTAGTACCCGAACTATTGATAATCACATACTGCGCTTACGCCAGAAGCTGCCAACATTGAATATAGAAACACATCGTGGCGTTGATTACCGCTTGGCCGGGGAATCATAATGAAAGTTACTTCGTTAACCGCACTGATCTACACATTGCCGCTCGCAAGTCATGCGGCATGGTTTACCGACACGCCATTGCAGCACACCTATCAATCTCTACTTGATGACCAACCTCAAGTTGCGTGGCAAGAGCTGCAAATCGCACTCGATCACAAATCACTCGATAGTGAGCTTTGGCTGCCAGTCAAACAAGAGATCCTGAGCCAGACTCAATGTGGAACCTTACTCAAACAAAGTGCTGAGCCAAAACACCACATCCAAGTCAGCTTCATTCGACGCTATGGCCTGTCGTCGCACGGTTATCAAATCAAAGTCTCTGCCGAGCAACTCAGCAAAGGCTCAGAAACTCAAACTCTTTCTTTGGTATCGCCTAAAGGTAAAGTCCTTCTCGATGGACAACTCGCTTCTAACACTGAGTATAAAGAGATTGAGACCAGTGAAATGTTTATCAAACCCGAATCTGGTGTTTATCAACTAAAGATAGGTTCAAACCACTATCCTATTGTTGTCGCTTTAGACAACAGCAAGCGATGGTTAACGCTCGAAAGTAAACTCAGCGAACCACATATCGTGATCACGCCACCGAAGGTGATCGACAACTGCCCTAACGCCAATGTGAGTTGGCAATGGTTTGATGATAACTACAACCTGTTAGGCTACAAAGTGCCAATCAAGACAACGCAAGCACCCGTTCCCACAGAAAGCCCGCTAGGGACTAATGCTAAGCATTTGAGTGCCTCGGTTGAAATGTTTGAATACCAAGGCGCGATTGAAGTCCAATATGTACAGCGTGTCGCGGTGCCTTTCTAATGGAAAACCACTAAAGCCAAACAGAAAATAGAGACATATAGGTGACAAAGCACTAGCGCTACTTAGGTGTAATAACCGTAGTTACCCTTTACGGAATCTAAATATGCTCAGCGTACGTCACCCACTCAATCTTTCTAATTTTGCCATTGTGGCTTTAACAACAGCTTGTCTGTTTTCATCCAACGCACAAGCGAGCCAAATAACGCTCACCAGTAACAACAATACCGTCGCTACCTCATCGAATACTTTAGAGGTCGATTGGAACGGCTTAAGCGTTAACAGTGCTGCTCTCACTGTTGATAGCCAACCTCAGAAAGCGACCAATCTGGTCATTGGCTTTTCCGATAAAGCTGACTCAGCAAAAATCGCCACTTGGACCTTAGTACCCAGTGGAATAAACGTTAAGGCAGAGCTTAATCAAGACCAGCTCACTTTTCAGTTCAGCTTACCTTCAAATATACAGGTGAAACGTAACCAGCCCGTAGAGTTGGCGTGGTTTGATCTTGCCGAACAACAAACTCAGACACTATTTCTTCCGTTTAGTGAAGGTATGCGCGTGCCTACTGACAACAAGCTTTGGGCAAGTTATCTCGTCGGTAACCATTCTGGAAGTAACACTACTCAAGACTTGAAGATGCCTTTTTGGACAGTACAGCAAAACAATCATTTCATTAGCTATCAAATGGTTAATGCAACCAACAATCAACTGCTCTTTTCAGATGCATCCTCTAATGCTTCCTCAAATACAAAAACCAAAATTGATATGAAGGCAGCACACCAATTTACGATGCTCAATCAGTCACAACCTTTTCTTGTTCGTATCACCCTCGGAGACTCGTGGTTAGATGGTGCCAAACAATACCGAGATTGGCGCATCAATAATGACCAGTCTGAAACGCTTGTAGCAAAGCAAAAGCGCAATCCAGATGTGACTAAGTTGATCGGCGCGAGCCACGTTTACCTATTTGGCAAAGACCCATTAAGCATCCAAGATGTGAGTGACTGGTGGGGATTGAAAACATGGTATCTAGAGGGCTCTAAACTCAATGTTTCTGCGGAAGCGAAAAGAGAGCTATCGTCACTCTCCAAGGGGAAAGATTGGTTCAGTCAGTACCACAAACAACTATTGTTGGACTCTATTAGCCAGTCATTGCAGGTGTTATATCCTGTTGGTAATCCGACACTCGAAGACAACACGATTAAAGCGCAATATAAAGCAGCACAGGATAAGAAGAACTGGTTGCTAGAGCACGCTTCCCCTTAC
This sequence comes from Vibrio sp. AIC-3, assembly GCF_013114515.1. Classification (NCBI taxonomy): domain Bacteria; kingdom Pseudomonadati; phylum Pseudomonadota; class Gammaproteobacteria; order Vibrionales; family Vibrionaceae; genus Vibrio; species Vibrio sp. AIC-3. Next base: position 52,162 of record NZ_VTXG01000008.1, on the reverse strand, counting down.
CTAAACTCGTCAGAGACTTGGGGACAAGCGCTGTCTTCAGACATGGTCGCTAATCTAAATAAGGCAGGCTTAAACAAACTGTGGCTTGGATTCGATAATTGGATGCCAGCATTCTATCAACCTAACGCTGTGGGCCTGGCAAAACAGTCCGGATATCTGGTCGGTACTTACGATTCCTACAACACCGCAATTCCTGCGAAGCTCAATGACAACTGGCTAACCGCTCAATTACCAGAGCCGATGCGTCAAAGTTGTGCGATTGAAATGGCAGATGGGAGCCTAAAAAAAGGGTTTCGAGGTAACGGGTTCTATCTAAATCCGAACTGCCATTTAGAATACGTAAAACAGCGTGCTCAAGACATTATGAGATTCGGCAACTTCAACAGCTTGTTCTTAGATGTTGATGCAACCGCCATGGCACGTGAAGATTACCGCGTCTCTATAGACAGTAATGGCAATACTACCGAATCAGACATGCTTTCTGCGTTCAACAACCGAATGAAGTGGCTTAGCGAGCAACCTTCGTTAGTATTAGGCTCTGAAGACGGCAACAGCCTAACAACAAAAGGCATCGCGTTTGCACACGGCTTAGAAACGGTTGGTTTTGGTTGGACAGACAAAGACATGAAAGAGAACCGCCAATCTCCCTATTACTTAGGTCGTTGGTACCCAGACCACAAGCCCGACTTCTTCTTTAAGCCGGCCGAGGTTAAAGAGCCCTATAAGTCGCTACTGTTTTCGCCTCAATATCGAATTCCACTTTACCAAGCCGTTTTCCATGATGAAGTAATCAATACGCACCATTGGCATTCAGACAGCCTTAAGTTCACTAATGTACAAGCAGAACGTGACTTAACCGCCATGCTGTACAACACACCACCGATGGTTCACTTGACCAGAGATGAAGCTTTATCAAGTCCAAGGATCAAAGCACTCAAACACTATCAAGATGGCTTTGAACCGATGCACGAACAGTTATGGGATAAACAGTTGGTCGATTTCGACTGGTTAGACAAAAGCGGCGAAGTTCAACAAACCGAGTTCAGTGACGGGAGTAAGATCATTGCCAACTTCTCCAACAAGACCTTTCGTCACGATAACATTGATATTGCAGCCCTGTCGGTCAAAGCTATATTGGCGAATGGACAAATCGTCGATTGGCAGTCAACTTATCATTAGCTTCGATACGGTTTAGGCAAAAGCGATTAATAGGAAGCCTAAGCACTTATTTACCCGCTAAGGTTTTCCCCGTTACTTTTGCTTCCTATTTTGAAAGGCAGTCAGTAGATAGTCGATAAAGACCTTTTTACGTTTCGGCATCAACTGCCTGTCTGCATACACTAGGCTTACTGAAACTTCTGGCATCTCATATTCAGGTAACAAACGAATCAGCTTACCTGCCTTGAAGTGTTCCCGACAAATGAATTCAGGAAGCACCGCCAAGCCGAGCCCATCCACACACGCTGTTAGGCATGCCGTGATGGTATTCACCCGTAACTGACACGGCAGATCGATCAAAATCGACTCTCCGCCTTCTAATTGCAAATGCCACTTAGGTAGACGTGCCGCCTTGTTCACCACCTCAATCATTCTGAATGGCGGTTCAAGATCATTGGGCGAAGAGATTTCATCGAACTGCTCTAAATACTCAGGGCTGGCTACCAATACACGCTTCGATGTTGTGAGGTAGCGAGAAACCAAGCTCGAATCCACCAACTCACCAATTTGCGCGTAAAGATCGATCCCCTCTGCAATGATGTCAACTTCTCGATTCGACAGTTCTAAGTTCAAAGTCACGTTTGGGTGCTCTTTTAGGAAACTGTGGATGTATGTGGCTAATACTTGATGTCCCAATTCGACAGGCAACACAACATTCAACTGCCCTCGGATCAAATCCTGATTGGCAGAAACCTCTAACTCAGCTTGGTTCATGATCTCTTGCATCTGCATGCTCGACTGATAAAAGCGCTCACCCTCTGGCGTTAAAACTAAACTTCGTGTCGAACGAGTGATCAACCTCACACCTAGGTGCTGCTCGAGCTCATCAAGCTTTCGGCTGACGGTCGACTTGGTCATGTTCAATGCTTCAGCTGCGTGCGTGAAACTCCCACAATCAACAACTTGTGTAAAAACAGTCACAGCATTTAAGTCCATCGTATTTCTCCCAAAGCTATATTAGTAATGTTTTTGCAACAGTGTTTCCCTTTTTTCCTATCTTATCAATCAATCGAATTCATTTACAATTCGTTACATCTAAATAAAAACAAAATGAGAAAGAAAAAATGACAGAGAACAACAACGCTTCGCAAACAGTAAGCACAAAAAAACGTAAAAAAGCTCCGCTTATTGCTACTGCGATCATGCTGTCATTGGGTTTAGCCGGTGCTGGATACTGGTACGGCTATGGCCAGTACTTTGAATCTACCGACAATGCCTACCTACAAGGCGACATCACGAATATTAGCCCTAAGGTCTCTGGCTATATTGTTAAGTCTTATGTGAGTGATAACCAATCGGTTAAAGAAGGTGATTTGCTGGTTCAAATCGATGACCGTGATTACCAGTCAGCACTCGCTCAAGCAAACGCCCATTTAAGCGTCGTGCAATCAGACGTCAAAAATCTAGTGGCACAACAAACGTTACAACGTAGCAAGATCAATCAAGCAGAAAGCCGCGTTGATTCTGCACAAGCTGAATACGAACGCGCGATTCAACAAGTGGTACGTTCTCGTAGCTTACTAAAGCGTAACTACGCGTCTCAAGATGAAGTCGATAGCATGGTTGCACAACAAAAAGTAACTCAGGCAGATTTAGAAGAAGCAAAAGCAAACCTCGTTGCAACCAATGACCAATTAACCGTTATCGCTAGTGAGATTGAGCAAGCAAATGCATCCGTGACCGAAGCTCAAGCCCAGAGAGATCAAGCACAGCTTAACCTTGATTACACCAAAGTTTACGCGCCAGCAGATGGCGTGATTGGTAAACGCAGCGTACGTGAAGGCTTGCTGATTCAAGCAGGCGCACCACTGATGAGCTTGGTACCAAACAACCAAGTGTGGATTGAAGCCAACTTCAAAGAGACACAGCTAAGTGGTATTCACAAAGGTCAGACGGTTGAAGTAGAGCTGGATGCGTTCCCGGGGCAGCCTCTTGAAGGTGTGGTAGACAGTTTCTCCCCTGCGACTGGCGCTAAATTTGCGCTCCTACCACCAGAAAACGCGACCGGTAACTTCACTAAAATCGTTCAACGTGTACCGGTTAAAATTACTATTCCAGATCAGCAAGAGTTGAAAGGTCGACTGCTTCCTGGTTTGTCTGTGGTAGCGACCATCGATAAACGAGGCTAGACCATGAGTAACGCTGGTGTTGTCACCCAAACAAATGATGATGACGAGGTTTCGAGACGCCATTGGATCGCCCTATTTGGCGGCTTGATTGGCGCGTTTATGGCGATCTTGGATATTCAGATCACCAACTCGTCTCTCAAAGATATTCAAGGTGCGCTATCAGCCACCTTGGATGAAAGCTCGTGGATCTCTACGTCTTACCTAGTCGCAGAGATGATCGCTATCCCACTCAGTGGTTGGCTTTCTAAAGCGCTCGGTAAACGCCGTTATATCACGTGGACGACAGCCATTTTCACCATTTCATCTTTGTTGTGTTCGTTCTCTTGGAACATGACCTCGATGATCGTGTTCCGCGCGATGCAAGGCTTCAGTGGTGGTGCTCTAATCCCGCTTGCTTTCTCGCTGGTGATTCAGTTATTGCCGGTCAACAAGCGTGCTGTGGGTATGGCACTGTTTGGTGTAACCGCGACCTTTGCTCCATCGATCGGCCCAACATTTGGTGGTTGGCTGACGGAAAACTTTTCATGGCACTATATTTTCTATATCAATATTCCGCCTGCTTTGCTTGTGATCACCATGATCCGATATGGCTTGGACGATGAAAAGCTCGACCTTGGCACGCTGAAAAAAGCCGATTGGTTTGGTATCGCCACCATGGCATTAGGGCTAGGTTGTTTGGAAGTGGTGTTAGAAGAAGGTAACCGTGAAGAGTGGTTCAGTTCGAGCTTTATTATTGGCTTGAGTATCGTGTCGGCGGTGAGTTTGGTTTACTTCGTGATAAACGAACTCCAACACAAGAAGCCATTGGTTAACCTGCGGTTATTGCGGGATGGGCAATTTGCGATGTCTTGTATCGCCTATTTGATTCTAGGAATGGCATTGCTCGGCTCTATCTATGTTCTACCGATGTATCTCACTCAAATTCAGCAATATAACGCGATGGAAATTGGTGAAGTGCTAATGTGGATGGGTTTCCCACAGCTTCTGATATTCCCAATTGTGCCAAAGCTAACACAGATCATTAAGCCTAAGTACTTGGTTACCTTTGGCTTCGCGATGTTCGGTTTTAGTTGTTACGTAAATACACACATGACAATCGATTTTGGCGGGCAACAGCTGATTTTATCTATGGTTCTGCGTGCTATTGGTAGTCCGTTCATCATGGTTCCGCTGTCTTTGGTTGCCATGAAGAACATCAGCAAAATGGACACGCCAGACGCATCAACGTTAACCAACGTAATGCGGAACTTAGGGGGCGCTTTCAGCATCGCGATTATCGCTACGCTATTGGATAACAAAACCCGTGAGCACTTAGCACACATCAAGGAGTCGCTACCTTCAGTGAGTCAACTTGGTTGGCAGACGCTTCAGCAACAACAAGCGTTTTTCATTCAGTCAGGAAGTGATGCCGCAACTGCGATGCAACAAGCACAAGCAAGTTTGCTCGGCACAATGCAACGTGACGCAGCCATCATGGCTTACAACGATGTGTTCTTAATGATGACGGCGTTCTTGGCTCTAGCGGCAGTATTGATTCTAAACATGCGTGATTAACGCTAGAGTTTCGGTAAATAAAACTTCAAGCAAAGAACAACATTTCGAATAAAAACTCGAACAATAAAACAGAGAGGTGAGCTTATCGGCTTGCCTCTTTTTTATTTCTAAAACACGTATAACCCCACTAAAATCAGGTAAAAGTCACCTGCGTTTGAAGGCTTTCATAAATGTTATCTAATACTCTTTAATTACCAATAGTTTATTGAGTGTTTGTATGTGATATAGGCACCTTGACAATGTGCAACTTGACACCTAAATTAAAAAATAACATTTGGTATTAAGGAAAATGGATTTGACCTTACCAACAGACCTTCGAATTTTGATCGTCGACGACTCTAAAAGCGCAACAATACTTATTAAGCAGCAACTGGCTAGTTTGGGAGTTTCGCGCGACTGTATTTTTATTGCGACCGACTATCGAAAAGCCATTAAAGCGGTCGAGACACACTCTTTTCATGTACTCCTCATTGACTACCACTTAGAACAGTCTTTTACTGGCTTTGAGCTGTTGGGCATTCTGTATCGAAACCGCCTCATCGATCATACTGTGGCGACAATCTTGCTCTCTGGGGATATGCGTCAGGAAACAGTATTAACCGCCCTTTCAGGTGAAGCACACCACTTCGTTTCTAAACCGATTAATACTCAAACGTTGGGTAAAAAGATCCAAAGTGCCGTGTCCGTTTCAAAGAAACTCACCCAACTGAATGATTTGTATCCCATTGCCAGTCAAGAGAGATTAGCTCAAGCTTTGGCGATCTCCCCTAATGGTACTAGCGTTCAGTTCGAAGCGACATTGATTGAACATTTAATTGCAGGTAAGAAATGGCAGTTACTCTCTAGCGTCATTAACAACTCCAAAACCAACATGCACCCAACCAAATTGGTGGCTGAGGCGCTGATTCTCGACAGCTTAGGCAAGCCAAATTTAGCCATAGATAAGCTCCACAATTTTCTAATAGCACAGCCACTCTCATTGAGCGTGATTGACTGCTTAAGCTGTATCTATGAAAAACATAAAATGCTGCTGCCTGCTCTTAAATTAGCGATTCGTGCATTTGAGATGACTCCCAGCATCAGCCATCGTGCAATCAGGGCCATCGACTTAGCTGAGAACGCAGATAACACACATATGATCATAAAGTTAGGTGAGATGTATGCAACCCACATTTCAGCTGCTGACATTGATGTCATCCATTCCATTGGTGCGCACTTTAATTCCTTAAAAGCAACGTATCAGCGCGAGACGCAACTAAAGTACAAACGTATTTTGCTTGAGCACGCCAATCAATTCACCGAGTTGGTAAACCTGAAACTTCCGGTAAAACAACAGCAGCAAGTTTTGGCCAGCCTTGCCCTATTTCAGAGCAGCATATTGCTCATCGAAAATAGCCCTCAGATTGCCCACAAAAAAGTGATTAGAGCTTCGACACTGTTAGCGAACAATTTCCACAGCCAACCGACTTATTTGCTCACTCAGTTATTACCCATGCTCGCCCACTTTGGTGAGTACTCTCTTTATCATTTAACAGTGGAATGTCTCAAATCTCGTGGAGAAGCCATAAATCACCAACTTGAGTCCAAAAATGTCGACCCTTCAACGTGTATAAACATTGAAAATTTGGGTTCGATCCAAGAAATAAAGGACTACATTCACAGTTACCCATATTCAGTTGCCGCCAAACTTGACTATATATACGCCGTCAATAAAGCTCATATAGATGAGAAACTTAGCGACGACTATCTAGAAGAAATCTTACAGTTAGAACTTCCTCCAAAATGGAATCAATGGATTAGTGATTCATCAAGGTATGGTTTTTCCACTAAGCCGCCTAGCCCATTTTCAACATTCAGCCGACAGGAGTCCACATGCTAGACTTTGATGCTTTAAACGCCTATTTAGACAATGACAGAGACGTCATTTACGCCGTTTTGTCTACATATCAAGAAGACCATGGCAATTCGCTACAAGAGATCGAAGAGTTGGTTCAACAACAAGATTGGGGCAAGCTTCATTTTACCGTGCACACCTTAAAAGGCATTTTAGCCAGCTTTGGTGAAGAAACGGCCACAGTTGCATTGGAAAGAGTAGAACAAAACACACTCAATAAGCTTGCGCCGCAAGATGATGATCTTTCGGTTATCTACAGCGAAATGAAGATCATTAATCAGCAAATCGATGAGGTTCTTAGCACTTATTAGTCGATAGAATTAAAACGTGCATGGCGATACTTAACAGCCGACACAGCTAAAAGAGTTGAGGTGCTTGGAAACATTGAACCTCGACTCTTAACATTTTTCTCATCATTTCTCCTCTCAATTATAGTTCTAACCCACACCTATAAATTCACGTCATTTATCTAGATAAACCGATGTATAACACATGCTTTATAAACTATCCGTCTTAATGTTTTAAACGAAAAACCAACACACTTGATGAGATGCAAAATAGTTAAATATTTGTAGATCTTTTTGTGACATAAACATACGAAATTGCATTTTATTTATTGGTAAAGAAGAAATTGTTATCTACACTCTAATGAAACCAAGCGTTAATCACTTGGTGGCATAATAAAAAAACTAAAACGTTCAGTCGGCTAGATAAGGACAAGGAAATGAACAACGATAGTTTTGCTGCGTTTCAGGGGCTCACGGATGAAACACCCATTACCGAATCATTTTCTACCAGTGCAGACCCTTATGCTCATTATCTGAAAGATATTGTTGGCATTGATCTGCTGTCGCGTGAAGATGAGGTGTATTACGCAAAATTGAATCGCGCGGGTGATAATAAAGCGCGTGATGTCATGATCGAATCAAACCTGCGCCTTGTTGTGAAAATCGCAAAGAGTTACCTAAAACGTAAAGGCAATAATTTCACCCTGCTCGACCTGATCGAGGAAGGCAACATTGGCTTGATTAAGGCCATCGACAAATACGATCCAGAACCAGGCTATCGTTTTTCAACCTATGCTGTTTGGTGGATCCGCGAAAACATTGAAGCCGCACTCATGAACACGGGTCGAACCGTTCGATTGCCAGCCCACGTGTGTAAAGAAATAAACAGCCTCGCCTCAAAAAAGCTCGATGTAAGCAAAAAAATGAGTAAAGAGGTTTCAATTTCTGAGCTATCAGACAGTTCAGGTGTAAAGGCCGAACGCGTCGATCAACTGGTGGCGTTAAGCGGGTTTATTGACGTGACGACAACGGTTGGAACTAGCCATGCGCCTATGGTGCTTGATCAATGCGAAAGTGAATATATCCCAGACCCTCAACAAGATTGTGAGGATCAATCCTTTACCCAAGCTCTAGAACAAATCATCTATACACTTCCTCCAAAATTACAAAAGGTGCTCATCCACCGTTTTGGTTTCTTTGATAACAAGGTGAAAACGCTGTCTGAGGTCGGACAAATGTTGGATGTGAATGTTTCTAATGAACGTGTTAGACAAATGCAGAAAGAAGCGGTCGAAAGAATTCAAAAACGACTCAAATTTGATGGTTGGGTGTAAGTCGTAACCCAGTTGAGAATTAGTTGAAAATAACGTTAAGCCAAAACAAAGACCTTTAGGGTGAGCCTCCAAGCTTGCCCTTTTTGTTTGCTGATTCGTTAGAAAAATAAAAAGATCGTAAGCACACGAACCCTAAGTCGCTAATCCCTAATGCCTAATGCCTAATGAAAAATGACAAATGCCACACCATTAACTTACCTTAAAGAAGTGACTCGCTCACTGCGCAAAATGAGATAATTGATATAAGTGGTTTCAAGACAATCTTGTTCCCACACTGATAAAATCCGTTTAGCCGCAAAATAATAATCTTTGTTTCTCAACAACATCCCAACGGTGCGGCTAAGCTTTTCAAATCGAACGTGATCGCTCGCAGAGATGTAGTCATCGTCACTTTCAATAATGGGCGCTAAACCATCAGCAAACCAATTATTCAATATTTCTCGCATCTCTAATTCAGACTCAGGCACATCCACACTCGACAACTCTCGATGTTGAGGCGGTGGCACTATGTACTTCGACGCTTGCGGTGAACTGACATAACGATACATGCCCTCACTCCTTTTTAACTCTTTCTTATAGTAACTAAGAACATTCTTGTGGATTCTCAAGTTTTTTGAAGCCAAAGAATGAATCTCAGCGACAAATAAGAAAGCCATGCAAAGGTCACTCTACATGGCTTTGCTCAGGGCAACTTTACGCTGCCCTATCTCCTTGTTGGTTTAGACTAAATGTCGGTTCAGATTAAAACCAAGCCCTCTCGATTAAATTGAGCTTTGGTCGAAGTCGTTGCCTTGATCAGTTCCAGTTTGAGAATCTGAATCGAAGCTTCCAGAGTCGTCCGTGAAGTCAACACCTTGGTCTTGGCCTCCCGCACTTGTCCAGTCGCTGCCACCAGATTCCATACCCGCCATGTCTGGTTGCTGCTCTTGCGTAGAGCCTTGCATGGTGTATTGATCATCGACCTCAACTTCAACAGAACCGCTAGCACCGTCTATTGAGCTACCCAATTCGTCGTAACCTTGGAATTGGATCTCGCTAGTACCTTCATAACCTTCTGGAAGTTCAACGGATAAAGGCTGCTCTAGGTTGCCACTGATTGTGAAGCTACCATCACCGTTATCCAGTGCGTTGCTCACAGTAGCTCCCTCAGGTAAGCCAGACATATCAGCGTAATCAACCGATTCGTTACCACTCACCTCATCTGGAATCGAGATAGAGATGGTATCACCCGGTGCCGCGGTTACATCTGCTGTACTATCTTCAGTTTCAGCATCTTGAGCTTGGTCATCAGCTTGTTGAGCCACTTCCACTTGTTGCTCTTCTGTTGCTTGAGCAGCTTGGACTTGTGGTTCATCACTTTGTACTGAATCATCTTCAACTTGGATACTTAAGCTGTGGCTTGATACTTCACCGCCGTCGTTAACTTCAACATTCATCGCTAAATTGCCATCGAAGTCTTCGTTCGGCCAGTAAGTCCACTCACCTTCTCCTGATTCGGCAAAGAAGCCAGCATCGTTCGCGTCTGCAACATCAACAACTTGTGCAGAATCACTCACGCCCAATTCATCCACCAGCTGTGCATCAGTGATAGTTAGTGAACCATCATCAGCTAAGGCATAACCTTCGCTCGCCGCAGCTTCATCTCCGCCTTGGATATCCACATTGAAGAAGCTTTCGATACGATTTTCGCCATCGGTCGCTATAAACCCAATTTGAACATCACCGGTGTAGTCTTCAGCTGGTGTGAATTGATAGTTACCTTGGTTATCGCTCTCAATTACGCCCTGACCTTCCATCAAGCTCACAGACTCAATGCTCAAGCTATCGCCTTCTGCATCGCTCAGATTCGCTAACATGTCTTCATCAGTGAACGACAAGGTTGCATCCGCTGCGATTTCCGTCGTCGTGATACTGTTAACTTCTGGTGCCGCATTCTCTTGCGAGTCGCCTTCTTTCACGACTACGCCAGTTTGCTCATCATGAAGCACACCATCTTTATCAACCACGTAAGCTATATCTGCTTCGCCCGTGAAGCCTGGTGCTGGTGTGAACGTCCAAGTGCCATCGCCATTATCGACAATCTCACCTTGGCTGCGGTCGGCAAGATGAACCAGTTTCACTTCATCATCGCTGTCGGCATCCACATTCTCAGCCAAACCGATTAGGTCGTCCGCCGTTAGGATGATGGAATCACCCGCTACGGTTTCGAAATCACCAGAATCGATGCCATCTTCAAACGCTTCCGGCTCATCTCCGTAATCAACCGTTGTTGCGCTTACGGTTACGAAGAACTCACCATGGAAGTCTTCAGGAGGCGTCATTTGAATGTTTGAGATATCCCAATCGAACAGGTCGATGTATTGACCCAGCTCGGTGATCATCACGGTATTCACACCATCTGTTACCTCGAATCCAACAGGGAAACCTGTCATCACTAGGTTACTTAGTGTTTCTGAATCATCGACTAGGCCAACATTCAGTCCTAAGTGACCGGTTTCATCCTCACCGAACACCAATGGACCGTCATGGTCAGTTGAAATAACCGCGCCATCTGCGACAGGACGTACGTACACAGGAACATCGAGAACGGTTTCAAACTCACCGTCACTCACGACAACTTGTAGGTCAGAAACACCCGCAAAGTCGCCTGTTGGTGTGAATGTCCAAGTACCATCACCGTTGTCTGTTACTTCTCCGCCATCTTCACCGTCTGCGGTGATAATGCGAGAAACAACAAGGTCAGCGGTATCGATGTCACCGAACAAGTTCATCAAGTCGCCAGCATCGAAGGTGAACGCGCCATCTTCGTTGGTGGTCATCATTGCGTTGCCGACGTTAAACGGTGCGTCGTTAACAGGAATGACATCCACATTCAGCGAGCCATCAACCACTTCTTCGCCGTCAGTCGCTTGATAACCCAGTTCTACCAAGCCATTGAAGTCTTGCGTAGTCACTAAGTGATACATGCCGTCTGGTTGCTGAGTTAAGGTCGCGTTCGCTGGAGCTCGAACTGTGATGCTCTCAATGCTGATCTCATCGCCATCAAGGTCTGTCACTTGATCCGCGATGTAAGCTGGGTCAATCACCATGACCACATCTTCTTCGCCTTGCATCTCAATCATTGGTGCTTCAGGTGCATCATTCACTGGCGTGACATCGATGTTGCCGTCGACTGAAATTGTCTCTTGGCCATCGCTAACGTTAAACGTCATTGGCACATCGCCATTGAAGTTTTCGTTTGGCGTAAATGACCAAGTACCATCTTCGTTGTCTAGCAACTCACCCAAGCTAGAGTCGATTTGTAGACCAGAAGCTGACAGCTCATCTGCGGTGTTATCGATGTCGGTAGCTTGAGCTAACAACATGTCTTGTGTGATAAGGATGGTGCTGTCTTCGGCTGTGGTTAGTTTCACATCCTCAGACTCTGGTCCATCGTTCACAGCCAGAACTTCGATACCTGCCGTTGTTGTTGCAGTTGCACCGTCATCATCGGTCACGACCACATCTAGGCTGATATCACCGTTAAAGTTCTCGTTTGGCGTGAAGGTCACAGACCCGTTATCGTTTTGAACCAAGGTGCCGTCAGAGCCTGAGTAAGTCACGCTTTCAAGCGACACTTCACCATCAACGTCAGAGCTATTAGCAATCAACTGCTCAGGGCTAATAGTAATCGTGCCATCTTCGTTCATTTGGTAAGACGTAGAACCCGCTACCGGCGCATCATTAACATCCGTTACCGTTACATCAATATTGGCATCGACGGTCTCAGTGCCATCAGACACTGTGAAGCCAAGGTTTACATCGCCATTAAAGTTCTCGTTTGGAGCAAAGCTGTAAGTGCCATCACCGTTGTCAGTGAACACGCCCTCTGCGCCCGTGTAAGACACGTCAGCGATAGACAGGTCATCGCCGTCAATGTCTGCAGCACCTGCTAGTAGGTCTGCATCCGTGAAGATTAGCGTTCCATCTTCCTCAACAGTAAAGTTTTGGTCTTCTGCTGTTGGTAGGTCATTGACTGGGTTAACCGTTAGGTCGACGCCAGCTTGAACAGTTTCAAGGCCATCTGACACATCGAAGCTTAGGTCTATGTCGCCGTTGAAGTCAGCTTCCGGAGTGATAGTAAATGAACCATCATCGTTCGCTGTTACGGTCGCATTGTCACCTGCAGATAGGTTGCTTGCGGTCAGTGCATCACCATCAACATCGGATGCGTTAGCCAGCAACTGCTCTTGAGATAGCGTAATTGAACCATCTTCATCAACCGAGTAAGCCACGTTTCCGGCCACTGGTGCGTCGTTAACTGCAATGACTTCAATACCAGCGGTAGTCTGAGCCGTCGCACCGTCGTCATCAATAACCGTCACATCAAGGTTGATGTCGCCGTTAAAGTTTTCGTTTGGTGCGAACGTTACCGAACCATCTTCATTTTGAACCAAGATACCGTCTGCACCTGAGTAGCTCACGCTATCAAGCGACACCTCACCGTCCACATCGGAGCTATTAGCAATCAACTGCTCAGGGCTCAATGTGATGGTGCCATCTTCGTTCATTTGGTAAGACATTGCGCCTGCCACTGGTGCATCGTTAACGTCTGTTACCGTTACGTCGATGTTTGCGTCAACCGTCTCTGTACCATCAGATACTGAGAAGTCCAGACTTACGTCACCATTGAAGTTCTCGTTTGGTGCAAAGGTGTAAGTGCCATCGCCATTGTCGGTGAACACACCCTCTGCGCCAGTGTAAGACACGTCGGCAACTGAAAGTTCATCACCATCAATATCAGAGGCACCCGCTAGCAGTTGATCGTCTGTAAAGGTAAGTGAACCATCTTCTTCAATGGTGTAAGCGACATCTTGTACAACCGCGATGTCATTTACTGGATTCACAGTAAGGTCGGCCGTTGCCACAACCGTTTCAGTACCATCAGAAAGGTCGAAGCTTAGATCAATGTCGCCATTAAAGTCGGCATCCGGTGTGATAGTAAATGAACCATCATCGTTTGCCGTAACGGTAGCGTTATCACCTACGGTTAGGTTCGCCGCGGTAAGATCATCGCCGTCCACATCCGATGCTTGAGCAAGTAGCTGCTCTTGGCTTAACGTGATTGAACCATCTTCATCCACTGAATAAGCCAAGTCACCTGACACTGGCGCGTCGTTGACTGCGATAACATCTATACCCGCAGTGGTTTCAGCCGTTGCACCCTCTTCATCAGCAACGGTTACATCTAGGCTGACATTGCCGTTGAAGTTTTCATTTGGTGCGAAGCTGTAAGTACCATCACCATTGTCAGTAAAGATACCGTCTGCGCCTGAGTAGGAAACGTCGCTAACGGATACATCACCTTCAATGTCTGAGCTATTCGCAAGAAGCTGTGCTTCAGAGATGGTAATCACGTTATCTTCGTCAACGCTGTAGGTCGTTGAACCTGCAACCGGCAAGTCATTAACAGCAATGACGTCGATACCTGCGGTTGTTTCAGCGGTTGCGCCATCTTCATCCATAACAGATACATCAAGACTGATGTCACCGTTAAAGTTTTCGTTTGGAGCAAAGGTGTAAGTACCATCACCATTATCAGTGAATACACCATCAGTGCCGCTGTAGCTTACATCGCTGACAAACACTTCCCCTTCAACATCCGAGCTGTTCGCCAGAAGTTGTGCATCGCTTAGGGTAATACTGCCGTCTTCTTCAACGCTGTAAGAGGTTGTGCCTGCTACTGGTACGTCATTGATTGGAACCACTTGAACATCAATGTTCGCCGATACAACATCAGTACCATCACTCACATCGTAAGTTAGGTCGACGCTGCCATTGAAATTCTCGTTTGGCGCGAAGGTATAAGTGCCATCGCCATTATCCGTGAACACACCGTCGGTGCCTTCGTAATTAACCGACTCGACAGAAAGGTCATCGCCATCAATATCCGTTGCACCAGCCAATAGCTGTTCATCGGTAAAGGTCAGCGAGCCATCTTCATTAATGGTGTAGTCGTGGTCGTAAATAACCGAAAGGTCGTTAACTGCTGTTACAGTAACGTCTAGTTCCGCAGGCGTAACCCCGCCGTTGCCATCGTCCACGTTGTAACTAATCGAGAATTCACCATTGAAGTTCTCTTCCGGTGTAATGGTGTAAGTACCATCACCATTGTCAGTGATAAGAGCGTTCTCAATGGAAACATCTCCAACACTTGGTTCGTTACCACCCGTTTCACCAGAATCATCACCTTCCTCGCCGGTTAGCAATTCAGAGATATCAATGCCGTTTTCATTCGCGAGTGCTTCTTCTGCTGTTGGCAAGTCGAATGCATTTTGAGTGCCTACATCTTGGCTTGGAACAATAACGCCGTTCACGATATCGAATACATGCCAGTGGTCACCCGATGGGCTTTCAGATAAATCAGGGCTAAAGGTTTCAACCAATGTATCGCCTACAAACACCTGAACTTGTACATCTTCAACACCATCTACATCCCAACTTCTGCTGGTGTAGTTGTGTACTGAATAGTGCATGTCCGCATCTTGGTAGTTTGGAATGGTGATGGTTTCAGGGCCGCCACCATTTGTGTCATCTACATCTTGTTGAACAACGTTACCTTCACCAAGATCATGGCTCATGTCGCGATAGTAAATATGGTCTAGCTCACTGCCATTCTCTGTATCGTAGAGCCATAGGTGGTTGTCCATATCACGTGGGCTGTCACCCCATGTGACCACGATACGCATATCTGTTTCTTCAAGTACTTCGGATATAGCGGTTACGCCACCGTTGGTATCTTCGCCTGCTGGAACTAGGAAGCTGCTAGTAATAGAGCCTTCTTGTTCAATCGTAACGGTACCTTGGTCAACAACAGGACCGCTCACAGAGTAGTTGCCGGATTGATCCGTCTCCGCCGTGTAAGAATGACCTGCGTTGTCGGTTAGCGTAACATCCGCACCTGCGATTGGATTACCAGTTTCCGCATCCAACACAGTACCGGTAACGGTCGTTTCATCGCCTTGCTCTCCAATAATTGCGGTCATGTCATCGTCTTCGATGTCAGTCGCGAATTGTAGGAGCTCTTCTTGAGTAATGGTGTATGAACCGTCTTCTTCAATGGTTATCGCCACATCAGCAGAAACAATTGGCGCGTCGTTAACTGGGTCAACGGTCAAGCCTAAGTTAGCGGCAATTGGTGTGTCGCCATCGCTGATGCTGTAGGCAACATCGATGTAGCCATTGAAGTTTTCGCTTGGAGTGATTGAAAACGTGCCATCGCCATTGTCGACAATCGTTGCATCGTCACCGACCAAGGTTAAGTCGGAAGCGACAAGGTCGTCGCCCTCAATATCAGCGGCATTAGCAAGTAACTGCTCCTGCGTGATAGTGATGACATTATCTTCATCAACGTTCGCATAAACATCAGATGTCGTTGGCAAGTCGTTGACTGGGTTTACCGTCAGATCGGCGTTCGCCACAATTGACTCAGTACCGTCCGAAATATCAAAGCTTAGGTCGATATCGCCATTGAAGTTCGCATCTGGCGTTACCGTAAAGGTGCCATCGCCATTATCAACAACAGTTGCATTATCGCCTGCGCTTAGGTTGCTTGCGGTCAGGTCATCGCCATCCACATCAGAGGCTTGAGATAGTAACTGCTCTTGAGTCAGAGTAATCGAACCATCTTCATCAATGCTGTATGCCAAGTCTCCCGATACTGGTGGATCGTTACTTGGAAGAACATCAATACTTGCGCTGGTGGCTACTGTCGCACCGTCTTCATCAGTCACCACTACATCGAGGCTAACATCGCCATCGAAGTTTGCATTAGGTGCAAAGCTGAATGTGCCGTTACCGTTGTCAGTAAAGATACCGTCAGCGCCTGTGTAGTTCACGCTATCAATCGCCACTTCACCTTCAATATCAGAAGAGTTCGCCAACAGTTGCTCTGCACTGATGGTGATAACTTCATCTTCGTTTACTGAGTAACTGGTTGAGCCTGCGATTGGCGGATCGTTCACCTCAAGTACAGTGATTCCCGCTGTGGTCGCTTCTGTTGCCCCTTCTTCATCGGTAACAACAACCGCTAAGCTCACATCACCATTGAAGTTCTCGTTTGGCGAGAAAGTATAAGTGCCGTCACCGTTGTCTTCGAACACACCGTCACTGCCAGTGTAAGACACGCTATCAATCGCAACCTCACCTTCAATATCTGAAGAGTTGGCTAATAACTGTTCATTACTGATCGTGATTGAGTTGTCTTCATGCACAGTGTAAGACGTGCTGCCTGCCACTGGTGGATCGTTCTCAGGCGTCACGCTCACATCAATGTTGGCTTGAACCGTATCCGTGCCATCTGACACATCAAAGCTGAAGTTCACATCACCATTGAAGTTCTCGTTTGGCGCAAAGCTGTAGCTTCCGTCACCATTGTCGGTAAGCACACCATCAGCACCCGTATATGTCACACCTTCGACTGTTAGGTTATCACCTTCAACATCCGTTGCACCCGTTAACAGGTCAGCGTCAGTGAAGTTAAGAACCCCATCTTCACCAATAGTGAATGCTTGGTCTTGTGGCTCTGGCGCATCATTGACAGGTGTTACCGTCAAGTCTAGGCCAGCCGCGACCATGTCTTCCCCATCGGTTACATCGTAACTAAATTCGATATTACCGTTGAAGTTTTCACTCGGTGTAATGGTGAAGCTGCCATCGTCGTTCATTTGAACGGTCGCATTTTCATCATTGGTAGTTAGGTTGATTGCTGATAAATCATCACCATCAATGTCAACAGCGTGCTCTAGCAACTGCTCTTGAGTTAGCGTGATGCTGTTGTCTTCGGCTGTCACAGCACTGATGTCACCATCAACTTCTGGAGCATCATTCGCTGGCGAGATATGAATCGTCACATCTTGTGTTGCCGTTGCGGTGGTGCCCGTATCAACATCAGTCGACGTCGCATTCACGGTTAGAACCACATCCCCATTGAAGTCACCTGAAGGGATAAACTCTAGCCCTTCTAGCTCACCAGGTTGCAATGACCAAGTGCCATCACCGTTATCAGTACCTGCAGAAAGCGAGCTGCCTTCCGGCACATCTTCAATCAAAATAGCAAGGTTTTCTGAACCATCGGTATCGGTTAGAGCGGCATCAATATCGAGTGGTACAGGTGTATCTTCGGTACCAATGATTTGGTAATCCGCGTCAGACACTGTGATTTCGATGTTGTCGATACCAAACGACTCATCACTCACACCTTGGTTCAAGGTTGAACCGAAGCCTAACTCAAGTTGGCCGTCTTCAACGGGTACCGTTAGGTTGATTTGGTGCGCTTGGTCGTTCCAACCACTGAAGCCTTCACCTTGCGACACGCCGTGAACAACTTCACCCACTTCATTGCCCGCTGAATCGTACAATGTTGTAGTGCCATCTTGAGTTTGGAACGCCGAGTTGTCTAACGAAGTTAGCTCTTCGCCGCCGACAAAGATTTGGAATGACTCACCATCCCAAGAATCAATTTCGTAGAAACTGAACGAGATATTAACTTCGCTCACATCACTTGGAATGTCGTAAGTTTTGCTGACTGCTTCATCGCCACCAGTGCCACCAATACGACCTAGCATGTCACCTGATTCGAAGCCTTGTGAGCTTTCAGTACCGGTATTCCAACCGTTTGAGCCAGACTCGAAGTTGTCTGACGCAATCACTAGGTCAGACGCAATCGACAGCTCTGGCATATCAACCACAGATTGAACATCAATCGTCGCTTCTGCTGGTACTGTCGCGGTACCGTCATTCACGTCGAACGTCACATTTACATTGCCGTCGAAGTTTTCATTCGGTGCGAATGTGTAAGTACCGTCGCCGTTATCAACCAAAGTACCGCTATCTGAAGCCACATTTTCAACCGATAGGTTATCGCCATCAATGTCGCCCGCATTTTGCAGCAGTTGCTCTTCTGTGAAGGTAAAGCTGGTGTCTTCTTGAGTCACAAATTGTGGCTCACCGACTGTTGGCAAGTCATTAACTGGGTTAACCGTTAGGTCAGCTGTTGCTTGAAGCGTCGCATCACCATCGGTAATGTCGAAGTTCAAATCAATGTCGCCATTGAAGTTCGCATCTGGCGTGATAGTGAAACTACCATCATCGTTTGCAGTAACTGTCGCATCACCACCAACGGTCAGGTTAGCCGCTGTTAAGTCATCGCCGTCAACATCGCTCGCTTGAGCAAGTAATTGCTCTTGGCTCAAGGTAATTGAACCATCTTCGTCCACGCTGTACGCCAAGTCGCCCGATACCGGAGCATCGTTAACAGGCAGAACATCAATGCTTGCGTTGGTCGCTACGGTTGCGCCGTCTTCATCAGTAACGACAACATCAAGGCTTACATCGCCATCGAAGTTTGCGTTCGGTGCAAAGCTGAATGTGCCGTTACCGTTGTCAGTAAAGATACCGTCAGCGCCTGTGTAGTTCACGCTATCAATCGCCACTTCACCTTCAATATCAGAAGCGTTCGCCAACAGTTGCTCTGCACTGATGGTGATAACTTCATCTTCGTTGACTGAGTAACTGGTTGAGCCTGCGATTGGCGGATCGTTCACCTCTAGTACGGTGATTCCCGCGGTGGTCGCTTCTGTTGCTCCTTCTTCATCGGTAACAACAACCGCTAAACTCACATCACCATTGAAGTTCTCGTTTGGAGAGAAGGTGTAAGTGCCGTCACCGTTGTCTTCGAACACACCGTCACTGCCAGTGTAAGTCACACTATCAATCGCAACCTCACCTTCAACATCTGAAGAGTTGGCTAATAGCTGTTCGTTACTGATCGTGATTGAGTTGTCTTCATGCACAGTGTAAGACGTGCTACCTGCAACCGGTGGATCGTTCTCTGGTGTCACGCTGACATCAATGTTGGCTTGAACTGTATCCGTGCCATCTGACACATCAAAACTGAAGTTCACATCACCATTGAAGTTCTCGTTTGGCGCAAAGCTGTAGCTTCCATCGCCATTATCAGTAAGAACACCATCCGCACCTGTGTAAGTAACGCCTTCAACCGACAGGTCATCCCCATCAATGTCAGTCGCACCTGTCAGCAAGTCTTCATCAGTGAAGTTCAAGATGCCGTCTTCGCCGATGCTGAACGTTTGATCTTGTGGTTGTGGAAGGTCATTGACTGGGTTAACGGTTAGGTCAGCCGTCGCAACCAGCGTATCTGTACCATCGCTAATGTCGAACGTTAGGTCAATGTCACCATTGAAGTTCGCATCTGGCGTAACGGTAAAGCTGCCGTCATCGTTAGCAACAACCGTCGCGTCTCCATCAACAATCAAGTTAGAAGCAGTAAGGTCGTCGCCATCTACATCACTCGCTTGCGAAAGAAGTTGCTCTTGGCTCAAGGTAATCGAACCGTCTTCCTCAACACTGTATGCAAGGTCGCCTGATACTGGTACGTCGTTGATTGGTAATACATCAACCGTAATAAACGTATCAACTTGAGCGCCGTCTTCATCTTGAATGGTCACATCCAACTGCACTTGGCCG
Source organism: Vibrio sp. AIC-3 (assembly GCF_013114515.1). Classification (NCBI taxonomy): domain Bacteria; kingdom Pseudomonadati; phylum Pseudomonadota; class Gammaproteobacteria; order Vibrionales; family Vibrionaceae; genus Vibrio; species Vibrio sp. AIC-3. The sequence goes on along the minus strand of NZ_VTXG01000008.1, from coordinate 32,220 downwards.
TTGAAGTTTTCATTCGGAGCGAAGCTACATGTACCGTCACCATTGATTGAGAAGATACCGTCTGGGCCATCGTAGTTGATCTCAACAAGCTCAACATCACCTTCAATATCAGAAGCGTTCAACAGAACTTGAGACTCATTGAAAGTCAGTACTGAATCTTCATCGATGGTGTATGACGTTGGGCCAGCAACTGGCGGATCGTTCACCTCAAGGACTGTAATACCCGCCGTTGTTGCTTCAGTCGCGCCATCTTCATCCGTCACGACAACATCTAGGCTAACTTCGCCATTGAAGTTCTCGTTTGGAGAGAAGGTATATGTGCCGTCACCGTTGATTTCCAGAACACCGTCGCTACCACTGTAAGTCACGTTATCAATTGCGACTTCGCCTTCGATATCCGAAGAGTTCGCTAGCAATTGTTCGTTACTGATCGTAATAGAGTTGTCTTCATGAACCGTGTAAGACGTGCTACCCGCAACCGGAGGATCATTCTCTGGCGTCACGCTCACATCAATGTTAGCGGTTACCGTATCGGTTCCATCTGATACATTGAACGAGAAGTTCACATCGCCATTGAAGTTTTCATTCGGCGCGAAACTGTAGGTGCCATCGCCATTATCGGTTAGGACACCATCTGCGCCAGTGTAAGTTACACCTTCAACACTTAGGTCGTCCCCTTCAATGTCCGTTGCACCTGTTAATAGGTCTTGGTCATTGAACGTTAACACGCCATCTTCGCCGACTGTGAATGCGTGGTCTTGTGCTTCTGGACCGTCATTTACTGGTGAAACTGTTAACTCAAGGTTGGTAGAGACAACATCATCACCATCAGACACATCAAACGTAAAGCTCACATCGCCATTGAAATCAGCATCTGGCGTTAATGTGTACGTACCATCACCGTTATCGGTAATCGTAACGCTCTCATCATCGGTTGCTAAATTCAGAGCCGTCAACTGATCGCCATCTAAATCACGCGCATTAGCCAATAAGTCTTCTTGCGTAATGATGATTGAACCATCTTCTTCAACCGTTGCAGAAACCGGAAGTGCTTCAGGTGCGTGCTCAATGTGCGCGCCTGTCGCGTTAATGTAGATGGTTTGAGATACCGCTTCAGAATCATCATTCGATAACTCTGTCGCAGTTGCGGTTACATGAACTTCAAGCTGCTCATTGAAGTCTTCTGGTAACTGGATTTGTAACGCATTTTCGATAGCCGTTGTTGGTAAGTTCACCGTACCATCAGGGCCAACCGTTACTTCACCGCTGTAGATTTGGCTGTTCACTTCACCGACATCGATTGTGAAGTTGAAGTCAGAATAGTCAGCATCACCGCCGCCATACAAATCTTCAAATCCGTAAACCAGCTCGCCGTCTTCATTAACCGTAGTACGAGTATGTTCGATACCATCTTGGTTTAGCTGAGAGCTTGAACCACCATGGAAGATCGCGTCACCATTTTGGCCTTGAATCACTGTCTCGGTTCCATCAGCAGCCACAAAGACAAGTTGAGGATCAACCGTATCCATGTTCGCAGGCGAACCATCCTCAGCACGGAACTCGTACTGACCGTCTTGCATCGCATCAAAGTCGTTGTGCTGATGTCCGTTTGGAATTAAGAACAGGTTAAAGCTTTCGCCTTCCTCGACTTGGAAGCTGAATTGATCTTGCCCTGGAACAAGGTCGCCGCCACCACCAACTTGTGATGCGTTTTCGTAAACAACTTCAACACCTGTGATGTTGCCGTCTTCGTCTACTTTGTAATAACCCGCAGCGTTTTGGTAGCCAGCCGTCTCACCTTCAAACGTTACTGTGATTTCAGTGTCGTTGTAACTGGTGATACCGTTCTCTTGGTCATTCAGAACGCCTTCGTTATCGTATTGAATAACCGAACCTTCTGGCACACCATCTACTGTAACAGTGAGTGTTTCAGACAAGTCTTGGTCGACAAGTGCCGCAGCAATGTTCAGTTCAACAATACCGCCTGGCTCAACCAAAATCGCCTGGTCGTCGACGTTCACACCATCACCATCCGTGATAACTAAGTCAGGCGCATCAGCAACTGCTTCAATGTGAACATTAATGTCTTGTTCAACTTCATCCGTACCGTCTGTCACAGTAAAGCTGAACTGCAGATCACCACTGAAGTGCTCTTCAGGAACGAAGCTGAACGTGCCATCGCCGTTGTCGGTTACTGTGCCTTCATCACCAGAGTAATTGATGCTGGTAACGCTTAGGTCGTCGCCATCAATATCAATTGCAGCACTCAATAGATCTTCTTGAGTGAACAGGATGCTGCCATCCTCTTCGATGTGGTACATTCCTGGAGCAACAATTGGAATGTCATTCACCGGATTAACGGTCAATGTCATATCATTAGACGTGCTCAGCTCACCGTCGCTCACCTCATAAGTGAATGCAATATCGCCATTGAAGTTCTCTGAAGGTGTCACTGTGTACGTGCCATCACCATTGTCTACAATGCTGACATTTGGATCGTTAGTTTCAAGCGCGCTTGCAAACAACTCATCGCCATCTTGGTCGCTCGCGTTCTCCAACAACATTTCTTGTGTAACGAGGATTGAACCATCTTCGTCGACATCTGCCACCATTGGCGTCGCTTCTGGCGCATCGTTGACGAACTCAACTTTTAGGTCGATGTTTGCGGCAACCACATTAGTGCCATCGCTCACATCAAACGCTAAGTCAACGTTACCGAAGAAGCCCTGCTCTGGTGTTAATGTGTATGTTCCATCGCCATTGTCTGTGACTTCTACCGTGTCGCTTGCACTCGTCACATTCACAACTGACAGTTCGTCGCCTTCAATGTCTGTCGCTTGTGCTAATAGTTCAGCTTCGGTAATGGTAATCGCTTGACCGTCTTCCGTAGTGAAAGACATGTCAGGCACGTCTGGAGCATCGTTGATAGGGTTTACGGTTAGGTTGAGGTCAGCCGCAACAGTTTCGATCGCGTCAGTGACATCATAAGTAAACTCAATCTCACCAAAGAAATCTGCACTTGGTGTAATAGTGAAGCTACCGTCTGGGTTTTCTACAACAACCGCATTTGGATCGTTGGTCGCTAAGTTAACGGCTTCAAGGTTGTCGCCATCGACATCCGTCGCATTCGCTAACAGATCCTCTTGAGTGATAGTGATTGAACCATCTTCATCAACAGCGGCTTCAATTGGACCACCAACCTCTGGGCCTTCATTGACAATTTCAACGTCAACTCTTGCTGTACTTGGTGCGCTTGCTTGGCCATCACTGATATCGAAAGTCAGATTCACTTCACCGTAGAAGTCTTCTGCAGGTTCGAAGGTAAAGGTATTATCACCGTTATCCGTTAACGTACCTTGCGTTTGGTCTGCAAGTAATAGGTTTTCGACATGAAGAATGTCGCCATCAACATCGGTAGCACCAGACAATAGGTCTTTCGCTTCGATGATCATGGAGCCGTTTTCAAGCATTTGGGTGTGCAATGGTTCACCCGGAACCGGCACATCATTGACTGGTACGACCGTTAGGTCTAGATGCGTTGCAACTTCATCAGTTCCATCAAACACCTTGTAGTCGATGTCGATTTCACCATTGAAGTTTTCATTCGGCATGAAGGTAAACGTACCATCGCCGTTATCAACTAGCTCACCGTTATCACCACCGTAAGTGATGTCAGAAATAGACAGCGTATCGCCTTCCACATCTGTGGTGTTCGCTAGCAAGTCATCTGCACTGAACGTGATACCTTCATCTTCATCTGTCGATAGAACAATCGGGCCAGAAACGATTGGCGCATCATTTACTGATTCGAAATTGATATTGATGATATTGCTGTCTGTCAGCTCACCATCGGTAACTTGGTAACCAAGTTCGATTTCACCATGGAAGTTTTCATCCGGTGTTACCGTCCAAGTGCCATCACCATTATCGGTGAGTGTTGCATGCTCTGAGTTTTCACCCACTAGCTCTAGATTTTCAATATCAAGGTCGTCGCCATCAATATCAGATGCTTGCGCCAGTAGTTGCTCTTCGGTAATCACAACCGAAGCAAACTGGGCAGAACCATCGGTATCGACAGTAATATTCGGAAGATCAGCCGTTAACTCGATTTCGTTGTCACCCGCATGGATATTCAACTCAACCGTTTCAGTAATCTCTGAGCCATCTACACCAATCGATGTAAACACCGCTTCATCATGACAAGTTTGTGACACTGTCATGTTTTGAACGACGTAAGTACCATTGCCTTGCACGGTACCGAGCTCAAAGTAGGACACTGGTTGATCAACCGTTAGCGTGTAATCTGTCTCGAAAGTACCACGGTCTTCTTTGTGGTAAGTCATCGAGTCAATTAGGTCGCCATCCTCATTGAACGCTTTGATTTCTACTTCTGTAAAGTGACGAGACTCTTCCATGAACCAGCCACCCAAACCATCTAGGTGGAAACTGATTTCATTGATGTCTTGACCTTCAACTGAAACCGTCAGTTTCTCATCACCACTTAAGCCTTGGCGGTCAGTATCACCGATACCATGACCAATGTGGGTGTTGCCATTCCAGGCACCAAGAGGGTCATCGTTACTTTGAACAGTTACCGTTAAGTCACCATCTGAGAACTCACGCGTATAAGGGTCAACTTCTGTACCCCAATCATCCACACTCGCGTTATCGTCAAACGTACCGATTTGTGTGGTGTGTGTACCTTCAGCAAGAGCATCTTCACTTGGAACAAAGCGCACTTCGGTATCTGCAGGAACTTCTTGTCCTACTTCCAGTACCACCCATTCGTCATTCACATTTGCTTCAATGATGCCGTTTTCTGGCGCTTGGTCTAAACGTAGTGCTGGTTCTTCACGAAGTGTCACACCAACTGTTTGGTCTTCTTGCGCTTGGATGAAGATTTCATCGCCCGCTTCTGGCGCATCGTTGACAGGGTTAACCGTCAAGTCGAGTGTCGTCAGAACTTCATTCTCACCATCACTGATGCTGTATGTGAAGTCCAACTCGCCATTGAAGTTTTCTGTGTGCGTAATAGTGAATGAACCATCGTCATTAGTAACAATTGTCGCATCTGGATCGTTGGTTTGTAGGTTAGATGCCGTTAACTCATCACCTTCAACATCGGTCGCATTAGCGAGTAACTGCTCTTGAGTAATGGTGATTGAATTATCTTCATCGACTTCAGCCTGAATGCCCGAAGTTTCAGGTCCATCATTCACAGCAATAACATCGATGCCAGCGGTTGTGGTTGCGGTTGCACCGTCTTCGTCAACGACAACAACGTCTAGTGAAATATCACCATCGAAGTTTTCATTTGGCGTAAAGGTGTAAGTACCATTGCCATTATCAACAAAAGAGCCGTCATCACCGGAGTACGATACTCCAGACAGTGAAACATCACCTTCTACATCGAAAGAGTTTGCCAATAATTGCTCATCACTGATCGTGATTTGGCCATCTTCTTGAACTGTGTACGATGTTGAGCCCGCTACTGGTGGGTCATTCTCAGGCGTTACGCTGACATCAATAACAGCTGATGTTGAATCAGTACCGTCAGAGACATCGAATGAGAATTGAACATCACCATTGAAGTTCTCGTTTGGAGCAAAGCTATATGTGCCGTCGCCATTATCGCTAAGAACACCATCTGCACCAGTGTAGAGCACGTTTTCAATCGACAGCTCGTCACCATCAACATCCGACGCGCCTACAAGCAGGTCAGCATCGGTGAAGAGTAACGTACCGTCTTCTTCAATCGTGAACTGTTGATCTTGCGCTTGTGGCAAGTCATTAACCGGATTCACGGTAATGTCTAGGCCAACTTGAACTGAACCACCATCGTTATCGATGATATCGAAGTTCAGATCTAGGTCACCGTTGTAATCTGCGTTCGGTGTGATGGTGTAGCTGCCATCATCATTGTGTTGGATGGTCGCATTTTCATCAGTAGATAGGTTGATAGCTTCTAAGTTGTCGCTATCGATATCACCTGCTCTTGCTAGCAATTGCTCTTGGCTTAGCGTGATGGAGCTATCTTCATTGATGGTGTAAGCCAAATCGCCCGATACTGGCGCATCATTGATTGGCAATACATCAACGTTAATGTGTGTTTCAACCGTTGCGCCATCTTCATCTTGAATGGTCACACCCAGTTGAACCTGACCATTGAAGTTTTCGTTGGGTGCAAAGCTGCATGTACCATCACCATTTACAGTGAAGATACCGTCAGAGCCATCGTAGTTAATGCCAACAAGTTCTACATCGCCTTCGATATCCGAAGCATTCACAAGAATCTGAGATTCACTGAACGTCAGAACCGAATCTTCGTCAATGGTGTATGACGTTGGACCCGCAACTGGTGGATCGTTCACTTCAAGAACGGTAATACCTGCTGTGGTTTCATCAATTGCACCTTCTTCATCTGCAACAATCACATCAAGGCTGATATCACCGCTGAAGTTTTCATTAGGAAGGAAGGTATAGCTGCCATCGCCGTTATCTTGGAACACACCATCAGTGCCACTGTAAGTCACAGTATCAACCGACACCGCACCTTCAATATCCGAAGAGTTAGCTAGCAACTGTTCATCAGAAATTGTGATGGCATTGTCTTCATTGACCATGTATGAGGTTGAACCCGCAACTGGCGGATCGTTCTCAGGAGTCACACTCACATCAATGTTAGCGCTAACGGTTTCTGTGCCATCAGACACATCGAAACTGAAGTTCACATCGCCATTGAAGTTTTCATTTGGCGCAAAGGTATAAGTACCATCACCGTGGTCGGTCAGTACGCCATCACCACCTGTATAGCTAATACCTTCAACGGTTAAGTCGTCGCCATCAATATCGGTGGCACCGGTAAGTAAGTCGGCGTCTGTAAATTGAAGCGTACCGTCTTCTGCGATACTGAATTGTTGGTCTTGAGGAACCGGCAAGTCATTAACTGGGTTAACAGTAAGATCGGCGGTTGCTTGAACCGTGTCAGTACCGTCAGTGATGTTGAATTGAATATCAATGTCACCGTTGAAGTTTTCATCTGGCGTAATCGTGAAACTGCCGTCATCGTTAGCTACAACCGTCGCATCACCACCAACTGTTAAGTCACTTGCGGTTAGATCTTCGCCTTCTACATCGGACGCTTGAGACAACAGCTGATCTTGGCTCAGTGTGATTGAACCATCTTCGTTAACGTTGTAAGCCAAATCACCAGACACTGGCGCATCATTGATTGGTAATACGTCAACATTGATGACGGTTTCCACTTCTGCACCATCTTCATCACGAATGGTGACATCAAGCTGAACTTGGCCATTAAAGTTCTCATTTGGAGCGAAGCTGCAAGTGCCGTCACCATTTACTGAGAAGATGCCCTCAGGGCCATCGTAGCTAATACCAACAAGATCAACATCCCCTTCTACATCTGAGGCGTTAAGCAACACTTGAGACTCACTGAAGGTAAGTACTGAGTCTTCATCAATGGTGTAAGACGTAGGGCCTGCAACCGGCGGATCGTTCACTTCAAGAACATTGATGCCCGCGGTCGTTGAGTCGGTCGCACCATCTTCATCAGCAACAACCACATCCAGTGCAATTTCACCGCTGAAGTTCTCATTTGGCGAGAAGGTGTAAGTGCCGTTACCATTGATTTCGAGGACACCGTCGCTACCAGAGTAAGTCACGCTGTCTATCGATACATCACCTTCAATATCTGAAGATGTTGCCAATAGTTGTGCATCAGAAATGGTAATCGAATTATCTTCATTCACCGTGTAGGACGTTGAGCCCGCAACAGGCGGATCGTTCTCAGGAGTCACGCTAACATCAATGTTTGCAGACACGGTATCGGTACCGTCTGACACATCGAAGCTAAAGCTAACATCACCATTGAAGTTTTCGTTTGGAGCAAAGCTATATGATCCCTCACCCAAGTCAGTCAGTACGCCATCAGTGCCTTCATAAGTGATGCCCTCAACCGTCAGGTTATCACCTTCAACGTCTGTCGCGCCTGTAAGCAGATCCGCGTCTGTGAACTGTAAAGTACCGTCTTCTGCAATACTGAACTGTTGATCTTGAGGGACTGGCAGGTCGTTAACTGGGTTAACGGTTAGGTCAGCTGAAGCTTGAACGGTGTTAGTACCATCTGAGATATCGAAGCTAATATCGATATCACCATTGAAGTTCTCATCTGGCGTGATGGTGAAGCTGCCGTCATCATTAGCTACAACCGTCGCATCTCCACCAACCGTAAGGTCGCTAGCCGTAAGGTCATCGCCCTCTACGTCAGATGCTTGTGAGAGCAATTGCTCTTGGCTTAAACGGATAGAACCGTCTTCATCGATTGAGTACGCTAGGTCGCCAGACACTGGCGCATCATCAACCGCTGTTACGCTCACGTCGATGTTTGCTGATACCGTATCGGTTCCGTCAGAGACATCGAAGCCGAAGTTTACGTCACCATTGAAGTTTTCGTTTGGAGCGAATGTGTAAGTACCATTACCGTTATCAGTAAGGATACCGTCGCCACCATCGTAGGTCACACCTTCAACCGTTAGGTTGTCACCTTCAATGTCGGTAGCGCCTGTTAATAGGTCTGCATCAGTAAAGATTAACGTGCCGTCTTCTTCAACGCTGAACTGTTGATCTTGAGGTACTGGCAGGTCATTAACTGGGTTAACGGTCAGGTCTGCTGAAGCTTGAACGGTATTGGTGCCATCTGAGATATCGAAGCTGATATCGATGTCGCCATTGAAGTTGTCTGACACATCGAAGCCGAAGTTTACGTCACCATTGAAGTTTTCATTTGGCGCAAAGGTGTACGTACCGTTGCCATTGTCAGTAAGGATACCGTCGCCACCATTGTAGGTCACACCTTCAACCGTTAGGTTGTCGCCTTCAATGTCCGTTGCACCTGTTAATAGGTCGGCATCGGTGAAGATTAACGTGCCATCTTCTTCAACGCTGAACTGTTGGTCTTGAGGGACTGGCAGGTCATTAACTGGATTAACAGTAAGGTCAGCCGAAGCTTGAACCGTGTTGGTACCATCTGAGATATCGAAGCTGATATCGATGTCACCGTTGTCTGACACATCGAAGCCGAAGTTTACGTCACCATTGAAGTTTTCATTTGGCGCAAAGGTGTACGTACCGTTGCCATTGTCAGTAAGGATACCGTCGCCACCATCGTAGGTCACGCCTTCAACAGTAAGGTTATCACCTTCAATGTCGGTAGCGCCTGTTAACAGGTCGGCATCAGTAAAGATAAGCGTTCCATCTTCTTCAACACTGAACTGTTGATCTTGAGGGACTGGCAGGTCGTTAACTGGGTTAACCGTTAGGTCAGCTGATGCTTGAACCGTATTGGTGCCATCTGAGATATCGAAACTGATATCGATGTCACCATTGAAGTTTTCATCTGGCGTGATGGTGAAGCTGCCGTCATCATTAGCTACAACCGTCGCATCTCCACCAACCGTTAGGCCGCTAGCAGTCAGGTCATCGCCTTCAACATCAGATGCTTGTGATAACAGTTGCTCTTGGCTTAAACGGATAGAACCGTCTTCATCGATTGAGTACGCTAAATCACCAGACACAGGCGCATCATCAACCGCAGTCACACTTACATCGATGTTTGCTGACACCGTATCGGTGCCGTCAGAGACATCGAAGCCGAAGTTTACGTCGCCATTGAAGTTCTCATTTGGCGCAAAGGTGTATGTACCATTACCGTTGTCGGTAAGAATACCGTCACCGCCATCGTAGGTCACACCTTCAACCGTTAGGTTGTCGCCTTCAATATCAGTCGCACCTGTTAATAGGTCAGCATCAGTGAAAATAAGTGTGCCGTCTTCTTCAACGCTGAACTGTTGGTCTTGAGGTACTGGCAGGTCATTAACTGGGTTAACGGTTAGGTCAGCCGATGCTTGAACCGTATTGGTACCATCTGAGATATCGAAGCTAATATCGATGTCGCCATTGAAGTTCTCATCTGGCGTAATCGTGAAGCTGCCGTCATCGTTTTGAGTAACGGTTGCATCACCGCCAACCGTTAGGCCGCTGGCAGTCAGGTCATCGCCTTCCACGTCAGAGGCTTGAGAAAGCAGCTGCTCTTGGCTTAGACGAATCGAACCGTCTTCATCGATTGAATAAGCTAAGTCACCAGACACAGGCGCATCATCAACCGCTGTTACGCTTACGTCGATGTTTGCTGACACCGTATCGGTGCCGTCAGACACATCAAAACCGAAGTTTACGTCGCCATTGAAGTTTTCATTTGGCGCAAAGGTGTACGTGCCGTTGCCATTGTCGGTAAGGATACCGTCGCCACCATCGTAGGTCACACCTTCAACCGTTAGGTTGTCACCTTCAATGTCTGTCGCACCAGAAAGGAGGTCAGCGTCGGTGAATACAAGAGTTCCGTCTTCCTCGATTTCAAACGTTTTATCTTCAGGAACAGGCGCGTCATTAATCGGGCGTACCGTTAAATCAATTGCGCTGCTAATCGTTTCTTGGCCGTCACTGATGTCGAAAGTAAGGTCAAGTTCACCATTAAAATCAGCTGAAGGAACAACGGTGAAAGTACCATCACCATTGTCTTGAACTGTTGCATCATCACCAACTTGAACGTTAGAAGCAACAAGCTCGTCCCCATCTACATCACTTGCGTATTCGAGTAATTGTTCTTGAGTGAATGTTATGGAGCCATCTTCATCCATGATGTAAGCCAGATCTTGTTCAGCTTCTGGCGCATCATTTTCACTTTCCACTTTGATTTTAAACGTTTCGCTTACCGTTTCAGAATCAAAGTCATCCTCTACTTCGCTAATGGTCTCTTCGTCAGAAGCTTGAACATCAACTGCAAACGTCTCTTCTACTGTTTGTGAATCTAGCTCATCACCAACTTGTTGGTCACCCGACTCTGAAGATGTCGCACTCGGCGCTGCTGAAGTACGCGCAGCTTGGCCTTGTTCTTCATTACCTTCAGCGTCTACACCACCTGTCGCAGCCTCTGCGATATCACCACCTACAGCTTGTGCGCCCGCTCCAGCACCGCCACCACTGCCAGCAGCGTTATCCGAGCCAGCTTCAGAAGCGGCTCCACCAACTACATTGGATTGTGCAGCGTCTGAATCTCCATCACTTTCTGGCGTCTCTTCTTGCACAGCCGCACCAGAAGCAGAGGCATCTTCAGCATTACCTGCACCACTCGGATTTTCGTCTAAAGCCTGGTTAACTTCGTCTGCCGCATCCGCATTTTCAGCACCCGTCGCTATTGTCGACGCAATCGTGTTTTGTTGATTTTGTTGATTCTGCTGTTGGGAGGGCGTACCCGCGTCGTTCGTGTCCGTTTGTTCTACCGCGTCATTTAGATCTTCATTTTGGTTGTTTTGGTTATTTTCGCCTGCCATTACAGCCTCCGTTGCTACTAGCTAACTGATCGTATTTATAGAGGCATTAAAGGACATCATTTTGAAAAACCAATTTTTTATACAACATTTTTCATAATTTCTTTTTAAAGAGAAAGAATCAAAAAAAATTTGAAAACTGCCTTTAAAGATCCTTAGTTATTGTGATTAAAGCAATTAAGGGAGTGGAGCGATGATAGACATGACGAATTTGTTGCGCTCGGTCGACAACAACCACAAAGGGCTGCAATTGCTATTAGGCGACTTTTACAATGACTTTTCTGACGCAGCCCTAAATATAGAAGCGCTTCATAAAGGTAATCGTTTTGATGAACTCAACAGTTACTCAAAACGATTGAAGACCATCTTAACGTTGCTTTGCGACCAAGACCTTCCGCCAAAAATGGCCAAATTGGAACACTTGAGTAGACACGAGTTTCCTGCGCCGGAAGATCTAATAGAGGATGTAAAAACTGAATTGAACAACGTCAATCGACAAATCAACCACTTGTTGGATATTAAGGAAGTAATAGATGGCAAGTAACCGAGGTCAGTCATGAGCAATAACCAAATAGAACATCACCTCAGAAAAGCACTTGTTTCCAATAACGAGGCTTCTAAGGTCACAGCTGATGACACTATTGTGCTTGCTAGTGCCATGACCAGCGTTCACAAAACGTTGCTCATTATATTCTTGCTCGCTTTGGTCGCTATCGCCGTGGCGTCACAAGCACGTATTGACATTGTTGTTTCTGTACGTGGAGAACTGCTATTGGAATCGGATGTTGAGAAAGTTCAACATTTAGAAGGCGGGATATTAGAAGAATTGTTAGTCAGAAAAGGGGAAGTCGTTTATGAGGGCCAACCTATCGCTCGAATACGCTCACTTGACCGTAACACTCAACTTGATACCGTCAATACTGAAATTATTCAGATAGAGCTCGATAAGATTCGTTATGAAAGCTTACGCGACATGATAGAGCCTAACTTCGACGCTTTCATTGAGAAATACCCTGAGCAAGTTCAGGTCAACATGAATACCTGGAGACAAGAATTCTCTAAAAACCGTTCAAATGAAGAACTCATTACACACGATATTAAGCACAAGAACTCGTTGATCAGTTCAATGTTAAAGCGTCGCAAAAGTTCAGAGAATCAACTCTCTCTGATACGTAAGCAGCTCAACATCAAAAACACCCTCTATAAAGAAGAGATGGCGTCTTATGTCGACGTTCTTAACATGAAAGTACAAGAGTCGAATATGGTGCGTGAGATTGAGAACCTTGACGAATCTGTGATGAATGAGCGTTTCCAACTCGACAAACTGGAAAAGCAACACCGTGACTTGGTTGAGAATCGAAACTCTGAGTACCAAGCACAAATCATTCAAGCGAACAAAGACCTCAAGCTAAAGCGAATCTTACAACCGCAGCATTCCGACAAGGTTGATCGCCTAGTCGTCTACTCGCCAGTCGATGGTGTGGTCGATAAACTTCACTTCAATTTCCGTTCTGCTGTGATTCCGCCAGGAGAAAGTATCGCCGATATTGCCCCAATAAATAATTCGTTACACGGTGAAGCGAAGATCCCACGTAAAGACATGGGATTTGTCGAAATTGGTCAGGCAGTGAAAGTAAAAATGGATACCTATAACTTTGCAAAATACGGGTTTGTTGAGGGAACCATCGCCTCAATCAGCCGTTCATCATACGAAGAAGAAGACGCTGAATTCTATTTAGCTGAGATTGAAATTGACCGAAACTTTCTTGAACGAGGAGGCACTCAATACAAGTTATCACCTTACATGGAGTTTACCGCTGATGTGAAAACAGGCTCGCGTCGCGTGATCGAATACGCTGCGAAACCGGTGATGTCAGCCATCGAGGATGCTTTCGATGAGAGATAATCAATGAGCGGTAAACCTTCGTACAATATTTCCATACCCGCCCTACGTCTAAGCATACTATTTAGCGTGGTATTGGCTGCGCTCGCTTTCTATTTATACTTTTCTTGGTCAAAAATAGATTCAGTCGCACAAGTGCAAAGCGCCCCACTGCTCATACAAGCCCAGAAGCTTAATCAGACCATAGAACAAGATATTCAAACTCTGCAACAGTGTTTAAGTACCAACACTTGCGGCACTAACGAATTCAACCTGGTTAACTTGAAGCTTGAAATTGATGAATTTCGCTCTTTAGCCTCGTTGAACAAAACCGAGTTCAGCTTGGTTGGGGCAACTGAATACACACAACTGGAATTGGCGATTAATCGTTTCTCCGATAGCGCAAAAACACGTAACGACGTATTAGGCTTGTACCTTTCATTGACCAATAACTATCTGCAGATGGACGACAACTATCGCACCATGTTTAACAACCATGCAAATGACTTAATGTCAGAAAAAAACGAGTTCTTTATCTGGTTGTTTATGGTGGTCGTGATATTGGCTGTGATTACGATTCTATCCAACTCAGTTGCTATGTTGAAGCTAAAGAAATCCAGTTCTAACGAACGCGAAATCGACTATGAATTCGATGCCCTGTATCAAGAGCTGAAGCAGCTAGATTTACAACGTCTTGAAGAGCTTCTTAATGAAGTTAGCATCAACCCCAAGCAGCGTCAGATTTACTCTCATCTCAAACTTATTTTCAGTAAATTAGAAGACCAAAAGCGCAATAACGATCTCTACAAACAGTTGTATGCGCTGATCGGTTATGAGATTCGCGGAATTACAAACACCATCAACGGTGGCGTCCAATATCTGGTTCAAGAAACCGATGAAAACGGCGTGTTGATGGCGAACGATATTACCTCTGCGTGTAGCACACTATCTGAGTTAGCAGAAAACTATAATCGCTTGATATCACAGGGTACGGAAAGCAAGTCGAAAGAGTTCTCTTTACTGAGTGTGTTATCTGAATTAATGATTCATATCAGTGCCAAAGTACAACGTAATGAAAGCCAACTTGACTGTTTTATCTCTGACAACTTACCCAATCGTGTAGAAGGTCAATCCACCAGCTTGTTCTGGATATTGTTCCTGCAGCTTTCCAATGCCATTCAACTCAAATCAAATAAGAAACTGTTTGTAACGATTGAATCGGGTGCGGCTTCAGACATGGAAAATACCCGTGTCACCATCAACCTCAACTTCTTATCAACACTGGATGTTTCTGTTGCCAAGCTCAACAAACTCCATTGGAGCGCACACAAAGACCATACAGCCAGCACAGATGACTTAGCGAAAAGCGTTCTGAAGGATTACGGATATTACGAGAGCCACTGGTTCCAGTCAGGGGCTCAGGAACGTTTTCAGATCGAGCTTGATCTTAAGGCTAAGAACTTCCACACAGAGAAAACTCGCTTTGATGGCAAGCGTTTACTCTTGTGTGCTAATACTCAAGTTCGCATCGATGTGATGAAGAAAATGCTCAGTAACTTGGGGCTTGATATCACCGAGATTCGCACTGCAAATGAGCTTTTCTCAGCGGCGAAAACGTTCGGTGATTACGATGCGATTATGCTCACCGATACCTTTGAACCCAACAAGCTGCCGTCGTTGAGCAAGACGGTGAAATCTCAGCTTAAGAACCACCCAAATACCAAGTTACTGTTGTCAGTGACCAACACTCAGCAAGCACAAGAGTGTCATAGCTTCGTCGACAAAATCATCAACGCTCCTGCTATCCCTTACGAGTTCATTCCAAACCTACTCACCATTATGGAAGCGGAAGCATCGGAAGAACAGATGGAAAACAGCTCATTCCTTATCGTAGAGGATGACCGAGTTCAACAAATTTTACTGAAACGAATCTTGACCAAACAAGAATATGAACCAGACATGGTTGGCGATGGCGCCGATGCCGTGAAGCACTTTATGAACAAGCGTTCTGACATCATCTTCATGGATTGCATCATGCCGGGTATGGGTGGCATCGAAGCCACAAAACGCATTCGCCAATTCGAACAAGAAAACGATAAAAACCCTTGTACCATCATAGGTGCAACCGCATTGACCAGCAGTAACGAACACCAGGCTTGTATTGAGGCCGGAATGGATTACGTGATCAGCAAACCTTATAAAAGCGACCAAATCATCAAGGTGATCAACAAGTATGTGGCGGTACAAAAACTTAACTAGCAGCATCATGGCTGCGCTTGTATTAAGCACGACACCTTCAGCATCGGCGACTACCCTGCTTGAAGCGGTAGAGCTCGGCCTGCAAAACAGCCTGTCTCTTCGCGCTAGTGATAAGGGCGTGGAAGAAAACGAGTACAACATTGGTATCAGTCGCTCTAAGTTTCTGCCTTCACTCAATGGTGCTGCCGATACCACATGGAATGAAAATGAAACCTTGCTATCAAGTGTGCCTGATGAAACTTCAAGCTATAACTCGAACAGCTACAGCCTTTCCCTTTCTCAATCGATCTTCAATCTGGGCGATATTTTCAAATATGGGACGGCAAAGCTCGACTTCAACATTGAAGAGATTAAACACGAGAACAAAATCCAAAGCACTATTTCAGAAATCGGCTCTCAATACTTTGAGTATTTGAAAAACAACGCACAAATTAAAGCGACCAAGGTAGAGCTTAAGTCGTCTGAGACGCGTGAACATCAGATGCGACGCAATGTGGAACTCGGCAATACAGCCGCCAGTGAGCTTTACGAAGTGATTGCTCAGAAAGAAGGTGTGTCGAATCGATTGAGAACCTTGCAGAAAGACCGTCGCGTCATTCTCAACGGGCTATCGATTCAGATTCAATACCCTATCACTCCGTCTCAAGATATCTACGAAAGTGTGCCTTTAAAAGAGATAAACGAAACCGAACAACGATCAATCATGGATCAAGCGTTAAAGCTCAACAACGACTTGTTAGTGGCTAAGAAAAACGTCGAGAGAAGCCGCAGAAGCTTAAAAGAGAGCGGTTCGAACTTCTTACCGACCGTATCGCTTTCAGCCAGCTATCGACACGATGACGCCAATAACTTCGACAAAACCGACATTACAGCGACAGGCGAAAGTAACTCAACCAGTGTTGGGTTAAACCTAGCAGTTCCTATCTTGTCTGGTGGCTCTGATTACTACGGCTATCAAAAATCATCGACGGCCATCGAACGTACTGAGCTGCTTTACCAAGATTCGCTTTACACCACACGTAACAGTGTGAATACCTCCGTGCTCAACATTAACGATTTCTCCCAGTCTATAAGCAGTTACGAAAACATCATTCGCGCCAACTACGCGTCTTATAAAGGGATCCAAAGAGCCTACCAATTGGGCACGCGTACTATCACCGACTTGCTGGCGGCGGAAAGTAAACTATTCAGCGCCTTAAGAGACTACGAAAGCGCACGATACGACTACATCATCGAGACCATCAAGCTTGAGCAAATTAAGGGAATACTCTCAATTCAATCTATCGAAAGCGTGATGCAATTAATGAGCGATATTGAGGGACGAGACAATCAAGATTTGGTGCCTAAACATCTTCTCTCAACGGAGTCGTTGAGGAAAGGAGGTCGCAATGCAAACTGAGCAGTTTTCGCAAAAGATCAACATGGCAGATAAGTGTTATCTGACTTTCTCAACGATAATATCAACCCTGTTTGGTTTGGTACTGCCCTTCTCCATTCTGATCATTTTTGACCGAGTGTTACCCAACCAAGCACAAGATACTCTGTTCTTATTGTTCGCGATTATCTTGATTTCTATCTTCCTCGACTATCACTTAAAAAATCAGGAAGAGAAGATTTCCTCTGTCATCATGAGGCAGTTTGAGACCAACTTAACCAATAAGGTATTTCAATCCATCTGTTTGGCGGAAATCTCTAAGTTCCGACGTTTGGAGCCAGGCGAATACCTAGAACGAATCTCAACCATTCCTGAATTGAAAACCTTCTTTGGTGGCGAATCGGTTCGAGCGCTTATCAACCTTGCCGTCAGCGTGATCACTATCCTCATCATAGGACTCATCAACATATGGGCTGGCATTACCCTTCTGATTGCCTCTGTCATCTTGGCTATTTTTGCGTGGAGCCTTTCCAAACAAAAGATTGGTAGTTTGCAGAATAAGTCAGACATCGAAGGGTTAACTACCTCCAAAATCATTGAGATCATCTCTAGCCCGCTTGATATCAAAGCTCGAAATATGGAATACCGCGTTGAAAGCCTGATGACACAAATGGTCGAAGAGCGCGAAGTTGAGAACATCAAATATGAGCAGATTGAATCTAACTTCAGCCTAATATTGGCGCTCATCCAACAGCTTTCTATAGCTTGTGTTGTTGTGGTACTGGCAACGGCCGTTATCAATATGGAATCTAGCCAAGGCATCATGGCCGCGATCATCATGCTAACCAACCGTTATTTTGCGCCTTACCAACAAGTGATGCGCACCGCGAGCCGTTGGGAGTTAAACAAACTCCATATTCAGCGTATCGTTGACCTCCTTGAATTGGCCGCCTCTGTTGAACACCAACATGAAACAACAGAAGTAGAACGTATCTCGGTTAAGTATTCTGAAAAGCAGCGTATCGAGTTCGAACTCGGACAAGCCTATTTGCTGACAGGGAAAAGTGGTTCAGGTAAGACCCACCTCGCTAACTGTATTACGCGTCAGAACAGTGATAGCAAACTAGATATCATGATTAACGACACGCCTTTGGATGACGTCAATTACAACGTTTGGCGTAACAGTGTTCTGATGGTTGATAAGACCAGTTCGTTCGTAGAAGGGACGATTATCGATAACCTCACCTGTTTCCGCCCAAGCTTGAATAACACGGCGTTTGCACTGTGTGAAACCATGAACATCAAAGCCCAAATTGATGGGCTTCCTGCCGGTTTTTATACAGAACTCAAAGGCCATATGCGTAACCCATTCTCACGCCAAGTTGGCTACGCCCTATTATTAGTTCGCGCCCTGCTCGCCAGTAAGCGCGTATTGATATTTGATGACATCGACTGTGTGTTTGATGAGGAATTTGCACGAATGGTTCTCACCAGTACGGCTTATCGAGCCAACGACAAAATCTTGATCATCGCCAGTAATAAAATGGACAAGCTTAACCATCGCCTCAAACGCGTAAAACTTACCGGAGGTGACCAATGAGTATCTTAGTCGACTTCAATAATGTACCGCAACGTGTCTTGGATTTTGAATCCAGCGGATACGACGAACGTTACAGTCAATCGCCACTTATCCGCGGTTTGGCCTACACCTTGATAGCACTCGAATGGGAAGGCACACCCGCGATACTCAGCGATGCTTTTATTCCGAAACACAAAGACAGCGACAGCTTTACAGCAACCATAGAGCGTCTTGGGTATCGCTGTGATGTGACCAAATTAAAGACACTCGAGAATATAGATAAACACCCTCAGCCATGCTTTATTGAAATAGAGAATCTAAGTGCGATTTTCTTAGGCACCAAAGATGGAAAGTTGCTGCTGTTTGATTACACGAACAACAACACCATTGAATACCCAATGTGCAAAAAGCCCTGTTTGCTGATTGCGATTAGCGAATATTCTCGTCTGTTCCGCGAGCCACCTCCGGAATCGCAAGACAGAAGCAATTGGATTAAATACGCTTTCTATCGTTATAACAATGAACTTAAAAGCCTGATCATTCTCAGCTTCGTCATCAGTATTCTCGGTGCATTGCAGCCATTCTTTATTATGAGTGTATATAACTTCGCACTGACTTCGAGCTCCGAAGCCACACTCTATTGGCTAACCTTATTCGCCATTATTGTCGGCTTCTCTGAATACTTCTTTAAGAAAATGCGGGTCAACATCATTGCCACTTCCGGTAAAGACCTCGCCGTGCACATCTCGCAAGCCGTTATATCTAAATTGCTTTGGCTACCCTATGCGATGACATCTACTGCTGGGGTCTCTTCTCAGCTAGCACGTTTGAAAGATATCGATACCTTCCGACGCTTGGTGACTGCCGAATCGACGCTCAGCTATTTTGATATGCCGTTTGTGATCGTATTTATCATCGCCATTGCTCTGATGTCTGGTACAGCGGCATTAGTGGTGATGGGTGGTTTAATCCTGATGTTAGTGTTCTGTATTTACTCTCGCTATATCTACTCGCAAGCCACATCCAAAAGTTCGCGCGCCAATGCGATGGTCTCGTATCAATGGAACGAAATCCTTCGTGGTATCAAAACAATCCAAGGCCTGCCTTTACTTCGTGTCGTTCAATCTCGATTCAGTGCATCGCATATGCAAAGCACCAGCGATGCAGAGAACGTTGCCGTGACTAACAGTAAGATTCAGGCCGCTGGTGGCAGTTTGATTCAAGTGATTGGTACAGCAAGTATCGTGACCGCGGTAATCGGCGTGATGGAAGGTACTTCTGATGCGGGTGCCATGCTCGCAACCGTTATTTTGGTTTGGAAAGCGTTAGGCCCAATCATGGGTATCTATAACTCAATTTCCAAGTTCCAATCGATCAAGGCTTCATCAGCACAGATAAACAACCTGATGTCGATGAATGACGACAAATTGACCTTAGAAAAAAGCCCACCTATTCGCCTGTTCCAAGGAAGCATTGTGGGCAGCGGTGTCAGTCACCGATATGCAGGAGCGGCGACCGGCTTAACCAACCTTGGTTTCAAAGTGCCACCCAGTGCCAAAGTGGTCATTTGTGGCCCTACGGGCTGCGGTAAAACCACCTTAATTTCAATCATTGCTGGGTTAGAAGACCGCTATCAAGGCGCTGTATCTGTCGATGGTTACAACATTAAACAGTTCAATAGCTACCGTTATCGCACGTCGATTAACTACATCCCTTTCAATTTGCATATTTTTGAAGGCTCACTTGAGACCAACTTCATTTTACACAACGGACTGATTCCAACAGACAAGATGCAAGAGATGATCAGCTTCTTCGAATTAGATGAATGGCTTCCGGAAGGCTTGGCTACTCAGTTAAGCGTGGATAAATGCAAAAGTCTTCCGAATGGAATTCAACAAAAACTGCGTCTGGCACTTGGCCTAGGTAACTGTGAGCAATCTCTGATTATCATTGATGAACCGTTCAACGGTGCAGAGCAAGAAAACGCTCAATACTTTAATCGCCTGTTCTCCGATAAATTGTTGAATAAGACCGTGATTTTTTCGACTAACGACCCTGGTTTGATCGCAACATCAAACATGAGTTTAGTGTTAGAGCCGGATGGAAATTTGAAATATTTTGGCTTAACAGACAAATACTTAAACAGCTTAAGCTAAAACCTCAACGCTTAATCACAATTCGCTATTTAGGGAAATGGATATAATTGACAAATTCATAAGCGAGAGGGATGATTCGCCCCAATACCACAGGTAACAAGGAAGAATATGTACACATTCGTTGCAGACAAGCTTGATGTAGCTTACTTATCCGCAATTCCTGAAAACCACCAACTTCAGGAGTGCGATGTACCTGAAGAAGAGATGGAGCTTCGAGAGATCGTTGAGGTTTGGTATGAGTCTGCCTTCCTACCCGCTTTCAATCTTCAGAAAATAGACATTGAGAACAAAGCAGAGCTCACCATCGTACAAATGCACGTATTCAGCAATGATACGAGCACACTCGCCTTCCTACTAAAAAACAGAGTGTATCGCGCCGCACTTAACAGAATGCTCGGTATTTGGACATTAGAACCCTCTGCAAAAACCGTATTAGAGCAACTTCTTTTCGAATTAAGCCTCGATAACAATCGTCCTCATTAGTAAGCTTTTTAAGTGATTCATCAATAAGCATAAAATTAAACAAACTGCCAAACGCTATAAATTACTAATAAAAGAACGCATTTCAAAATAAGCTCTGGAATCACAAGAACTTATACCTCTCCCACACTTACGTAAAATTTACCGTTTCAAAGTTTCCATATCGGCATTTTTATTCTACTGTTTTTATATAATGACAGTTGGATGGATCCTTATATGGCGATTACGGTTTGGAATAACCTTTCAGTCAAACATAAACTCTTTGGCTTAGTTCTACTTCCCATTTCATTATTACTCTTCCTAGCAGGTAGACAGGCTTATATATTAACGACTCAGTTAACCGATTTTGAACGAACCAATCAGTTATCTGTCTATCTTCAAGATATTTCTATTTTGTATAGAAGTACCTTAGCCTCTAGCCCTGAAGAGTTTGCTACTCAAAGCAACCAAGTAAAGGCAGAACTTAAAAACCTGTCTCCCATCATTTTTTTAGACGCATCTGGTGAAATGAATCAACTTGTTGCCGATTTCAGCGAAGCGACCTTATCGACGATGCAAGTGACTGACACTTACGATAAATTGGATGCCCTCGAATGGCAGAGCGATTTATACAAGCAACTGTTACTTGAAGTAGAGAAAGTCCCTTTTGAAAACACTAAACGTGAAATTCAACAGCACCTCACTGCCCTTCAACAACTTGAGTGGTTGATGTTTTGGTCGAACGAAGAGTTCAAGCTTGGTAGTTCACTGATTGAGATCTTCCAAATCAGCCAAGAGTACGACCCAGAACTCGCCGAACAGATCAAAACCTTGAGTGAAAGACAGCAATTGTTCTTAGAGCGCTTTGTTTCATTGAACGCCAACGAACATCAAGTTTCTTTGATGGTTGAAGTGTTTCGAAATGATGTGTTTGCTCAAAGCCAAGAGATAAGAAGCGCGCTACTCGACCTAAATACAATCAGCCAACTGACGCCACAAGAAGTGTCTGTCGGCTTAGAAGCGATGAGCGCACGGCTCAACTTATTACAAAGCCTTGGCGGCGTAATCAAGCAAGAGTTTCAACAAGAAGTTGAGCAAGCCATCTATGACGCGCAAATACAACGAACCCTGTTTATTTCAATCGTCGCTTTGCTGGCAGCGATTGTTATGGGTTTAACTCTTAGCTTGGCGAGACAAGTCACTAACAACCTTAATTTGGTGTTAGCTTTCTTAAAAAGCGAAAATGATGACACGCGCCCTTCTTTAGATAAATTAATCCAAGGTAAAGATGAACTCAGTCTGTTTGCTCAGCAAGTTGAACGATTGACCATCGAACGAGAGCTCGCGAAAGAGAGATTGACGGTAGCAAAAGAAGACGCAGAGAGAGCCAAAGAGGATGCCGAACACGCGAAAGACAACGCAATACAAGCCAGCAAAGCAAAAAGTAGCTTCTTGGCCAACATGTCTCATGAAATTCGCACCCCGCTCAATGGTGTTATTGGTATTTCGGAAATCCTCGCAGATACGCCGCTTACACCGACACAACGTGACTATGTTGATACGATCGAAACTTCATCCCAACTGCTCCTTAGCTTAATCAACGATATCTTAGACTTCTCTAAAATTGAGTCTGGCATGCTATTAATCAGCCCGCATTCTGCATCGATTAGAGAGTCGATATACGACATCGCCTCTATTGTGGCACCAAAAGCGAAAGAACAAAGAATATCGATTAACGTTGATATCAGCCCAGATACACCAGCACGCGTGATGATAGACGATCACCGTTTAAGACAGATCTTGATGAACTTTATGTCGAATGCGGTGAAGTTTACGGCTGAAGGTGGCGTCACATTATCAATTCAAACGCTCAACAAAGCAGATAACAATGCCACCATTCGATTTGCTGTACGAGATACGGGTATTGGTATCGATTCACTGCAACAAAAACAGATATTTGAACCATTCGCTCAAGAAGACGATTCAACCACACGTCAATTTGGTGGTACTGGTCTTGGTCTAGCCATCAGTACACAGTTGGTAGAGCTGATGGGTGGTCAAATTCAACTCGACTCCGTCAAAGGTGAAGGAAGCTGTTTCTACTTCGACTTGGTATTGCCTGTTGACTTGATACTGCCAAAACCAAGTACAGCAACGGCTGATATTTATGTGCTGGGTAACGAAAACATGCTCTCCGAGCGAATCGAGTCCGACCTTAACCTTTATGGTTTGAAGGTTACCGATAAAACGAATGATATAACGGCAATTACAGAGCAGCTCTCCACTCAAAAACACACTAAACCTATTACTGTTGTTTTCGCCGAAGATGACGCATTCCTAGCTAATACCCACGCAGATAACTTAGAAAAGCTGCACCAAAACGGCATCACTATCTGTTTGATACGTTCCTTCTTAAGTGAGCCAGCGAATCTTGGTGACAGCGTTACTGCACAAGTCACACAGCCCCTACTCGGCTTGCGTTTAATTAAAGCTATTGAGCTTTGTGATACACGAGGTTTGGCGGAACTATCAGAAGCAAGCCAGACATCAGTCGAGATCCAACACAAAATCCTCATCGTTGAAGACAACAAGATCAACCAAAAAATTGCTGGTCTTCATGTCGGTAAAAGTGGTTTTGAATTCGAGTTCGCTAATAATGGTCAAGAAGCTGTGGACATGTTCACCGCTAATCCTCATTACGCGGTGATACTCATGGACTGCATGATGCCGGTTATGGATGGCTTTGATGCAACAAGCAACATCCGAAGAATTGAAAAAGAAACAGAAGCGACGCGACGCATCCCTATCATTGCATTGATCGCCAGTGTCATCGATGACGATATTCAGAGGTGTTTCGACGTTGGTATGGATGACTATGTACCAAAACCATTCAAGTTCGAAATGCTTAAAGAGAAAGTACTCACCGCGGTAGAAACTATGCCACTACCAGCTTCCTATAAAGCTCAACCTAAGAAACAACCTGCAACTGTCACTCCAATTATCAACGGGGCTGCGACCAAACGTACTTTGCCTGAAGAAGCGGAACAAAACGCAATTCCGAGCAAATCAGAGAGAATCTTGCTAGTCGAAGACAACCGCGTCAATCAAAAAGTAGCTTCTATCATGCTGAAGAAGGCCGGATATGCCTTTGAAATTGCAGACAACGGACAAATTGCCGTTGATATGTACCAGAACGACAGTAGCTTCGACATTATTTTGATGGATTGCATGATGCCTGTTATGGACGGTTTCACGGCAACTAAGGAGATTCGAGAACACGAGAAAAACCAAGGCTTAAGCAAAACTCCTATTATCGCGTTAACCGCTAGTGTTATCGATGATGATATTCAAAAGTGCTTTGATTCCGGAATGGATGGATACGTAGCGAAGCCCGTAAGAAAAGAAAAGCTATTCCATCAAATAGAAAGTGCGACTTGTTAGGAGATACCTCATGGATTGGATTAGAACAATAAAAACACTTCCCCGCAGAGTCATGTTGCCAGTCTCGGTAGGGCTATTAGGAAGCTTGCTTTTTCTAAGCCCTGCTCACGCCGCTGAAGATTATGCCATATTTTCTTTAGACTCCGGATTTGAAGAGATATCAATAAACAAAGCACGAAAGCTCTATAGAGGGAAAACTAAGCACCTCAATGGCAAACGTGTTGAACTGTCTGATTGGCCTGAGAACAGTGCCGAAAGAGAGGACTTTTATCAGCTTTTGCTTGGAAAAAATGCCGCTCAAATGAATGCACACTGGGCTGGTTTATCTTTTTCAGGAAAAGCGCGTTATCCAAGAGAAATCAAAACGGCGTCAACCGACAGCTTAGTCGACTGGCTTGATGACAAACCAAACCGTATTGGTTACTCCCCACTCTCTTCGGTTCCTCAAAATGCCAACGTTCTCTACGTTATAAGTTCGGAGAAATAATATGAAAAGAATAATTACGTCAGTGTTATGTGCCTCAATGGCCTCTCCGGCTTTTGCGAATATCGAACTTACCGATAATTTATCCTTGAGTGGCTTTGGCTCAACGTCTTGGGCAACATCGGATAACGATAATCCATTAATCATCAACCGCGGTTTTACTGATGAGAGCTGTTACGACTGTGATACCACATTTGGTGTTCAACTCGATTACTTCTACAACTCATTCAAAGCTTCCGTGCAAGTCGTCAAGCCACCCCAATATGATTGGAGTGAGCCGCAGCTAGAGTGGGCTTACTTAGGTTATGAATTTAATGACTTTGATGTCAGCATTGGTCGATTACGACTGCCACTGTTCCTTGCCTCTGAGTACTACTATGTAGGCCAAGCCTATATAACCGCGAGGCCACCTACAGAGGTGTATAACAGCGTTCTCGGAATCACAGCTTTCAATGGCATAAAAGTGAGCTGGACTCACGATGTCAGTGACGAAGCTACTCTTTTACTTACTCCGTTTATCGGCATAAAAGATAAAAATGACGTAGATTTCAACTCGACTACAAAACTGGAATTTGAAACCAATCGCATGTTCGGTGCCAATCTTCAATTGAGCGGTGAAAACTATCGTTGGAACTTGTCATTCCTCGACTCCAATTTTGATCAAACCGTTTCTGGCACGATTACAATCCCTGGGACTTCGATAACAGCTCCATTCAGTAGCAAACAAGACAACCAACACATTCAACTTTGGTCGTTAGGTGTTGAGTATGAATTAGGTCAAGCGGTGCTTGCAAGTGAAGGACAGATCAGTGACATCTCGTCCTCGATGTACGCTAGTTTGGGCTACAGACTAGATTTATTCACTCCATACGTCGTTTACGGAGCAGAGTTTGATTCTCACGAACACCTAACAGGAAACAGCTACCTAATTGGTGTGGATTACGATGTGTTACCTAACGTCTCCATCAATGGCGAAGTGCAATATTTTGAGGCTCGTAAAGCAAACGGTGCCTTTGTTGAGAATTTCAATGCACTTACTGGTTTTGATGACAAAGATGCCGTCCTTTATACGATCATGTTGAGTTTCGTCTTCTAACCCGAATCCTTTTCCAATTACGCCAGACGAAACTGGCGAAGAGTTTATGGTAAGTGCAACGAATCCATATGTAAGCAGCACTGGGTATTCGGTACTCAAGCAAGGAGGTAATGCAGTCGATGCAATGGTGGCGATGCAGATGACAATGTCGGTGGTTGAACCGGATATGACTGGGATTGGCGGCGGTACTTTTGCGCTGTTTTACCAAAAAGACAAAGACCAAGATTGATCGCACCAAACCTTATGACCCAACGGGTTTGCTCGTCGAAAAGAAAACCTACGCCGAAATGTTAGTACCAGAGTTCATGCAGATCGGTTATCCGGTGCATGTCATTCCAGTCGTCAGTGGCTTGAATGCCATTGATGTCAAAGATGGCAAGATCTATGGCGCGACCGACAGACGCCGTGCATCAAGCTCTATGGGTGAATAATAAAACGAAATGGGCAAGTAACAGGCTTGCCCTTATTTTGTCTTTAGTTGCTTGAACCTCGTCTAAGCAGTTCATGGATGCGAAAAAGCCAGTCGAACGTGTCGACTGGCTTTTCATTATAGGCTTCGCTAATTACTCATTAGGATATTATGAGCTTGGCGCTACTCGTTTATCTTTCAACTGATCAATAACATAGTCAGGAGCTACTTTACCTAGCTCACCTAAGCAATCATCGGTCTTTTCATTTCCGTAGCGCACATAGATATCGCATACCGCGTATAGCTGCTCTGGAGAACCAGAGATCAAATATGCTTTCTCGAACGATTTAGTCGACTTGTCGATATCCAACTCTTCTTGTAATACCCCATTTAGGTACCAGTAGTAGCTGTTATCTTTCGCTAGCTTCGCAGCCACTTCAATCTCTTTGGCTGCCGCAGTTTTGTCTTCAAGGCGAACCAGAGTCAACGATTTCGAATAATGCAGAGCGGCGTTGTTTGGCACGCTCTCCAAACCACGATCTAATACTTCGACTGCTTGCTTATCTTTGTTCTGAGCTCGAAAATTATCTGCGTAGCTCAACCAAACTTGCGCTTCTTTTGGATGCGTATTGATCAGCTCTAGATAAACCGTTTCCGCCTTATCCCAGTCATTGTGCCAACGAAGCACATCAGCAAACAGTAATTGGTACTTTTCAGATTCTTGCGTTTCCAAGAAGCTAATAAGCTCTATGACTGGTGGTTCAATTTGTGCTTTCTGCTCGTCATCCAATGCATTGAAGTCACGGACTAGGTTTGACGTTGCCGTATGGCGAACCATGGTATCGCTGTCTTTTAGCAAGGGGGAAACTAACGCCCAGCGATGTTCAAGTTGGTAAGGTTCAGAACCGATAACCGCCGCTTCACGAACTTCAGGGTTTTGATCTTTTAAGCCTCTTGCCACCGCCACCAGCGCATTTTGGCTTGGATATGAAGCAAGCTCTTGCAGTGCACCAGTACGATTTTCAACAGATTGATTCTGATCTTGTGCCATGTAAGACAACTGTTGAATGCGGGTTTGAGTGTCCGTCATTTCAAGCACTTGATTGATATTTTGTGCTGGCGCGTCAACCGTTTGTTGAACGCTATTCGCAGCCATCGCAGACGTTGAAATTAATGCGGACGTTGAAATCAATAAAGCAACAGCCGTCGCTAAACTCTTCTTCATCATAGTATTACCTTAAACTGGAGAACTTAGCCTGTCCTTAGACTCGTATCTGATTAAATTTATCTTGGACCTGTTGATCCAAAGAACGAGTTAAAACTTGGTCTCGAATGTAGCTTGTTGCGCCTGTTTTGCTCGATGCGCCATCAATACTGAGTCGCTGAATTTACCATGAGCAACCGGATGCCCCATCGCGCGAGCGATGTACGCCATCGACTTATCGACATGAGAAAAGAACTTATGCCAACCTGCACATAAGTAGTTCAAGCCCGGTTCGCCTGCACGAGTTTTGATAAAGCGGTTCTTAGGGCACTCACCATGACAAGCGAACTTGTAATCACACTGCTGACATTGACTGGTCAGTGTACGGGATTTAGCAAAACCAAACTTTTGCTGTGGTGCGCTGTACGCCAAATCATCAAGTTTCTCGTGATGAATATTGCCAATCTTGTATTCAGGGTAAACATAATGGTCGCATGAAAATACGTCGCCATTTGGCTCCATTGCCAAGCCCTTTCCGCATATCTCATTCAAGGTACACAGTGGGTTCGGACGCCCAATCCATGTTTCTACGCTCGCTTCAAAATACTGAACAAACACCTTGCCGATGTCGTTCTTGGCCCACTCGTCAAACACAGAAATCAAGAAGTTACCCCAAGCCAAGTCCGACACACACCACGATTCCATGATTGAATCTTTATGGCCGGGGATCAGGCGTTTGTCGCCTTGTTTAAGCTGCTCGCTTACTTGGGATGTTTGTGGTGCAACCGTTCGGAACGTTTTCTGTTCAACGATAGGAATAAACTGCATTTGTGGCGACTTCACCACATCACGTAAGAATCGGTACACTTCTAGTGCATTTTGACTGGTCAGGTTGTTAACGCAGGTTAACGTCGCGAATTTCACTTGGTGCTTGTGCAACAGCTCAACAGCCGCCATCACTTGTTTGAATGTGCCACGGCCAGCTCTGTTAACACGATAGGCATTGTGCAGCATTTCGGGACCATCAATACTCAAACCGATCAGGAAGTTGTTCTTCACAAGAAACTCCGCCCAATCATCATTCAGCAAGGTACCATTGGTTTGTAAATCGTTTGAAATCAATACACCTTCAGGTTGGTACTTTTTCTGTAGCTCAACCACGCGTTCAAAATACGCCAAACCTAGCATGGTCGGTTCACCGCCCTGCCATGAGAAGATGATTTCTGCCGTGTTTTGACCTTCGATGTATTGTCGGATGTAGGTTTCTAACGTCTCATCATCCATTCTTGGAGAACTGCCTTTCTTGTACTCCAACAAATCTTGCTTACTTAGGTAGTAACAATATTTACAGTCAATGTTGCATGCTGCGCCAATCGGCTTAGCCATGACATGCAAGCGCTTAGACGCTTTACCGTTATATTGTGGACCTTGAGTAATATGCATGATTTACCTACCTATTTTAGTATTCTGGACCCATCATAATTCCTATTCGAACAGGTGACACGTTATACCCTTTATAACCAATAGGAATGACCTTAAACGTTAGAATTAGACCCTATTTCGAACATCTGAGGCACGTGATGAAATTTCTTAATTACAAACAGTTAGCAACAATTAGCAGCGTCACCATGACTATCCTTCTGAGTGGCTGTGCAAGCGTGCCTACACACCCCATCGCCCAACAAATTGACCAAGAGATGGTGTTGGTTGAAGGCGGCACATTCACCATGGGGTCGAACGGTCCAGAAGCGACCAAAGCAGAGCGTCCTGCACGTAATGTAACTGTAGATAGTTTCTATATTGCGAAGTTTGAGGTGACTCAAGAATTGTTCGAATCGGTGATGGGTTCATCTCTCAGTTATTTCCAAAACCCACAAGTTCCGGTCAATAACCTTAGTTGGCAGCAAGCAAACTATTTTGTTGAGCAGTTGAATGAATTAACGGGTGAAGAATACCGTCTGCCTACTGAAGCTGAATGGGAATTTGCAGCCAAAGGTGGCAATAAAAGTAAAGGCTATACTTACAGTGGTTCCAATAACTTAGATGATGTTGCGTGGTACTCAGCAAATTCTAAAAATAGCGCACATCCAGTCGGGCTAAAGAAACCAAATGAACTAGGCTTATATGACATGACAGGAAACGTGGGCGAGTTTGTTATCGATGCCTTCGATGACACCTTCTACCGATTCGGTCCAACAGACAACCCTAACAACGCAAAACACAGCGACGTCGGTTTATCACACAAATCGGTTCGCGGTGGCAGCTTTGCTTATGACGAAAATGAATCTGAAAGTTACCGTCGTGACTTCGCAAGCCAATCGATCACTATGTCAGATATGGGGCTGCGTTTAGTT
This sequence comes from Vibrio sp. AIC-3, assembly GCF_013114515.1. Taxonomy (NCBI): domain Bacteria; kingdom Pseudomonadati; phylum Pseudomonadota; class Gammaproteobacteria; order Vibrionales; family Vibrionaceae; genus Vibrio; species Vibrio sp. AIC-3. Next base: position 2,117 of record NZ_VTXG01000008.1, on the reverse strand, counting down.
AAGGATGTGAACTAGCTAACGAAGCGAACTAACTAAAGATGCCGAAGGTTATGGTTCACTAATCGTCACCAACAATACTAAAAATACGATTCGCACTGCACACACGTTACAAATCTGGCCAAACGTTGGAAACCTGACCAAACATTAGAACTCAGCGGCAACAGTGAATAAGGAAACTCTATGCAATACACCAAGCTTTCAGGACTAACCCTCGCGTTACTCTGCGCTCTCCCAGCTTCAGCTGAGGAAAAGCCAAATCTAGTCCTTCAAATCACGGTAGATGGCCTGCGCGCAGATCTAATCGAACGATATAAGCACAACTTCGGTGAAGGCGGTTTCCGGTACTTAATGGATGATGGTACCTACTACACCAACGCAAACTACCAACATGGCAACACGGAAACGATCGTGGGCCATGTGTCGCTTGCAACAGGTGCTCCACCGAGCGTACACGGCATGGTAGGTAACGTTTGGTATGACCGTAGCGAAGAACGTTTGGTGTATAACGTAGAAGACGGTAACTACCAAATGCTGACCTCTGGTGCAGGTGTCGATAAAGCAACAGAGATCGACCCAACGCAGAAGACAGCACAAGGCGATGGCCGCTCTCCAGAGCCAATACTCTCCACCACGTTTGGTGACGAACTGACGATTTCCAATAGTGGCAAATCAAAAGTATTCGGTGTATCAGTGAAAGACCGCGGCGCAATCTCATTGGCAGGACACAGTGGTAAAGCCTTCTGGTTCTCCAAAGCACAATCGGAGTTTGTCACCAGTAACTATTACTATGACGAGTATCCAGATTGGGTATCACGCTGGAACGAGAAAGCGATTGCTGCTCAGTATTCCAAACAGAAATGGGAGCTCTCATTACCGCGTGATAAATACACGTTGCAAGAACACGATACCGAACACAAAGTGAAACTCGGTGACTTCCAACGCACCTTCCCTCATCCTTATGGCCCGGCAAGTTACAAGTACTACAGCACAACGCTAACCGTCAGCCCTGCTGGTGACGAAATCACGGAAAACTTCGCTAGCACCTTGTTGATGCAAGAGAAGCTTGGCCAAGGCGACGTGACCGATTATCTGTCAGTGAGTTTCTCATCAAATGACTACGTGGTGCACCTTTACGGCCCTGAAAGCCTAGAAACAGAAGACAACCTTATCCGACTTGATAAGACTCTCGCTAAGCTTTTCAAAACCGTGGATAACCAAGTCGGGCTAGAAAACACATTGATTGTGCTGTCTGCCGACCACGGTGTACCTGAATCTTCACCTGCGGCAAATGCGCTTGGTTTCAATCAAGCTCAATACTTCAATAAAGACACACTACTCTCGAGTGGTGTTGAGAAACGATTGAAGGATGAATTTGGTTTAACCAAAGACGCGATTCGCTTGTACGCACAACCTTACATCTATCTGAATCATGATCTGATCGCTGAGAAGAAGCTTGATCTGGCTAAGGTCCAAGAAGCTATTGCGGATGAAATTGCAAAAGTGAAAGGTGTTGCGTTTGCTGTATCAAGTAGTGACATTGCGGCTAACCGAGTACCGGATACGCATGTGATGCAGCTAATTAAAAACAACTACCACCCTGCTCGTTCTGGCGACGTGTACGTAGTATTTGCACCGCGCAGCTACATTAACGACATGGAAGGCCTCCAAATTGCCTCTACACATGGTTCTCCGTGGAAATACGACACTCATGTGCCTGTGATCTTTGCAGGCTACGACGTTGAAGCTAAGAAGGTATCGCGACCAGTGACGCCATATGACATTGCGCCAACGCTTTCGAACAAACTGGGTATCACCCAACCAAGCGGGTCAATCGGAGAAGTGCTGCAAGAGATCACTGAGTAGACTCAATCTCTAAGGTTTCGTGAGCTAGATTTCGAATCCAGCACCCACTCAATAAAAAAGCCGTTTATCTGTTTCTGACTCACTAGGTCGAAACAAATAAGGTTCATCGCGGATTAGCGGGAACTAAAAACAAAAACGGTAGTAAGTGACATGGTTTAGTCGCCAAACAAAAATCATACACAAACTACCGTTTTCATGCCGAATCATACTTTCCTATCTTCATTCTGGGAAGGCTTTCAAATAGTAAAGTCTCA
>NZ_VTXG01000070.1:0-1106 GCF_013114515.1 Vibrio sp. AIC-3 | reverse complement strand
CCATCAACGATGGCCTTTTGTGCGGTGACAAATCGTTGCCAGTTGGTGTGAGACTTTAACTCTTTAAAAAGCAGTTCCACCTGCCATCGACAGCGGTAGATCGCCATGATGTCATCGGCAGTAAAGGTGTCTGAAGGTAAGTTAGTTATCCAAATGCAGAATCGTTTTTCTTCAGCAAACCATCGTCGCACGACTCTAAACTCTTGTTTACCTCGACGGACTTTTAGGTCAAGGACCTGCGAACGGTTGGTACCTCGAGTAATGTCTTTCAGCTTCTTCCCTTCTAGCTTAGGCAGCAGTCGCCCCTTGCCGTTCCTTGCCTCAATAATCATAGGGTTCAGAGACTTAGCACCTCGGACAATATAGAATCCGCCATGCTGTTCAAGCTCTCGAAAGAAGTGGAAATCAGGATACCCTGCGTCAGCTAACAGCAATTTGTTGTTCATCGTTTTGGGCTCAGGTAAAAAATCTCTTTCTGATGCCGTATCAGCGCTGATGTTCATCGCGACTGGAGAAAAGCTTTTCAACGACATTGTCATATGACATTCAACCGCTGCAGGGTTACGTTTAAATCGACTCGGATAAACATCCGCCAGGTCACGATGGATGTGGAAAGAGCTGCCATCTTGAAGCAGTACATCATCAAAGGTGTCGAGCTTATTTGGTAGACCGACATTCTGCTGGCGAGCAAATTGAGCTATTGCTCGCATAACAAGTTGCCTCATGAAATTAGGAAACTCATTTTTCCTCAACTGGTTATGGTAAGGCTTGTATGCCACGGCACCTTCAGGGCTCAAGCACATCCCATTGAATTGTCGCAGTAAATCCGCAATGGAAGTGCAGTTTCCTTTGCTTAACGCGGCCACTAAGCTAATGACTAGCTGCTCGGGTAATATCGCCCGACACCGTTTCATCAGGCCTGTACTTTTCGCCATTTTTTGGAGGGTGTCAGCATTAAAGAATTGCTTAAATTGCTTCTGTAAGGAGATAATCGTCATCGGCTTCACTATTGATGTAGGTAGTTTGTTTGGCGACGATTATCTGATCATAAATGAAGCCTTTTTTCTATCTAAATAAACAAGTTAGCTCTTAAGATCCTGTCTATG
>NZ_VTXG01000069.1:0-1119 GCF_013114515.1 Vibrio sp. AIC-3 | reverse complement strand
CGGTGTTTTTCAAGGTAGTTGTCATCATTTGCTTACTTATTAAGCAGCTTCTCTTTCTGGATTTAGGTGAACGTCACCAACAGGCGCACAGTTCCTGATATCACCAGACCACCGCTCAGGCTTTCGCTGTTTTGCAGCGAGCAATACCTCTACACGACGCTTCAAGATCTCTTTATCTTTTCCATTGTGACGCTCTGAAGGCGTGACGTAATTTAGCTGACTGTGCTTGTGCTCGGTGTTGTACCAGCGTACGAAGGCTTCAACCCAACTTTGGCTACTATCGATTGTTTCAAAGCCCTTCGTTGGCCAGCTTGGCATGTACTTTACCGTGCGGAACAATGACTCAACATACGGGTTATCATCACTGACTCTTGGGCGACTATACGATGAAGTAATACCTAACTCTTCCATTTTTGCTTTGAACGTCAACGACTTCATCGGCGCACCATTATCTGAGTGAAGAACCAGAGCTTGATTGAAGCACTGCTCTCGCATCAACGTTCGTTGCAGAAGTTGTGACGCCAGCTCACCGCATTCATGCTCATACACTTCATAACCAACAATTTTTCGACTGTAGATGTCCTCAATGACATACAGGTAATAATGTTGGCCTCGAACTTTTGAAGGTAAGTAAGTGATATCCCACGTATAGACTTGGTTTGAGTCCGTCGCTGTGTAACTGGTTGGCTTCGCTTGCTTCTGTCTGCTCCGCTGACGACCTCGTTTGTGAAGTTGCCCCTGCGTACTCAACACTCGGTAGTAGCTCGACTCAGAGGCGATATACTCACCTCTATCAAGCAGTGTCGGGACGATTTGAGTTGGAGGCAAGCTTGCAAACTCAGAGCGGTTACACACCTCGATTATCGCATCACGCTCTTCCTGCGACAGCTTGTTAGCAGGCTCAGGTCTGAGGCATATTGGCCTTTTGTCAGCTTGAACTTCACCTTGCTGATACCAGCGACGATACGTTCTCAAGTCGATTTGAACTTCATGGCAAGCTGGCTCTAAACGACACCCGCATTGCTTCGCTTCAAGGATAAGAGTCACTATGGTCTGCCTTTCATCGGTTGAGGTTAGTCGTCCTCTGGCTCTTCCCCGTAAAAGGCTCTCAGCTTTTTT
>NZ_VTXG01000068.1:0-1120 GCF_013114515.1 Vibrio sp. AIC-3 | reverse complement strand
AAAAAAGCTGAGAGCCTTTTACGGGGAAGAGCCAGAGGACGACTAACCTCAACCGATGAAAGGCAGACCATAGTGACTCTTATCCTTGAAGCGAAGCAATGCGGATGTCGTTTAGAGCCAGCTTGCCATGAAGTTCAAATCGACTTGAGAACGTATCGTCGCTGGTATCAGCAAGGTGAAGTTCAAGCTGACAAAAGGCCGATATGCGTCAGACCTGAGCCTGCTAACAAGCTGTCGCAGGAAGAGCGAGATGCGATAATCGAGGTGTGTAACCGCCCTGAATTCGCAAGCTTACCTCCGACTCAAGTCGTCCCAACACTGCTTGATAAAGGTGAGTATATCGCCTCTGAGTCGAGTTACTATCGGGTGCTGACTGCACGAGGGCAACTTCACAAACGAGGTCGTCAGCGGAGTAGACAGAAGCAAGCGAAGCCAACAAGTTACACAGCTACGGACTCGAACCAAGTCTACACATGGGATATCACTTACTTACCTTCAAAGGTTCGAGGCCACCACTATTACCTGTATGTCATCGAGGACATCTACAGCCGAAAAGTCGTTGGTTATGAAGTGTATGAGCGTGAGTGCGGTGAGCTGGCGTCACAACTTCTGCAACGGACGTTGATGCGAGAGCAGTGCTTCAATCAAGCGCTGGTTCTTCACTCAGATAACGGTGCGCCTATGAAGTCGCTGACGTTCAAAGCTAAAATGGAAGAGTTAGGTATTACCTCATCGTATAGCCGCCCGAGAGTCAGTGATGATAACCCGTATGTCGAGTCATTGTTCCGCACGGTAAAGTACATACCAAGCTGGCCAACAAAGGGCTTTGAAACTCTCGACAGTAGTCGAAGTTGGGTTGAAGACTTCGTACGCTGGTACAACACCGAGCACAAGCACAGTAAGCTAAATTACGTCACGCCTTCAGAGCGTCACAATGGAAAAGATAAAGAGATCTTGAAGCAGCGTGCTGAGGTATTGCTCGCTGCAAAACGCCGAAAACCTGAGCGATGGCCTGGTGATATCAGGAACTGTGAGCCTGTCGGTGACGTTCACCTAAATCCAGAAAGAGAAGCTGCTTAATAAGTAAGCAAATGATGACAACTACCTTGAAAAACACCGT
>NZ_VTXG01000067.1:0-1177 GCF_013114515.1 Vibrio sp. AIC-3 | reverse complement strand
TGTCTAAAGAAAAATTTGAACGTACGAAACCGCACGTAAACGTTGGTACTATCGGCCACGTTGACCACGGTAAAACAACTCTAACTGCTGCTATCTGTACTACTCTTGCAAAAGTGTACGGTGGTGTTGCTAAAGATTTCGCATCTATCGATAACGCTCCAGAAGAGCGTGAGCGCGGTATCACAATCGCAACTTCTCACGTTGAGTACGACACTCCAGCACGTCACTACGCACACGTAGACTGTCCAGGACACGCGGATTATGTTAAAAACATGATCACTGGTGCTGCACAAATGGACGGCGGTATCCTAGTTGTTGCTGCGACTGACGGCCCTATGCCTCAAACTCGTGAGCACATCCTACTTGGTCGTCAAGTTGGTATCCCTTACATCATCGTATTCATGAACAAATGTGACATGGTAGATGACGAAGAGCTACTTGAGCTAGTTGAGATGGAAGTTCGTGAACTTCTTTCTGAATACGACTTCCCAGGTGATGACCTACCAGTTATCCAAGGTTCTGCACTTGGCGCACTAAACGGCGAGAAGCAGTGGGAAGACAAGATCGTTGAGCTTGCAGAAGCACTAGATTCTTACATTCCTGAGCCAGAGCGTGCAGTTGACCAACCGTTCCTACTACCAATTGAAGATGTATTCTCAATTCAAGGTCGTGGTACTGTTGTAACTGGTCGTATCGAGCGCGGTATCCTACGTGTAGGTGACGAAGTAGAAATCGTTGGTATCAAAGAGACTACTCTTACTACTTGTACTGGTGTTGAAATGTTCCGTAAACTGCTTGACGAAGGTCGTGCAGGTGAGAACGTTGGTGCACTTCTACGTGGTACTAAGCGTGATGACGTTGAACGTGGTCAAGTACTTTCTGCGAAAGGTTCTATCAACCCACACACTAAGTTTGAGTCTGAAGTATACGTACTTTCTAAAGACGAAGGCGGCCGTCACACTCCTTTCTTCAAAGGTTACCGTCCACAGTTCTACTTCCGTACAACTGACGTAACAGGCGACATCACTCTACCAGAAGGCGTAGAAATGGTAATGCCAGGTGACAACGTTCAAATGACTGTTGAGCTAATCGCTCCAATCGCAATGGACGAAGGTCTACGTTTCGCAATCCGCGAAGGTGGCCGTACAGTTGGTGCTGGTGTTGTAGCTAAAATCTT
>NZ_VTXG01000066.1:0-1304 GCF_013114515.1 Vibrio sp. AIC-3 | reverse complement strand
ACCCTGTAAATAATTCTGTGTAACTGTCGGGGTTACATGTATTCAGTGAGTCTGTCTTCGAACATAATCATAAAGCGGTTTAGAGCTTGTCGCCAGTTTCTAATCGGCATCGTCCACTTCTTGGAAGCATCTCGGATAGCCAGGTAGATCACCTTTCTAGCTGATTCATCCGTTGGGAACAGCTTGCGCTTCTTGATCGCTTTTCTAATAACGCTGTTGAGGGATTCAATGGCGTTAGTCGTGTAAATGGCTCGGCGAATATCCTCTGGGTAGTTAAACAAGGTGTTGAGGTTGTCCCAATGCGCCGTCCAAGAACGACTGATTTGAGGATACTTACTATCCCATCGGTCAGAGAACTGCTCTAGAGCCAGCAGTGCCTCATCTTCTGTGGCTGATTGATAGATTTTCTTCAGGTCAGTCGTCACGGCTTTGTAGTCTTTCCAAGGGACGTATTTGACCGAGTTTCGCACCATGTGGACGATACAGAGCTGTATTTGCGTCTCTGGGAACGCAGTGTTAATGGCGTCAGGAAAGCCTTTTAGCCCGTCAACGCAAGCGATAAGGATGTCTTTTACCCCACGGTTTTGAAGCTCAGTCAGCACGTTAAGCCAGAACTTGGCACCTTCCGTTTCAGAGAGCCACATGCCGAGCAGTTCTTTTTGGCCTTCCATGTTGACGCCTAACGCAAGATAGACCGCTTTGTTGATGACTTGCTTGTCTTGACGCACCTTAACCACGATGCAATCGAGATAGACGATAGGGTAAATTTCGTCGAGAGGTCGCGACTGCCATTCAATCACTTGCTCGAGTACCGAGTCGGTCACCTTTGATATCAACGTTGGCGAGACATCAGCATCATACATTTCCTTGAACGTTGCGACGATTTCACGTGTGGTCATGCCTTTCGCATACAGGCTCAATATCTTGTCGTCCATGGATTGGAATCGAGTTTGGTGCTTGCGTACGAGTTGAGGTTCAAAACTAGCTTCACGGTCGCGAGGGACGTCGATATCGACCTCTCCATCGTCGGTGATGATTGATTTGCCCGAATAGCCGTTACGGGAGTTGGAGCTCGTTCTAGGTTGGTGTTTTTGATACCCAAGGTGCTCATCAAGCTCAGCATTTAATGCCGTTTCAACGGTCACCTTGGTCAACATTTTTCTGAAGTCATCAAGATCAGATTCTGTCTTAATTGACTTTGCTGCTTCACGAGCAAACGCTTCAAGTGCTTTCTTATCCATATTGTCCATCCTTAGCCTTAAAGGCTTAAGTCTAGACAGTTACACAGAATTCGGGACACCCTC
>NZ_VTXG01000065.1:0-2278 GCF_013114515.1 Vibrio sp. AIC-3 | reverse complement strand
CAGGGAAAACTCATCTCAAGGCTCGCTTCCCGCTTAGATGCTTTCAGCGGTTATCGATTCCGAACTTAGCTACCGGGCAATGCCATTGGCATGACAACCCGAACACCAGAGGTTCGTCCACTCCGGTCCTCTCGTACTAGGAGCAGCCCCTTTCAATTTTCCAACGCCCACGGCAGATAGGGACCGAACTGTCTCACGACGTTCTAAACCCAGCTCGCGTACCACTTTAAATGGCGAACAGCCATACCCTTGGGACCGACTTCAGCCCCAGGATGTGATGAGCCGACATCGAGGTGCCAAACACCGCCGTCGATATGAACTCTTGGGCGGTATCAGCCTGTTATCCCCGGAGTACCTTTTATCCGTTGAGCGATGGCCCTTCCATTCAGAACCACCGGATCACTATGACCTGCTTTCGCACCTGCTCGAATTGTCATTCTCGCAGTCAAGCGGGCTTATGCCATTGCACTAACCACACGATGTCCAACCGTGTTTAGCCCAGTCTCCCACCTATCCTACACATGTAGGTTCAATGTTCAGTGCCAAGCTGTAGTAAAGGTTCACGGGGTCTTTCCGTCTAGCCGCGGGTACACTGCATCTTCACAGCGATTTCAATTTCACTGAGTCTCGGGTGGAGACAGCGTGGCCATCATTACGCCATTCGTGCAGGTCGGAACTTACCCGACAAGGAATTTCGCTACCTTAGGACCGTTATAGTTACGGCCGCCGTTTACCGGGGCTTCGATCAAGAGCTTCGACCGAAGTCTAACCCCATCAATTAACCTTCCGGCACCGGGCAGGCGTCACACCGTATACGTCATCTTACGATTTTGCACAGTGCTGTGTTTTTAATAAACAGTTGCAGCCACCTGGTATCTGCGACTCTCGTCTGCTCCATCCGCAAGGGACTTCACTGATAAGAGCGTACCTTCTCCCGAAGTTACGGTACCATTTTGCCTAGTTCCTTCACCCGAGTTCTCTCAAGCGCCTTGGTATTCTCTACCCGACCACCTGTGTCGGTTTGGGGTACGATTCCTTACAATCTGAAGCTTAGAGGCTTTTCCTGGAAGCATGGCATCAATGACTTCACTACCGTAGTAGCTCGACATCGTATCTCAGCGTTAGTAGCGGTCCGGATTTACCTAAACCACCCGCCTACGTACTTGAACCTGGACAACCGTCGCCAGGCCCACCTAGCCTTCTCCGTCCCCCCATCGCAATTGTAAGAAGTACGGGAATATTAACCCGTTTCCCATCGACTACGCCTTTCGGCCTCGCCTTAGGAGTCGACTTACCCTGCCCCGATTAACGTTGGACAGGAACCCTTGGTCTTCCGGCGAGGGAGTTTTTCACTCCCTTTATCGTTACTCATGTCAGCATTCGCACTTCTGATACCTCCAGCAGCCCTTACAGACCACCTTCAACGGCTTACAGAACGCTCCCCTACCCCACATACCCTAAGGTACGTAGCCGCAGCTTCGGTGTATAGCTTAGCCCCGTTACATCTTCCGCGCAGGCCGACTCGACCAGTGAGCTATTACGCTTTCTTTAAATGATGGCTGCTTCTAAGCCAACATCCTGGCTGTCTGAGCCTTCCCACATCGTTTCCCACTTAGCTATACTTTGGGACCTTAGCTGGCGGTCTGGGTTGTTTCCCTCTCCACGACGGACGTTAGCACCCGCCGTGTGTCTCCCGGATAGTACTTACTGGTATTCGGAGTTTGCAAAGGGTTGGTAAGTCGGGATGACCCCCTAGCCTTAACAGTGCTCTACCCCCAGTAGTATTCGTCCGAGGCGCTACCTAAATAGCTTTCGGGGAGAACCAGCTATCTCCAGGTTTGATTGGCCTTTCACCCCTAGCCACAAGTCATCCGCTAATTTTTCAACATTAGTCGGTTCGGTCCTCCAGTTGATGTTACTCAACCTTCAACCTGCCCATGGCTAGATCACCTGGTTTCGGGTCTAATCCTAGCAACTGTACGCCCAGTTAAGACTCGGTTTCCCTACGGCTCCCCTAAACGGTTAACCTTGCTACTAAAATTAAGTCGCTGACCCATTATACAAAAGGTACGCAGTCACACCACGAAGGTGCTCCTACTGCTTGTACGTACACGGTTTCAGGTTCTATTTCACTCCCCTCACAGGGGTTCTTTTCGCCTTTCCCTCACGGTACTGGTTCACTATCGGTCAGTCAGTAGTATTTAGCCTTGGAGGATGGTCCCCCCATATTCAGACAGGATATCACGTGTCCCGCCCTACTCGTTTTCACTGATTATGA
>NZ_VTXG01000064.1:0-1825 GCF_013114515.1 Vibrio sp. AIC-3 | reverse complement strand
GTTAGCCTATGCAAGGGTGTTCACCGTGAGGTGAAATCTGAAGGAAGCAAATGGCAAAACTTGGTTGTGACGAACAGAAATCTGATAGTAGGCCATTACAACTTGGGCAACCTAGCCATAGATAGAATAGCCCAATGCCTCGACGGGAAGTGTGTAGTGGTAAATCAGGCACAGCCAAGGGAAAGAACAACGTCTTACCTCGGGAGATCTTATGGTTTGTCTCAATAGAGACTAATACAGCAGTGATGTTGTGTGATGAGCAATAAGAAGTCAGCAGAAGGCATAGTACTTTGAGAATGTACAACTCAAAGGAAGGCCTGAACTGAATATATCAAGAAGCAGTCACTAGACACTCAATCATGTGGAGTCATAGCAAGATGAAACTCATCTCTACGTCCCAAAGGGCAATACCGCAAGTAAAGCTCATGGATACGAAGAATGACAAGCATGGTCGGCGTAGACAGGAGGGCGAGTCTTGGTGACCTCAACTTCGTTGATGGAGCAAATCTGCTCCTCAACCAATTTGAATCAAGCTCTTAGACGCGTGAAGAAGAACAAAGGGTGTGCAGGAGTCGACAAGCTCGACATCAACGCCACTATCTCAAGACTTCGACAGGCATCAAACGGGCAAGAGCTTCGCCAGAGTCTTCTGGATGGAAGCTATCAACCTCAACCTGTTCTTGGTGTAGAAATCCCCAAAGCTAGTGGTGGCGTAAGGCAATTAGGTATCCCAACAGTCCTTGATAGGGTAGTCCAACAGGCAATCACATCAGTGCTGTCATGTATCTATGAGCCGAAGTTCTCCGACAGTAGTTACGGGTTTAGACCCAACCGCAGTGCGCACCATGCATTGTCGGCCGCCAGTCGCTACATCCGAGAGGGTCGAGGTTATGTAGTAGATATCGACCTAGCAAAATACTTCGATACAGTGAATCACGATAGGCTAATGCACAGGCTGTCACAAGATATTGCTGATAAACGCGTGTTAAAGCTAATTAGGTCATACCTACAGGTAGGCATAATGCGACATGGACTAGTTGAGCAGAGACAACGAGGCACACCCCAGGGTGGGCCATTATCTCCGCTACTATCAAATATTGTATTAGATGAACTGGATAAAGAGCTAGAGCGTAGAGGGCATAAGTTCTGTCGATATGCAGATGACTGTCAAATCTACGTGCGTAGTGAGGAAGCCGCTCATCGAGTCAGAGAGTCGATAACGGAGTTCTTGGAGCAGAAACTAAAGCTGACGGTAAACCGTAAGAAAAGTGCAGCAACGAGAGTGACAAAGCGAACTTACCTAAGCCACCGCTTCCAGATAGACGGAAGAATCGGGATATCGAAGACGGCACAAGCTCAAATGAAGAAGCGAGTACGTCAGATAACGAAGCGAAATCGAGGACGAGAGTTACAGGTGATAATCACGGAGTTAACTCAATATCTAAGAGGATGGCAACACTACTTCAAGCTTACTGTTAGTAAAAGTGCAATGCAGCGCTTAGACGAATGGATACGGCGTAGATTAAGGTGCTACCGACTAAAGCAGCGCAAACGCAGACACAGCATAGCGATATGGTTACAGCGACAAGGTGTAACGGAGCGTAATGCGTGGAAGCTAGCGATGTCAGATAAGGGTTGGTGGCATCTAGCTTCAACGCCACAGGTTAATCACGCCATGCCAATAAAATGGTTCGAGGGGTTTGGGCTGTACTCACTAAGAGATGGGTACGAGTCACTGAAAGTATATTCGGAACCGCCGTATGCGACCCACGCTTGTACGGTGGTGTGAGAGGACGGAGGCTGCGAGGCCTCCTCCTACTCGATT
>NZ_VTXG01000063.1:0-2139 GCF_013114515.1 Vibrio sp. AIC-3 | reverse complement strand
GAAGCGCTGTTCACCGCTAAACGAGTGAACCATCTGTATCACCAGATGAACCTAGGAGCCTGAATAAAGTAGCGGCTTTGACAATGTAACGAAGGTTGGTATTTTCCAATCGGGATTGAAATCGTGAGAGGACGATCCTCCTGATAACCACAACATCGGGTGAGTGCTAGGTAGTCAGCATGATGAACATAAGTGAATCCGCGTAAGGTGCGTTATGTTGTGAAACAGCGGAAGTGGTTAATACGCTGTAGCCAAAAGGCACGAGAGTCGGAAAGAGATTGCCCCATGCTCTTTCGTGATCATTGAACTCTCCGCACCATAGCGGGCATCTAAACTGACATTGCGTGACATACGGAACACGGTAAGCCTGTATCACTCCCTACGGGAAAGCCTCTGTGGCCGATAGTGATGCGGGTAGAGGAGGTTGGAAAAAGCAAAGGCTGCATTGTAATGACGCAGATACAGGTTTGTGCCTGATCACGAAAGTGAGCCCACTTCCAACTGGTCTCTCGTTGCGAGAGAGTTTGAAGAACTTTATTAAGGAAGAAAAGCAAATGACGATTTCGAATGAGATTAGTGCATCTTCTGACAGTGCACTGTGGCAATCCATTAACTGGAAGGCCGTAGAGGCGAACGTCTTAAAGCTTCAAATGCGTATCGCAAAGGCAACTAGAGACGGTAAACACGGCAAAGCAAAAGCATTGCAATGGATACTGACTCACTCTCGCTCAGCAAAACTTCTTGCTGTTAAGCGAGTTTCTCAAAATAAAGGCAGTAAAACGCCTGGAATAGACGGCGTTGTCTGGAACACAGACACGCGTCGTATGAAAGCAGTAAATCAACTGAGTCGGAAAGCTTATCAAGCGAAACCACTCAGGCGTATCTATATCCCCAAAAAGAATGGCAAGCTTCGACCTCTGGGCATCCCATGCATGATAGACAGAGCACAACAAGCGCTACACCTATTATCGCTAGAACCCATATCAGAAACAACTGCCGACCCGAATAGTTATGGCTTTAGAGCAAATCGTAGCACGGCTGACGCTGTCGACCAGTGCTTCAAGTGTTTGGCTTTAAAGAAATCGGCTAAATGGGTTCTTGAAGGAGATATTAAAGCTTGCTTCGACAAAATCGGGCATCAATGGCTTATGGATAACATCGCCATCGATAAACGGATGTTGGAGCAATGGCTAAAGTCAGGCTTTGTAGACAAAGGGCTGTTTTACGACACCGACGAAGGCACTCCTCAAGGCGGAATTATATCCCCCACCTTGATGTTGATGACGTTATCGGGTCTCGAACAGCGCATTAAGTCTACCGCGCTTAAGAAAGGAGCAAGAGCTAACTTTATTGGATATGCCGACGATTTCGTCGTCACTTGCGCTTCAAAGGAAGTGCTCGAGAACGATATCAAACCGTTGATTGCTGATTTCTTAGCGGAAAGAGGCTTAACATTATCCGAAGAGAAAACGCACATTACTCATATCAACGATGGCTTTGATTTTCTTGGGTTCAACCATAGGAAGTACAAAGGGAAACTGCTCATCAAGCCGAGTAAATCCAATACGTTGATGTTCTTAAGCAATCTGCGTGAACTCATCAAAAAGCACGTAACCCTTCCAGTGAATGATCTTATCAAACTGATAAATCCTAAACTCAGGGGATGGTCGAACTATTATCGGCACTGCGTAGCTAAACAGGTATTCGGATATGTAGGTCACAAGTTATTCCATACGTTATGGCACTGGGCTAAAAGGCGTCATCCAACAAAGTCTAAAACTTGGATTGCCCTAAAATACTTCATCAACCAAAAAGGCCAATGGCAGTTTCACGGTTGGCAGAAGATCATGGATATGGATTGCCAGTTCAATCTCTTCCAAATAGCCAAAGTGCCAATAGAAAGGCATGTGAAAATCCGAAGTGCAGCGACACCCTTTGACCCTCTTTACCAAGAATACTTGGTAAAGAGAAAATCTAAAAGGCTAGCTCGTAACTCTTGGAACGAACCTGCTTCGACTGCTTTATAAGTTGCTGGGTATCAAACGATGCCTTCGTGGAGGCTTGAGCCTAGTGCAGTGAAAGTTGCACGCTGGGTTCTTAGGGAGACGGCACTTGGTAACAAGTGTCGTCCACCCGACA
>NZ_VTXG01000062.1:0-2410 GCF_013114515.1 Vibrio sp. AIC-3 | reverse complement strand
CTAACTCCGGAATACCGGAATCCGCTATAAGATATTAAGAACCTCATTACCTTCAGAATCGACATCTTCGCTGTCTAATAAACTCTTCAAAAAGTGTTGGTGATCAGGAACTTGTTCCCAGACTCTCAATGCAACCATCCCAGAATCAGCTCCAACTTTAGACATGTTTATGATGAACGAGTTGAGTGCCATTTTACTATCTAATTTACCGTTACAAATCTCATCAGAAGTAATACCTAACACTTTAGCAAGCTTACTTATCTGGGTTGCTTTAGGTTCAGTCGTATCATTCTCCCACTTCAAGTAAGTCTGCTTAGTCACTCCGACTAAACGAGCTACTTCTGGTTGGGATAGGTTTTTTAACGCTCTAGCTTCTTTAAGTACAGAACCAATCATCATAATTCCTTTAATGGTACATATTAATGTAACTATACACCCACTTTTATAAACCATAATCTTGCAGTAACCAAAAATAACCTTTATGGTATATAAAAATGTACCTTAGTTGCTATTGACAGGATTTTACTTGTACTTCATTGACCGCTTATTTATCCAACAAGATCACCGAGAAGGAGGGTTACCTCTTGTCGGTCGTCATGTTATTGAGCGTATAGATCTGGAGTCTGGAGAGAAGCTACCACCATCTGTAGATCAGAAGATTTTAGAAGGTTCTCATAGCACTAAACTCACAATCAGATGTGATGGCTATCGTGTCAGAGTCGAGGGGAATCCATCGCGTTGGCAAAGACAAGATAATCTCTTCGGACTAACAACATTAGATGAGTGTGTAGAAGTCTATAACCATGTGTTAGCCAAATATGACTTACCTCCATTTACTAAAAATACCCGCCTTAAACACAGACAAACACCTGACGGAAAAACATCATCTTACGTAGGTAATGGTGCTGAGATTACAAGCATCGACTGGACGCAAAACTTGTCAGTAGGACAGGGCAGTGAGCAGCCTTTTATACGTGGGATGTCTTCAATGAGCTTAGGAAGATCCATGAAACCTAAGTTGTACCCAGACGGATACAGCTGCTACTGGGGCGAAGGTTCCGAATGGTTACTTATTAAGTTATATGCCAAAGCTATTGAGTTACAGCGTCACTCAAAGAAGAACGCAAAGAATAGTAATGAAAGTAAAGAATACATAGATAAATTAACGACTTACTGTGCGAGTAAAGGTGTTGTTCGCTTAGAGTACAGCCTCAGACAAAAGCTATTGAAAAGACATAACTTACAGTTTTACGGGCTAATAAGTGAAGACGAATACCTGACGCACCTCAAGCACTTCGAGGATGCTATGAAGACTATCGAAATATCCCATGATGAACACCAGAGCATAGCTCAACAGTTATTAAATAATGGCGCCGTTGATACACAAAGAAAAGCCAACACAACCATGAACTATTTTACGTTGTGGCAAAACGGTGTGGATATGAGGGAAATACTGAGCAGCTCGCAATATTACGAACACAAAGCAAGGTTGAAGAAAATCGGCATCGACATCGGTCAGCAGTTCGATGTCTCAAGAATGTGTCCAACGTTGAGGCGCTCAGAAGAAATAGAAGTTCAATCACTACAGATACCATCTTGGTATCAACTACCGAAAGTAGCGCAATCAAATGTGCTGCCGTTTAAAGCTTACGTAGCTTAAGGAAAAGATATGTTGAAAGTAGAAATCTTCCCAGAACACGAACAACCAATCACAAGAACATTACCAGGTAAAGATGGTAAACAAGCCAGAACGATAAGAGAACAAATAGGATATGCATATCTGGGTGGTAAGTTCCCAGTCGAAATGAAGCTCTCATTACAAGACGACCAATCTGCATATAAATCAGGAAACTACGAACTTGATAGCTCAAGCTTTACCGTGAATAACTTCGGTGGACTGGAATTAAAACGCTTCGGCATTAAGCTCGTGAGGTCGATGAAATAATGGAAGATCAAGTCATGAAATCTGATGAACTCCAAGAAGTCATTAACTGGTTACACAACGATGTAGATAAAGCCGTTGATGATGCCAATGATGTAGTTGCCAAGCGTCAGTACAAAAAAGTCTTCGACAGCTTAGAACTATTAAAAGAAATGCTGCTCATGAGTGAGTCCAACAAAAACCATGTACAGATGCTTGGCTATCGAGATGATACAAACCAAGTTCAATGTATGGTGTCGAATGTTGTTGGCTTAAACTTCCAAGAAGTGAATGAACTTGCTGATGAGATATTCTTGGTTGGTGACTGGTTCATGTCAGTTACAAACGTTGATGGAGATGAAAACCACAACGTAAAAATCTATGGACCATATGAGACAGACAAGCAAGCAATGGAGCATGCACGTAAAACCTTGTCAGTAACAACGTTCAGAATCTCTGTATGAGCCCAGAAAGCCCCTCAAAAGCAAA
>NZ_VTXG01000061.1:0-2631 GCF_013114515.1 Vibrio sp. AIC-3 | reverse complement strand
ATATATCAAGGAACGCTCAAAAGTCCGCGCAGAGGAAGTCTAAAGAAAACATTACGTTAGACGGAATTTACGCTGAGCTTAGTGCTTAAGGTTCTGTCTATGATGCTTTGCTAAATTAGCTATCTCGCTAAAATGGAAGTGTCCAGAGGTTTCATAGGCCTGAAGTTTTACTCGTGGCACTTTTCTCAAAAAGTGCCAGCTGGCTCAGATCTGCCCCGAAATGAGTTGCGCCTCAAAGTTCAAATAATGGTGCTTTGTTAGCTTTGACATACCAAAAGTAATGAGTGGCAAAAGGCAAGACCTGACCCTAGACAGTTCTTAGAAATACAGGCAATGACATAGGAAGAACATTTTTAGGCTTACCCGCTTTAATTTCCCTAACCTGAATGACACCATCAAACGTGCCAATAGGACTATCGGAACGGATACTTACGAGCACTTTTAGTTCATGCTCTTGCTCACTGGTGTCTTCGATAATAGAAGGTTGAACAGATATCCACTCCTGCAGCGCAGGTACAACGTGCAGCTTAGCCCCTTCAACCTCGGGTAAATTATATAAAACCAAATCAAATATCTGAGTTTGCCCCTGCGACATCTGAATATCCAGAACGCCCATATTCCAAGACACCTTGTCCTTAGCGAACGCACTCCCTACGGGCAAGATTAATAGTATTAACAATAAACAACGCATCTTCACTTCTTTAAAATTACGCAACGTTGTCATTATAGTGATGGCTAAAAAATAAACGGATATTACACTGTGTTGTCACAAAATATGTGATCAAATTATAGAAAATTAGGTTGAATAGTAATGCTTAATATAAGATCGGCGCTGATGGGTGTGCCAGTAAAGGATTCATCTGCGAGATACACTAACGTCGCAATCAAAAACATGATGCTTGCAGCATGAGCCTGAATAAATCTGGTTAACTTTCAGATAGTTACAATGAGATTTCCAGTGTTAGCTTGCATAAGATTGCATTGAAAAACTTCAAATTTCCACGAACTAAGGAACAACTCGTAGTAAAATCACCACCGCCTATACATCAATTCTCGACAAAATCGCTTGGTGATCACACATTAAAGCTCGGCCCTGCTAACAGTTTTTTGGACAAAAGCGTGTCAGTGATTTTACTAATTTAGTAAACAATGAATTACTACAAGTATATAAAGTCGTTTAATCAACTTCCATGAGTGATGTCAATCTGAGTGATATGTCGGCCAAGCACAGCATTTTTGTGAATCGTTGTATTTTTATCACAGGTTTATCCAATACAGTCCCGCTTTAGACGTAAGAAGCTACGCTGCTATCAATTCATTAGGAGCAACATCTTATGACTATTAGATAAAACCGACATTAACGTTGAACTTTATGAAAACAATACATCAAGGTTTGAACTGGCAACTTAATAAATACGCTTTCATTATGTAATGATTTTACTTACAAAGTCATACTGTCATAGACAAAAGATTCCGCAATAATACGTCAAATGGTATGAGTTAAAACTTATATGGCGGTTCGTATCATTGGTGTTAAGTTTGGCTACACCAATTACGCAAACTAAAAAAATAGTGCAGAAAAGCTTTCGATAACATTAGCTTCAATATTCCAGGGCTGTGTCTATTTTTGCATTGCGATTGGCCATCTTCGATAACATCAAGATGTGGCCTACACTAAAACTTCAGGGTAACCAGCACTCTTTCTTTAACGCTTACCGAACTAGTTGTCCAAATTTAAACAAGTGGACTCGATATGAGAGCAAGTGCGCCTAATGAGAGAGCACTCGTCAATGGAATGAACGTCAGTGTTGAATGCAAAGGCGATAAGATATTGGCCACCATTTTAGCTGATAAGTGATATACAAAATGTAGCTGGCTGAGAACACATTAAAGTTATCTTTAATCACACTCGTCAGCATTCTATCAGGGAGTTTGTTTTGGGTTTTGTGACGGCACTATTGTAAAAATACTATACGTACCCTATTTTTGAATCATCGTGGGCAACGCTTGGAACTAATATTTCTGTCATGGGGGCAGGCAAAAAGGAAACAATAACTTCCATCATCGTTTTTAATTAAGACATACATATACCTTAATTAAAAAAATTGGCGCGTTCTAATATGCGCCAGATAAAGAGATCTATAAGATACTTGAAGAGTCTATGTTAAAAGACAGGAGCAAAAGCGACATTACCATTTTGATAACTCAAGATTAGCTTATCAAGATCCTTACATTGGCCAGTTACTTTTAATGAAACACCTACCCAAGGTAAATAAGCATGAATAAAATTAGCTTTTTAAAAATAAACAATACCATTATCAATGACATTATTGATCTCTCAGTGGAAGAGTCTCAAAAACAACTCATTGCTAACAACGCAGAGTGGCTTGCAGAAGCCAGTTTTAACGACGATAGTATCAACTATGGTATTTACTTAAACAATAAACCTGCGGGGCTAATCTCTCTGATTGACCCTAGAATACTGGACACACACGATGAACACTTTCAAAAGGAGCATTTATATGTATGGCGCGTCATGATTGACCATCGTTTCCAAGGAAAAGGATTGGGGAGTCAAGCGATTAACTTCAGTAAGAAATACGCTTCCATTACCGGTTTAAAAGGCGTCTC
>NZ_VTXG01000007.1:0-169478 GCF_013114515.1 Vibrio sp. AIC-3 | reverse complement strand
TAGAGTAAAAGCTTTGCTGCGGTCGTGGCGGAATTGGTAGACGCACCAGATTTAGGTTCTGGCGCCGAGAGGTGTGAGAGTTCAAGTCTCTCCGACCGCACCATCATTAAATAGAACCCAGCTTTTTAGCTGGGTTTTGTTTTATCTGGAATATGCAAATCTGCTAGCCAAGTCACCAAGTATTCTCTTCTATAACCTCACTTTTAATACGATTTTATAAGACAATGTCAGCTCCATTTTCTAATTGAGTATGACTAGCCTATGAAACCCCTCCCCTTAACGATCGGTTGCTACACAGATACACCAAGTAAAAGCCAAGGTGTTTATCAAACTCAGTTAGATCTAGAAACAGGAAAACTATTACCTCTAGAGCTGATCATCAAATGTACTAACCCCTCTTTTATTACTGTAACAAAGACTGGGATCTATACTGCATCGGAAGTGGACCAGCAAAAACAGCCCCAGCTCATTCATATACCTAATGTTGATTCACAGCTAACACACAATACAAGCCTCATCTCGGGAGATCACCCTTGTCACGTCGCGATAGATCCACACAATAAGTTTGCTATCACGTCGCAATACTCATCAGGCACATTCGATATTTTTAGCTTAAGTATCAACGGCAGCATCGATAAACGACTCAAAACAATCCAGATGGTTGGTTCCGGGCCAAACAAAGAGAGACAAACTAGCCCACACGCCCATCAATGCCTGTTCTTACAAAACTCACCACAGTTTGTGACTGTCGATCTCGGCACCGATCGCATCAACTTCTATTGCTTTGATGAAGAGCAAGAAGAGTTCCTTGATGAGCCAATGCAGTCTATTAAGGTGCCCGCCGGCAATGGACCTCGCCATTTAATCTTTAACAAAGCTGAAGACAGAGCCTATGTGGTCTGTGAACTCTCTGAAACGTTGCTGGCTTTGGAAAAGGTTTTAGGCATTTGGAATGTAGTGGAAGAGATTGATGCATTGCCTAATATGGAGAAGGGAGAAGCCGCAGCTGCGATTAAGCTATCGCCTGATGAGCAATTCCTTTATGTGTCATGTCGACACCAATCAAGAATCAGTAGCTTCAAAATCGACTCTGAGACTCAAAGGCTGACTTTCATTGATAGCTACGACACTGAAGGCAAATTCCCAAGAGACTTCCATATAACGAACGATGGGAAATGGCTTATCGCCGCCAACCAGCACTCCAACAACATCACCTCATTCAAGCGAGATAATGAAGATGGGTCTTTGGTTTATACAGGGTACTCTTTAGAGATCGATGCACCGGTTTGTGTGACGCAACAGCGATAGTAGTCATCTGATACAAAAAAGGAGAGCATTCGCTCTCCTTCTCTTTATAAAGTGTCTGTAATACTCAATTAAAGGCCCAGGGCATACTTCAACACTTGAGCTTTAATCGGCCCTGAGTTCTCTGCTAGCTTGAGTGCAGCATTACGCACAAACTTAAGTGGACCAATGTCGTTGCTGAATGTCTTATAGAAGAAATCCATACCGCTTTGCATCACTAGGTTGTCACCTCTTCTCATCACCTCGTAGCGTCTTGCTACAGACTGGTTCAATTCACCCTTTTCTTTGGTGACATCCAGCAGTACTGATACATCTTTGAAGCCTAAGTTAACACCCTGCCCAGCCAAAGGGTTGATGGTATGCGCAGAGTCTCCGACCAAAATACAGTTATTCTTCGAGTATGATTGAGCATGACGTCGTGTCAGAGGAAAAGAACCCGAATTCAAGACTTTGATATCACCTAACTCTTTAGGAAAGTGAGTAAGTACTTCGTTACGTAGTTTTTCAGGGGCCATTGCTGACAGTTGCTTAATACGCAGTGGAGAATCATACCAAACTAACGAGCCCAGCCCGACTTCTTGACCGTCAGAGGTTAGAGAACACAAAGGCAAAAATGAACGAGGGCCACTTGGTAGAAATTGCTGCCAAGTAATATCTTGCTGAGGTTGTTCTGTTTCTACATTGATAAGCATACAGTGTTGTCGATAATCCCAAGCCGTGATGCCAATTCCAGCTTGTTGGCGAACGGCTGAATTCGCACCATCAGCACCAACCACCCACTTCGCAGACAACTCAGCCCCTGATTGAAGCTTTACGATATTGATTTCACCAAACTCAATCACATCGAGCTTTTCTGGGCATAACAGTTCGAGATTGTCGTAGGCATCAAATTGAGACCATAAACCTAATTGAATGAGTCTGTTCTCAACGATATAGCCCAAACGAGGAAGGTCTAGTGAGGCAGCATCAAATCGAGTACGACACTCTGGGTGCTCCCACGTCTCTAAACGTTTATAAGAACACACTCGCATTGCTGCAATACTTTGCCATGCACCAAGATCTTCAAGCAAATCGACCGATGCTTGAGAAATCGCTGACACACGAATGTCCATCGCTTGCGATTCATCAAAAGCTTGTGGGGCAAAACCTTCGATCACCGCAACACTCAGACCTTGCTTTGCAAAACCGATTGCTGTTGCTGCGCCAACCATGCCGCCACCGACTACTACAATATCGTAACTGTTCATATTTCGTACTTATCAGTTTGATTCTTTGACTGTTTTTGATTGTACTTTTTCATAACTAACTTGTAACCAAAAACCTTATTCGAAAAAAGGGTTATCCCTTATGGCATATGGCGTTAACGATAATAAAAACCACTACATAAGAGATTTGTTCAGACTACTAGTCAGTCGGTTTTGAAACCAGTACAATACGCCG
This sequence comes from Vibrio sp. AIC-3, assembly GCF_013114515.1. Classification (NCBI taxonomy): domain Bacteria; kingdom Pseudomonadati; phylum Pseudomonadota; class Gammaproteobacteria; order Vibrionales; family Vibrionaceae; genus Vibrio; species Vibrio sp. AIC-3. The sequence goes on along the minus strand of NZ_VTXG01000007.1, from coordinate 166,733 downwards.
CTTGCCGCTAGAGCCTGTCATAAAATTGAATACCGAATTATGACAAACGGGGCTAGCGGATGAATAATGGGCGATTTGCTCCCTTAAATTAAACTAACGATCGAGCGAACATATAATGAGTAAGAAACTGCTAATTAAAACTTGGGGCTGTCAGATGAATGAATATGATTCATCAAAAATGGCCGACCTGCTTAACGCTGCAAATGGCTATGAGCTAACTGAAGTACCTGAGGAAGCAGACGTACTACTATTGAATACTTGTTCTATCCGCGAAAAAGCGCAAGAAAAAGTATTCCACCAGCTTGGTCGTTGGAAAACGCTTAAAGATAAAAAAGAAGGTGTGGTGATCGGTGTGGGTGGCTGTGTAGCGACTCAAGAAGGTGATCACATTCGTCAACGTGCACCTTACGTAGACGTTATCTTTGGCCCACAAACATTACACCGTTTGCCAGAGATGATTAAATCATCACTGTCTAACGAAAAGCCAGTAATGGATATCTCTTTCCCAGAGATCGAAAAGTTCGATAACCTGCCAGAGCCAAAAGCTGAAGGCGCGACGGCGTTCGTTTCTATCATGGAAGGTTGTTCTAAATACTGTACTTACTGCGTTGTACCATACACACGTGGCGAAGAAGTTAGCCGTCCAATGGATGATGTACTTTTCGAAGTTGCTCAACTTGCAGAGCAAGGCGTACGTGAAGTTAACCTGCTAGGTCAAAACGTAAACGCATACCGCGGTCCAACACACGAAGGCGATATCTGTTCATTCGCAGAACTGCTTCGTCTTGTTGCTTCTATCGACGGTATCGACCGTATTCGTTTCACAACAAGCCACCCGCTTGAGTTTGGTGACGACATCATTGAAGTTTACAAAGACACACCAGAGCTAGTGAGCTTCCTTCACCTACCAGTACAAAGTGGTAGTGACCGTATTCTTACGATGATGAAGCGCCCACATACGGCTATCGAGTACAAATCTATTATCCGTAAACTGCGTAAAGCTCGCCCTGACATTCAAATCAGCTCTGACTTTATTGTTGGTTTCCCTGGTGAGTCTAAGCAAGACTTCCAAGATACAATGAAGCTAATTAAAGACGTTGATTTCGATATGAGCTTCAGCTTTGTTTTCTCTCCACGTCCAGGTACGCCAGCGGCAGATTACCCATGTGATGTACCAGCACAAGAGAAGAAAGATCGTCTGTACGAACTGCAGCAAACGGTAAACACACAAGCTATGCGTTTCTCTCGTCTAATGTTAGGCACAGAGCAACGTATCCTTGTTGAAGGCCCATCAAGAAAGAACCTAATGGAACTTCGCGGCCGTACAGAAAACAGCCGTGTTGTGAACTTCGAAGGTTCTGCAGACCTAATCGGTCAATTCGTAGATGTGAAGATCACTGAGGTTTACACCAACTCACTACGTGGTGAGCTAGTTCGCACAGAAAAAGACATGGGTCTACGCGTTGTTATGACTCCAGCAAAAATGATGGAAAAAACAAAACGTGAAGACGAGCTAGGTGTAGCGACATTTACGCCATAGGCAATACAACTGTTTGAGCACAAAGCGCAAACACAAAGCTTGAAATTACCTAACTAAGTGACCATCTTAGAAATAGGGATATCACCATCAGAAGCCCGGTCTAAATCGGGCTTTTTGCTCTTTGTTTTATTTAAGAGTGAGTGGCACAAAATGAGAGGCTAATTTGAGCAATAAAATCGTTACCTTAGAGATAAATCTAGAACCAGCAGACAACAAGCGCTTGGCAAGTTTATGCGGACCATTTGACGACAACATCAAGCATCTTGAGCGTCGTCTGGGCGTTGAGATTAATTACCGTAGCAACTTTTTCACCATTGTTGGTAAGCCTCACACTACAGCCGCAGCTTTAGACATCATCAAACACCTCTATGTTGAAACGGCTCCAGTTAAAGGCAACATAATCGATATCGAACCAGAGCAAATACATCTGGCGATCACCGAGTCAGGCATTTTGGAGCAACACGTCGAGTCTGAAATTGACTACGGCAAAGAAGTGACCATTAAGACTAAAAAAGGCGTCATCAAACCTCGAACGCCAAACCAAGCACAGTACCTAATGAACATGGTGACTCATGACATCACCTTTGGTATTGGGCCAGCAGGTACAGGTAAAACCTACTTAGCCGTTGCTGCAGCAGTTGATGCACTTGAACGCCAAGAGATTCGTCGCATTCTATTGACGCGCCCTGCTGTTGAAGCCGGTGAGAAGCTTGGTTTCCTACCGGGTGATTTAAGCCAAAAAGTAGACCCATATTTACGTCCACTTTACGATGCGCTGTTTGAGATGCTTGGCTTTGAGCGAGTTGAGAAGCTGATTGAACGTAACGTAATTGAAGTTGCGCCACTGGCTTACATGCGTGGTCGTACATTGAATGATGCGTTTATCATTCTTGATGAGAGCCAAAACACCACGGTAGAACAGATGAAGATGTTCTTAACCCGTATCGGTTTTAACTCACGCGCTGTGATCACAGGTGATATTACGCAAATCGATTTACCTCGTGGTGCAAAATCAGGCTTACGCCATGCGACTGAAGTGCTCAATGAAGTCGACGACATTAGCTTTAACTTCTTCATGTCTGAAGACGTCGTTCGTCACCCTGTAGTTGCTCGTATCGTCAACGCATACGAGAAGTGGGAAGCAAAAGACCAGAAAGAGCGCAAAGAGTTTGAAAAGCGTAAACGTGAAGAGCGTGAAGCCAAACTTCTTGAGGCTCAGCAGGTAGTTACGACACAATTAGCAACACAAAATAGCTCTGTAATTGCAGAACAAGGTGATAAATAGATGTCTATTGAACTAGACCTGCAATTAGCGGTCGAAAATGAGCAAGGTCTTCCAACTGAGCAAGATATTCAGCTTTGGTTGGACAAGACAATTCCTCAGTTTCAAGAGAACGCTGAGTTGACGGTTCGTATCGTTGATACACAAGAAAGCCACCAGCTCAATCATGAATATCGTGGCAAAGATAAGCCAACTAACGTGTTGTCTTTTCCATTCGAGGCTCCTCCAGGGATCGAGTTAGATCTACTGGGCGACCTCATTATCTGCCGCCAAGTTGTCGAAAAAGAAGCAGAAGAGCAAAGTAAGCCTCTGCTAGCACACTGGGCTCATATGGTTGTACATGGCAGTCTGCATCTGCTAGGTTATGATCATATCGAAGATGATGAAGCTGAAGAGATGGAGTCACTCGAGACAGAAATCATGCAATCTATGGGGTTTGAAGACCCTTACATTCTAGAAAAGTAAATTGATTCTAGTAAAGTAGGTTGCAGAGAAACAATAACTCATCGAACCTGTGATTTTCACAGGAATCTGAGTTGTAACGTGTGCTATCACACTTCTGATAGCGTTATTTTTTGAGAAATCATGAACGAAGGTAACCCCCCCACTTCTGAGGGAAGTAAAAAATCTGAAGGTCCGAGTAGAAAGTCCTTCTTTGAACGCCTAGGCCAACTATTTCAAGGTGAAGTAAAAGATCGCCAAGAGCTCGTAGATGTAATCCGCGACTCAGAAATTAATGACCTAATTGACCACGACACACGCGACATGCTCGAGGGTGTTATGGAAATTTCAGAGATGCGAGTACGCGATATCATGCTGCCTCGCTCTCAAATGGTTACAGTTGAACGCACAGATGATCTAGATACATTGATTGCGCTCATTACTGATGCTCAACACTCTCGCTACCCAGTGATCAGTGAAGATAAAGACCATGTTGAAGGCATTCTATTAGCGAAGGACCTACTTAAGTATTTGGGTTCAGAAAGTGCTCCATTTGATATCGAACAAGTGATTCGCCCTGTCGTGGTTGTTCCTGAAAGTAAGCGAGTTGATCGCCTGCTTAAGGAGTTCCAAGAAGAGCGTTACCACATGTCTATCGTTGTCGATGAGTTTGGTGGAGTTTCTGGCCTGGTAACCATTGAAGATATCCTCGAAGAAATCGTTGGTGAAATTGAAGACGAGTTCGACGATGAAGAAGAGCTAGATATTCGTAAGCTGAGTAAGCATACCTTCTCTGTAAAAGCTTTAACCACTATTGAAGAGTTCAACGATACGTTTAACACTGCCTTTAGTGACGACGAAGTGGATACGGTAGGCGGCATGGTTATGACAGCACTCGGCCACCTGCCGGTTCGTGGCGAAATTGTAGAAATCGAAAACTACCATTTCAAAATAACATCAGCAGATAACCGTCGTGTGATTCAGCTACAGGTAACCATTCCTGACGAACAGCCTCTTCCGACTATCGAAGAATAACAACTTCTCTCTAAAGAGATGACAGAAATTAGATGACTAATACCTTTATTCATCGCCTATTACGGCCGCTTGCGGCCGTTTTTGTTGGCGCTATAACCACCCTTTCATTCGCTCCATACTCTATATGGCCTCTTGCTATTCTCAGCCCAGCTTTGCTGCTGTTACTGATCCACAACCGCTCTCCTAAAAGTGCGCTTTGGATTGGCTACGCATGGGGTTTAGGTCAATTCACCACAGGTATCAGCTGGGTATACGTCAGCATTGATGGTTTTGGCGGCATGCCACTGGCAGCCAACCTATTTTTGATGGCATTGCTTGTTGGCTACCTAGCCGTTTATTCAGGGCTATTTACCTGGGGTTTGAATAAATTCTTCCCTGCCAATAACCTAAGCCGCTTTTTCCTTGCAGCTCCTGCATTCTGGCTAGTCTGTGATTGGCTGCGTGGCTGGGTAATGACGGGCTTCCCTTGGCTTTGGTTAGGCTACAGCCAAATCGATTCGCCATTGGGTTCATTTGCACCGATTGGCGGCGTAGAGCTAGTAACTTTAGCGATCATTGTTTCAGCCTCTGCATTCACTTATGCGATTGTTAACCGGGCTTGGAGCATCGCTCTCATTCCCGCCGTCGTATTTAGTGCAGGCTTTGGTATTCGCAACATCGACTGGGTCACGCCGAACCCTGAAAAAACCACGTCAGTCGTCTTGATACAAGGCAACGTCGATCAAGACAGTAAATGGCTACCGAGTCATCGCTGGCCAACCATGATGAAGTACACCGACCTAAGCAGAGAAAACTGGGGAGCGGATATCATCATCTGGCCTGAAGCGGCTATTCCAGCATTCGAAGTTGAGATCCCATCTTTCCTACGTAACTTGGATAGCGCAGCGAAGATGAACAACAGTTCGATCATTACCGGTGTGCTGAATCAGTCTGAAGATAAGAAATACTACAACAGTGTTCTTTCTCTCGGTGTGAATCCATACGGTGAGTACAGCTACGATCCAGACGAACGCTACCATAAACACCACCTGTTACCATTTGGTGAGTTTGTGCCGTTTGAAGATATCTTGCGTCCATTAGCACCTTTCTTTAACTTGCCAATGTCATCATTTAGCCGTGGCGACTTTGTTCAACCAAACATAGTGGCAAATGGTCGTCACTTAGCGCCTGCGTTGTGTTACGAGATCATCTTTAATGATCAAGTTAGGCAGAACGTAACCGACGAGACTGACTTTATTTTAACGCTCTCTAACGATGCGTGGTTTGGTCGTTCGATTGGCCCTCTGCAACATATGGAAATTGCACAGATGCGTGCTCTGGAGCTTGGTAAGCCGGTTATTCGCTCGACCAACAACGGTGTGACGGCAGTTACTGATTACAAAGGCAATATAATCAAGCAAGTGCCTCAGTTTGAAACGGCAGTGTTAAAAGCTGAACTCATTTCAACGGATGGTCAAACGCCTTATCACACAGCAGGTACGTGGCCACTGTATATCTGGGCGATGCTCAGCTTGGTGATTGGTTGGGTAATTAGAAAGCCAAAAAGCTAGATTCGACGAAAAGTGATTTGAGGGTTGACTGATCGGGTCAACCCTTTTTCATTTCTGTGGTTTTGCGTTGATACGCTATGGTTCAGAAGCTTACGGTTTAAGGGCTTTACGACTAAACCCTTTAGAACCACATTTAATGCATGGAATGATATTGGTTGGGTGGTTATATTCGGTTTGGTGACCACACTCGTCACATACTAAGGTTCCCAAGCCAATGACTTCACCCGCTTGATACAAGCCTTGGTGTTCTAAGTCTTGGAACAGTTCAACCCATTCCACCTTAGTACGATCAGTAATATCCAACAGCCCTTGCCAAATAGAGTCCGCAATCATCAAATAGAATGGACCGCTTTTACTCTCTTCATAGCTTTCGGAAAACTCTTTTAAGTCCGACTTCACGTAGGCAGAGATCAATGAAAGCTCATCTTTAGTCATATCATTAGCTGCTTTCGCAAACTTGCCCGACGTTTCGATTTTGTTGTTGAGCTCTTCAGGGCTATGCTTCAGCGTTTCAATCACCTCTTCGACGACTTCTTCATAGAGCGCTTTTTTCTTCGGCATAACAACCTCCTTAAGATAACCAACCTTTTAGTGAGCAAACGGATGCGCTGCAATGCACTCCCGCTTACAAACAAATGCAATTCATACTCTTAAGTATAGTTGCCCTGCGAAATTCAGTGAAAATTACACAATCTACTAAGCGGCAACTGCAAGTATGAAGGGTATAACTATTGTTGTACTCAGCTCCTTTAGGTATTCTATGACGATCTGTAAGATTCTGTTCTAACCGAACTCACAAATTCCAAGATAACCGGATACCATCGATGCAAGAACAATATAACCCGCAAGAGATTGAACAAAAGGTTCAACAACACTGGGATAACAGCGAGACTTTCGTTGTAAGTGAAGACCCAAACAAAGAAAAATTCTACTGTCTTTCTATGTTCCCTTACCCAAGTGGCCGACTGCACATGGGTCACGTGCGTAACTACACCATCGGTGATGTGGTATCTCGTTTCCAACGTCTACAAGGCAAAAACGTAATGCAGCCAATTGGTTGGGATGCATTCGGCCTACCTGCAGAAAACGCCGCTGTTAAAAACAATACAGCACCTGCACCATGGACTTACGAAAACATTGAGTACATGAAGAACCAGCTTAAGCTTCTAGGCTTTGGTTACGACTGGAACCGTGAATTCGCAACGTGTACGCCTGAGTACTACCGTTGGGAACAAGAGTTCTTCACTAAGCTTTACGAAAAAGGCCTAGTTTACAAGAAGACATCTTCAGTGAACTGGTGTCCGAACGACCAAACTGTACTTGCAAACGAGCAAGTAGAAGATGGCTGCTGCTGGCGTTGTGATACTCCAGTAGAACAAAAGAAAATCCCACAGTGGTTCATTAAGATCACTGAGTACGCTCAAGAGCTACTAGACGATTTAGACAACCTTGAAGGTTGGCCTGAAATGGTTAAGACCATGCAGCGCAACTGGATCGGCCGCTCTGAAGGTGTTGAGCTATCTTTCGCTGTTAACGGTGAAGAAGCGCCACTGGAAGTGTACACAACTCGTCCAGACACACTAATGGGTGTTTCTTACGTTGGTATCGCTGCAGGTCACCCTCTTGCAGAGAAAGCATCGAAGAACAACCCAGAGCTTGCTGCATTCGTTGAAGAGTGTCGTAACACTAAAGTTGCTGAAGCTGAACTCGCAACGATGGAAAAGAAAGGTATGGATACTGGCCTAACGGCTATCCACCCTCTTAACGGTCGTGTTGTTCCTGTATACGTAGCAAACTTCGTACTTATGGATTACGGCACAGGTGCGGTAATGGCGGTTCCTGCTCACGATCAACGTGACTACGAGTTCGCAACTAAGTACGGCATCGATATCATCCCAGTAATCAAACCTGAAGATGGTTCTGAACTAGACGTGTCTGAAGCGGCTTACACTGAAAAAGGTGTACTGTTTGATTCTGGTGAATTCGATGGTCTTGCGTTCCAAGAAGCATTCGATGCAATTGCTGCGAAGCTTGAAGCTGAAGGCAAAGGTAAGAAGACAGTAAACTTCCGTCTACGTGACTGGGGTGTATCTCGTCAACGTTACTGGGGCGCTCCAATCCCAATGGTAACCACTGAAGACGGTGAAGTTCACCCAGTACCAGCAGACCAACTGCCAGTCATTCTTCCTGAAGATGTAGTAATGGATGGCGTAACGAGCCCAATCAAGGCTGACAAGTCTTGGGCTGAAACAACATTCAACGGCGAACCCGCTCTACGTGAGACTGACACGTTCGATACGTTTATGGAGTCTTCTTGGTACTACGCACGTTACTGTTCACCGCAAGCAGACGACATTCTAGATCCAGAGAAAGCAAACTACTGGCTACCAGTTGACCAATACGTTGGTGGTATCGAGCACGCTTGTATGCACCTGCTTTACTCTCGTTTCTTCCATAAGCTTCTACGTGATGCTGGCTACGTGACGTCTGATGAACCGTTCAAGCAACTACTATGTCAAGGCATGGTTCTGGCTGACGCGTTCTATCACGAAAACGAAAAAGGCACCAAAGAGTGGATTGCACCGACTGACGTAACGGTTGAACGTGACGGTAAAGGTCGCATCGAAAAAGCAGTCGACGATCAAGGTCGTGAAGTTGAACACTCAGGCATGATCAAAATGTCTAAGTCTAAGAACAACGGTATCGACCCACAAGAGATGGTAGACAAGTACGGCGCTGATACAGTACGTCTATTCATGATGTTTGCATCACCTGCAGACATGACGCTTGAGTGGCAAGAGTCTGGCGTTGAAGGGGCTAACCGCTTCCTTAAACGTGTTTGGAAATTGGTTCACGCTCACTCTTCTAAGGGTGCTGCTGAATCTGTTGATGCTTCTGCTCTGTCTGGTGACCAAAAAGCACTTCGCCGTGATATCCACAAGACTATCGCGAAAGTAACGGACGATATCGGCCGTCGCCAAACGTTCAACACAGCAATCGCTGCGATCATGGAATTGATGAACAAGCTAGCGAAAGCACCTCAAGAGTCTGTACAAGATCGTGCAATCCTTGATGAAGCGCTAAAAGCTGTTGTTCGCATGCTTTACCCAATGACGCCACACATCTCTTACGAAATGTGGATTGCACTTGGTGAATCAAACGTAGACTCAGCAACATGGCCAACTTTCGATGAGAAAGCGCTAGTTGAAGACGAGAAAACTATCGTTGTTATGATCAACGGTAAGCTACGTGCGAAACTAACCGTTGCTGCTGATGCAACAGAAGAGCAGGTTCGTGAGCTTGGTCTGAACGATGAGAACGCTAAGAAGTTCCTAGATGGCTTAACGATTCGTAAAGTTATCTTCGTACCAGGTAAGCTTCTAAACATTGTTGCTAACTAATCTTAGTAGACTAAAACGAACTTAATTCGTTTTTTGCAGTCTTTAGACAGGGTAATGACATTGCCCTGTCTACTTATTTAAACGCTTTACTTTCAGTGACTAACCTCACTTCAACAAGCTAAAGCCTTTAAATAAGTATTCTACCTTCATGAGAGCCATCAAATAATGCGCCTGATTTCACTATCTTCATTGAAAGTTACTATTGTTGTTCTAACCGTGAGTCTACTCAGTGCCTGTGGTTTTCACCTGCGCGGTGACTACTCGGTACCAGAAGAACTCAATAAGATCTCGGTAACCAGTTACGACCAATACAGTACGTTTACACGTATGATGAAAGGCCAACTGCGCATGAATGATGTAGAAATTGTGCCACCAGCTGAAAATACCCCTAACCTGCACATCATTAGCGAGAGTGTTGGTGAGCGTACTTTATCGCTATACCAAAATACTCGTGCCGCCGAAATTGAGCTAACATTTAACGCTTCATACCGAGTAACGATCCCAGATCTTGGCTCAAAGACGTTCTCAACCAGCGTAACCCGTAGTTACCTAGATAACCCGCTAACTGCACTTGCGAAGTCGGTTGAACGAGACATGATCGAAGATGAGATGCGTAAGTTGGCAACAAGCCAAATCCTTCGTCAGATGGCTCGACTAAAAGCGAACATTGCAGCTGATAGCATGGACCTAGATGCACTAGAGCACGTTCAAGTGAAAGAACTCGAAAAGCAATACAACATCAAGAATGTTGAGATCGTACCAGCTTCAGAAGAACAACCAACACTTAGCGATTCGGCTGAGTAATAGGTTTATTTGATGCGTATTTTTGCTGACCGCTTATCAGAGCAACTTATTAAACAGTTGAGTAATGTTTACCTAATTTTTGGTAACGAACCGCTACTGTTGCAAGAGAGCCGAGAAGCGATTCAAAAGGCTGCAAAACAGCAAGGCTTTGAAGAACGTCACCGCTTTGCGATTGATAGCAGTCTCGACTGGAATCAAGTCTACGACTGCACTCAAGCACTGAGCCTATTCTCTAGCCGTCAGGTCATCGAGCTTGAACTGCCAGAGTCAGGCGTCAATGCCGCAATAGCGAAAGAGCTACTCGCAATCTCCGAGCATATCCACAGTGATATCTTGTTAATCTTGGTGGGCACTAAGCTCACCAAAGCTCAAGAAAGCGCTAAGTGGTTTAAGGCTCTTTCGAATCAGGGTCACTGGGTCAGTTGCCTAACGCCAGATGTCAGTCGGTTACCTCAGTTTGTCCAAGCGCGTTGCCGTCAAATCGGTTTAACGCCAGACCCTGAAGCGATTCAAATGCTGGCGCAATGGCATGAGGGTAATCTATTTGCTCTCACCCAAAGCCTAGAAAAACTGGCTCTCCAATACCCAGATGGAAAACTCACGTTAGTACGCTTAGAAGAATCGCTGAGCCGCCACAACCACTTCACTCCATTCCATTGGAGTGATGCCCTATTGGCAGGGAAAGGAAATCGAGCACAACGAATCCTGCGTCAGCTAGAAGCTGAAGGTGTCGAACCCGTCATTTTATTACGTAGCATACAACGAGAGCTTGCTCTGCTATTACAAATGCAGCAACAAATGAAACAGATGCCGATTGGTCAGGTCTTCGAAAAACACCGTATCTGGCAATCTAAAAAGCCTCTTTATAACGCCGCGCTAACAAGAGTTTCGATTTCTCAATTACACTCTTTGTTCGCGTTGCTCACTCAAGCTGAATTGATGACAAAAACTCAATATGAGCAGTCGCCTTGGCCACTAATTCATCAGTTAAGCGTAGAGTTTTGTATCCCTTCAGCTTCAATACCATTCCACGCATAAAAGCGTGTTATATTCTAGGGTCGACAGCCCCTAAACAAAGCTAAATTCAGATTAAAGGAACACCCAGTGTTACGTGAAGAACTAAAAGATTTTCTTGCAGACAAAGCCGACGACATGAAAGCAGAATCGATTGTAACTATCGATGTAGAAGGCAAATCAAGCGTTACTGATTACATGATTGTTTGTACTGGCACCTCTAAACGCCATGTTGCCTCTATTGCACAGCATGTTGCTGATGAAGTGCGTAAAGCGGGTATGCAACCTCTAGGTATGGACGGTCAGCAAGAAGGTGAATGGGTTGTTCTAGATATGGGCACAAGCATGCTTCACGTTATGCAAGAAGAGCATCGTGAGCTGTACCAACTAGAAAAACTTTGGGGCTAAGCTTTGAAGATCCAGTTAATCGCAGTTGGCACAAAAATGCCAAAGTGGGTTGAAGAAGGGTTTCAAGAATACAAACGCCGCTTCCCTCACGATATGCCATTAGAGCTCATTGAAATTACTGCAGGAAAGCGCGGTAAAAATGCAGATATTGCACGCATTCTTCAAAAAGAAGGTGAAGCGATGCTGGCTGCAGTTCCAAAAGGCAACCGTATTGTCACGCTCGATATCCCAGGTAGAAAGTGGGATACACCTCAACTTGCTGAGCAATTAGAAAGTTGGAAGCTGGATGGACGTGACGTATCTATCCTAATTGGCGGGCCTGAAGGATTAGCACCTGCATGTAAAGCGGCCGCAGACCAAAGTTGGTCTCTGTCTGCGCTTACTCTCCCTCACCCATTAGTACGCGTTATCATGGCTGAAAGCTTGTATCGAGCTTGGAGCATCACTGCTAACCACCCTTATCATCGAGAATAAGCGTTAATGTTACGTAAACGTAGCCAAATCCGCGATTACAAAGCAGAAGCACGACTATTTACTAGCCGTGCTTTTGTTGCGTTTGCGGGGATCATAGTCATGATGTCGATGTTGGTTGTTAACCTGTACAACATTCAGGTCAATCAATACCAAGACTATAAAACTCGTTCTAACGACAACCGTATCAAGGTCGTTCCGATCGCCCCTAACCGTGGTTTGATTTACGATCGCAACGGTATACTTCTTGCCGAAAACCGTCCTGTTTTCAATCTAGAAATCATACCCGAAAAAATTAAAGATATGGATGACACGCTTGCTCGTCTGCAAGCATTAATTGAGATCCCGCCAGAGCGTATCGAGCGCTTTAATCGTGATCGTCGTAATTCACGACGCTTTAAATCAGTACCTATTCTTAATCAACTGTCTGAAGAACAAGTTGCCGTCTTCTCTGTAAACCAACACAAATTCCCAGGTGTTGAAGTTACGGGAACTTTGAAGCGTTTCTACCCTTACGGTGATGTGCTCACTCACGTAATAGGCTATGTATCGCGCATCAATGACCGTGATATGCAACGCTTGATGCGAGAAGAAAAAGACGCCAATTACCAAGCTACACGTGATATCGGTAAGTTGGGTATTGAGCGTTATTACGAAGATATGTTGCACGGTACAGCTGGCTACCAAGAAGTCGAAGTTAACAGTCGTGGACGAGTGATTCGTACCCTCAAATTTGTCCCTTCGGTTCCAGGCAAAGATATCGTACTTAACTTAGATATCAAGCTACAGCTATACGTACATAAGTTACTTGATGGCCGCCGTGGTTCAGCTATCGTTCTCGATCCGAAAGACAATGGCGTGTTAGCCATGGTATCGAGCCCAAGCTACGACCCAAACGCATTCGTGCATGGTATCTCGTCTAAAGGCTATAACGCGCTACTTCAAGACAAAAACCGCCCTTTGGTTAACCGTGCCACGCTAGGGATTTACCCACCAGCATCGACGATCAAACCCTTCATTGCTGTTGCTGCTCTGCAAGAAGGTGTTATTACACCAAACACTACGCGCAATGACCCAGGCTATTGGAAGATACCAAACTCAAAAACGAGACCATTCCGTGACTGGTTGCGTTGGGGACACGGTGTCGTGGATATAGAAAAAGCGATTGAAGAGTCGGTGGATACCTTCTTTTACCAAATTGCTTATGATCTCGGCATTGATCGCATATCCAAATGGATGATGATGTTCGGCTTTGGTGATTATACTGGCATCGATATTTATGAAGAAAGCAAAGCCAATATGCCAACTCGTGATTGGAAGATGGCAAGACACCGTGTGCCTTGGTACCAAGGTGACACCATCCCAGTTGGTATTGGCCAAGGCTACTGGACTGCAACACCCATGCAGATTGCAAAAGCCACATCAGTTTTGGTCAATGAAGGTGAAGTAACCGCACCTCACCTACTTCGTTCAACCATTGATAACGGTCGTCCATTCGATGAACAAATCATGTCGGACATTGAAACTTACCCACCGCTAACCGGGGTTAAGAAGAAGTATTGGGATATCGCTCAGGAAGGTATGAGGCTGGCTAACCACGGTAAGAAAGGTACGGCAAGACGTTCATTCCAGAAGATGTCTTACCAAACCGCTGGTAAATCGGGTACCGCACAGGTATTCGGCTTAAAAGAAGATGAAGAGTACAACGCGGATGAAATCGCAGAGCACTTACGCGATCACGCCCTCTTTACGGGTTACGCGCCTTTTGAAGATCCTGAAGCCGTCGTGACTATCGTTCTAGAGAACGCAGGTGGCGGTTCTTCTAACGGCGGCCCAGTAGTAAGAAGGATTTTAGACCATATTATCCTTGCAGAAGATTATCAAAGTGAGCCAATTAAATAATGAAACTTGATCCTTCAACTGGACGAAATAGAGCCCTATTCGAAAGGCTGCATATCGACCTGCCGCTTTTGCTTGGCATTCTGGTTTTAATGGGCTTTGCCCTGCTGATCATGTACAGCGCAAGCGGACAAAGCCTTGCGATGATGGACCGCCAGGCGATGCGCATGGCTCTGTCTTTAGGTGTGATGATCTTCCTAGCGCAAATCTCACCTCGTACTTATGAAACCTTGGCACCACTGCTATTTGTAGGTGGTGTCATCTTGCTATTGGGCGTGTTGTTCTTTGGTGAAGCCTCTAAAGGCGCCCAGCGTTGGTTAAACTTCGGCTTTGTTCGATTCCAACCGTCAGAGCTATTAAAGCTCGCGGTGCCTTTGATGCTGGCACGATTTATCGGTAAGCGCTCACTTCCACCAACATTCCAAACATTAGCGATCTCGCTAGTGATGGTGTTTGTACCGACGATTCTAATCGCAAAGCAGCCTGACCTAGGTACATCTATCCTTATCGCCGCATCTGGTATCTTCGTGATATTCCTGGCTGGTATCAGTTGGAAAATCATTGCTAGCGCGGCAATCGCGTTAGGGGCATTTATTCCAATCTTATGGTTCTTCTTGATGCGTGAATATCAAAAGGTACGTGTAAGAACCCTCTTTGATCCTGAATCAGATCCATTAGGTGCGGGTTACCACATCATTCAAAGTAAGATTGCGATAGGCTCTGGTGGTATTTCAGGAAAAGGTTGGCTGCAAGGCACTCAATCTCAACTAGAGTTTATTCCAGAGCGTCATACCGACTTCATTTTTGCGGTCATTGCCGAAGAGTGGGGCATGATTGGTATATTGTTCTTGCTTGCTATCTACTTGTTCATTATTGGACGTGGCTTAGTGCTTGCGAGCCAAGCTCAAACCGCATTCGGTCGAATGATGGGCGGCAGTATTGTACTGAGCTTCTTCGTTTATATTTTTGTAAACATTGGCATGGTAAGTGGCATTCTACCTGTGGTTGGTGTTCCTCTTCCTCTAGTCAGTTATGGCGGTACTTCAATGGTTACCCTCATGGCTGGTTTTGGTATTTTAATGTCGATACATACACACAGAAAAGCATTCTCAAAGGCGACCTAATCGATGTCTATTACAACGTTTCAAAACAAAGCATCCTTGGTTGAAGAGCTGCCAATCAAAAAAATAGTCTCTATCTTGGGGCTAGCGATTTTAATCAATGGTTGTTCTTCAAAGCAGCCAACAGGGCGCTACGATATTGATTCAGATATTGCACCAGACGCACCGATCTCAGTAGAGCATCTCGAGGATGCTCACCCTCAGTATGAACCTTATAGTTTAGGTGGTAATACGGATTACACTTTGCGTGGCGAAGACTACAAGATCGTAAAGAAAACCGAAGGTTTTACTGAGAAAGGCAAAGCCTCTTGGTACGGTAAGAAGTTTCATGGTCACTTAACGTCTAATGGCGAGATCTACGACATGTATTCGATGTCTGCGGCGCACAAAACATTGCCAATTCCAAGCTATGTAAAAGTGACGAATACCGACAATAACAAAACGACGATTGTTCGTATCAATGACCGCGGCCCATTCCATGAAGGCCGAATCATTGACCTTAGTTATGCGGCAGCTTACAAGCTCGATGTGTTAAGAACCGGCACGGCAAATGTTGAGATTGAAGTCATTACTGTAGCTATGCCAACCGACGCAAATAAAAAGGCTGCTTTACCGCAATTTATTATTCAAGTCGCAACATCTCCACATGAAGATAGAACAGAGAAGTTAGCGAAAGATCTAGCCGAACAGCTAGAAGTAGCAACGTTCTTGCAGCCAAATGATGACAACTACCGTCTGATGATTGGGCCATTTCATGACTATGCTCTGACTCAAGAGAAATTAGAACAAGTTAAGCTAATGGGTTACCCGTCAGCTTATATAAAAAAACACACCCTAACTCGCTAATTAATCTAACAGTTACTTCTGGTAATCAGCGCTCTGGTGTGACAGAGTGATTCTGTTAATATATGAATAGTTCACCAAATAATTGCATTCAAAATGATTAAATCTAATAAACTTGTTAAATCGATTTTTGCTACTTCTGTTGCTCTTTCTGCAACGATAGCTACATCGTCATTCGCCGCTCCTATTGTTGTTCCTGATGCTCCTCAAATCGCCGCTAAAGGTTTTGTTCTGATGGATTACCATTCAGGCAAAGTACTAGCAGAGAAAGAGATGAATACTCAGCTTTCTCCAGCAAGTTTAACCAAGATGATGACGAGCTACGTGATCGGCCAAGAGCTCGACCGTGGCAACATCAACCTAAACGACGATGTTGTAATCAGTGAAAATGCTTGGGCTAAAAACTTCCCAGATTCATCTAAGATGTTCGTTGAAGTGGGCACTACGGTTAAAGTTGAAGAATTAAACCGCGGTATCATCATTCAATCAGGTAACGACGCATGTGTTGCTATGGCTGAACACATCGCTGGCTCTGAAGATGCATTCGTTGACCTAATGAACGCTTGGGCAAGCTCTATCGGCATGAAAGACACGCACTTTGCTAACGTGCACGGTCTAGACAACCCGAACCTATACTCAACGCCTTACGATATGGCGCTACTTGGTCAGGCGCTGATTCGCGACGTACCGGACGAGTACCGTATCTACTCAGAGAAGAAATTCACATACAACGGCATCACCCAATACAACCGTAACGGTCTGTTATGGGATAAGAGCATGAACGTTGATGGCATCAAAACGGGCCACACAAGCAATGCAGGTTACAGCCTAGTAAGCTCAGCGACAGAAGGCAAAATGCGCCTAGTGGCTGTAGTTATGGGCACCAAGAATGCGAATGCTCGTAAAACAGAAAGCAAAAAACTGCTTAGCTACGGCTTCCGCTTCTTTGAAACAGTGGCACCACACACAGCCGGTGAAACCTTCGTAGAAGAGAAGATCTGGATGGGTAGCAAGGACACAGTTGCACTGGGTGTCGACGAAGATACTTTCGTAACGCTACCTCGTGGTCAAGCTAAGAACCTGAAGGCAAGCTTCGTTCTTGAGAAAGAGCTAGAAGCGCCAATCAGCAAAGGCGATGTAGTTGGTAAACTATTCTACCAAGTAGACGGTGAAGACGTTGCTGAATACCCACTACTAGCACTTGAAGATGTAGACCAAGGCAGCCTATTCAGCCGTCTATGGGACTACCTAGTTCTTCTGTTCAAGGGTTTATTCTAAACAAGCAAAAGGTTTGTTCTAGGTAAAACCCAAGCTTGTTGTATAGCTAACCTAATGAGTAAGTTCATGATTTACTCATTAGCGAACCAAAAGCCGCCATGTGCGGCTTTTGTTGATCTTGAGTTCGGTGATTTTTACACGTAATATTCCGCCTTATTACTCGTGTCTGTTGACCGAACACGCTTTTTATCGACATTTCGCCAATTTGCGAGAGTCTAGCCTTTTGGAGCTAATCATGAACATCAATTCTGATGCAAAACTAAAAGACCTCTTAGAGTTCCCTTGTTCATTCACTTACAAAGTAATGGGCCACGCTAAGCCAGAACTGACTGAGCTAGTACTAGAAGTGATCCAGCGTCATGCTCCTGGTGACTACAGCCCAACGCTAAAACCAAGTGCGAAAGGTAACTACCACTCTGTTTCTATCAATATTACTGCGACTTCAATTGAGCAAGTAGAAACTCTTTATAAAGAACTGGGCGAGATCGAAATCGTTCGTATGGTTCTGTAATCTCCGATTACACATGAAAAACAGCGGCTTATTGCCGCTGTTTTTGTTTAAAGCGCCCTATCTAGCTCAAATTCATTCAACTTAATTTTCAATAAATACAAAGAAAGTTGAAAAACCTTGCAGTCCGTCTGTAGTTAGAATCATGTTTCGCGTTTATAATGCGTTCACTTTATTAATCCTTGAGGGAGTGCAGCTTTGCAAAATAAGCTAATCGTAAAAAAATTAGGCCGTCAGGATTACGAACCTGTATGGAAAGCCATGCATAAGTTCACAGACGAACGCACGGAAGAAGACGTAGACCAAGTTTGGTTGGTTGAACACAACCCTGTCTTCACTCAAGGACAAGCAGGCAAAGCTGAGCATGTATTAAATGCCGGTGATATCCCTGTAATACAAAGCGATCGCGGTGGCCAAGTGACTTACCACGGCCCAGGCCAATTAGTGGCTTACTTTCTGATTAACATCCGCCGCAAGAAATTCGGAGTACGTGATTTGGTTACTCATATCGAGAACCTCGTAATCAATACTCTGAAAGCTTACAATATAGATTCAGCTGCCCGACCTGACGCTCCTGGTGTTTATGTCGATGGCAAGAAAATCTGTTCACTTGGATTACGTATTCGACGTGGCTGCTCGTTCCACGGGTTAGCACTCAACGTCGATATGGACCTGTCTCCATTCCTACGTATTAACCCATGTGGTTACCAAGGTATGGAAATGGCGCAGGTAAGCCAACTCGGCGGACCAAGTGAACTAGAAAACGTTGAGCAACAGTTAATACAAGAGCTCGTAGAGCTACTCGGCTATGACCAAGTAGACATTCAAGCCACCAGTAACATTACAGCAGAAGCATAAAATCATGAGCAAACCAATCCAAATGGAAAAAGGCGTTAAATATCGTGACGCTGACAAAATGGCATTAATTCCCGTAAAGAATATGCCTGCTGAACAGAAAGAAGTTCTACGTAAGCCTGAATGGATGAAGATTAAACTTCCTTCAGACAGCCATCGTATTCAAGAAATCAAATCAGCAATGCGTAAAAACAACCTGCACTCAGTTTGTGAAGAAGCGTCTTGCCCTAACCTAGCCGAGTGTTTCAACCACGGTACGGCAACGTTTATGATTCTTGGCGCTATCTGTACTCGTCGCTGCCCGTTCTGTGATGTTGCCCATGGTCGTCCTGTTGCTCCTGAAGCTGAAGAGCCGAAGAAACTGGCTAAAACAATTCAAGACATGAAACTGAAGTACGTTGTAATCACTTCAGTTGACCGTGATGACTTGCGTGACGGCGGTGCTCAGCACTTTGCTGACTGTAACCGTGAGATTCGCGAACTCAACCCAAATATTCGTATCGAAACACTGGTTCCAGACTTCCGCGGTCGTATGGACGTTGCGCTTGACCTAATGAAAGACAACCCGCCAGATGTTTTCAACCACAACCTAGAGACAGCGCCACGTCTATACCGTAAAGCGCGTCCAGGTGCGAACTACAAGTGGTCTCTTGATCTACTGAAGAAATTCAAAGAGCAGCACCCTGATATCCCAACAAAATCAGGTGTGATGATGGGTCTTGGCGAGACAAAAGAAGAGATCGTTCAAGTACTGAAAGACCTTCGCGAACATGGTGTGACTATGCTGACACTAGGTCAATACCTAGCACCAAGCCGTCACCACTTACCAGTAGAACGCTACGTGCCGCCTTCTGAGTTCGATGAGCTGAAAGAGATTGCTCTAGAGCTAGGCTTCACTCACGCAGCGTGTGGCCCGTTTGTACGTTCTTCTTACCATGCAGACTTGCAAGCTCAAGGTATGGAAATTAAGTAATCACGATTGCTTAACGAACAATGCAAAGGCGCTGAATATTATGTTCAGCGCCTTTTTTCTATCTTGTTCGTGCCGCTATAGCTTTATATTTCGTGCCACTAAGCTTTATATAAAAACAACAAAGCCACTCTTTATGAGTGGCTTTGTGCTTAATATTTCAAGTTCAGAGGAGGTAATTTCAAAAAGCCCAGATAGGGTTCTGCATTAACCGAAAGAAGCCCAAATAACCGTTGCGACCAAGATTGGGCACACAAACTTCACATACATTGGCCAAACCTTGCCAAACCAACCAAGTTGAAAATCAGGACAACCTTGCTCAAGTTCTTTCACTTTTGAAGCTCGGCTCCATACCCAGCCACCAAACACACAGAACATCAGTGCAGCGACCGGTTGAAGATACTGAGTCGCAATCATTGCTACCATGCCAAACATCGCAGCAAAGTTGTAAACAATCACCACACTAAACAGTGCGATAGCACCACCAATCACCCAGCTTGTTGGCGTTCGTCTAGTATTGAAACGCTCACTCACTAGCGCAACCGGGCCTTCAAGCATCGAAATCGAAGAAGTCAGTGCAGCAATCGTTAGTAGTAAAAAGAACACAATCGCAAAGATCTGTCCAAGCACACCTAAACTATCAAACATCAACGGCAAAACCGTGAATACTAGAGTGTCAGAGCTTAATAGTGAGCCGTCTTCAGCGTAGATTTGAACGCCTTTTTGCATCGCAACAAACATTGCTGGCATCACCACTAATCCAGCAATAAAAGCGACAGCAGTATCCACCAGAGTTACGTTCATCGCCATTTTTGGTAGGTTCTCTTTCTTGCTTAAGTAAGAGCCATAAACCAACATCGAGCAACCGCCAATAGTGAGTGAGAAGAACCCCTGTCCCATTGCCGCCAGAATCAGTTTTCTATCCCACACTTTCTCAAAGTCTGGAATAAGGTAATGTTTTAGGCCTTCCATCGCGCCAGATTGCGTCATGATGTAAACAAACAATAAGCCAAATAAAACAAACAGCGCAGGCATCAAACGAGTCGACCATTTCTCGATGCCTTGCTTAACACCGCCCTGCACAATCAAGATAGTCAGTACATAGAACGCGACGGTACCAAATACGTTGCGCTCAACACTGAAGCCCTTAAACCAATCAGCAATCGCTTCTAGGCCGATAAGATCCGCGACCGCACCAATTAGGAAACAGATCAACCAGCCACCAACAATACTGTAAAACGCCAACACTGCGCTTGGTACACTCAGTCCAACCCAACCGACAAACTCACCGACTTTCTTACCCAAAGGGTTTGTCGTCAAAGATCGCATGCTATCAACTGGGTTTGCTTGGCCGTGACGGCCTATAGCCATCTCAACCACCAACATAGGGAAAGCAACCACGAAGATCATGATCAAATAGACTAAAAGGAAAGCGCCACCACCGTTGCTAGCAACTTGAGTCGGGAAACCCCAAATATTACCCAAGCCAACCGCTGCACCAGCCGCTGCTAAAATAAAACCTAAACGAGAGCTAAAGTGCTCTCTTGAAGAGGAAGATTGTTGGTCCATATCGCCCGCATTAAAAATCAGTGAACTAGTTGAAAAGTACAGTAATAAAAAGCAATGATAGGCACAACCAATAAATGAACAATTCTCTGATTTTTACAATCAATGCGCTATTTGGAACCACAAAATTAACAAACAACCAGTCTTATCGTTCAATTATAATCAACAAAGCGAAGTAGTAGGCTTAAGAAGAAAATGGATTGAATTGAGATAAATACTCGCCGTGTGGTTCCATTTATACAAACAAAAAGAGCACCAACCGGTGCTCTTGCTATTCATCACTAGACTCGAATTAAATTGTGAATACTTGGTAATCTTTTAAGTTCGGAATGATTTCATGCAGTTCTTGCTCTTGTTCTGCCATCTCATCAAGTGAATCACAGAACTCATTCGCTTCCTCCTGTACTTGTTGAGAGTGTTCTTTCATTCGCTCTTCAACTTTCAGCTTTAATTCAGCCATACTGTCAGCCAGTTCAGTCAGGTTTAGGCCACCGTCTTGTTTCATTTTTTCTGACATCGCATTAAAAGCGCTAGAGATAAATTCTTGGTTAAAGATTTCTTTCGCCTTCTCGAAATCTTCAGACCAGCCATTGGCCATCGAATCAAAGCTTTCTGCAGGCAACACTAATTCGCCATCTTTGTAATAACGCGCTTCCAGTTCTGCAAAGTAGGTTTTCATTGATTCTTTTACATTATCAAATGACTCAGGTGAATCCAGGCTAGCCGCGATATCATCAATCACGTCATTGGCTAACGCTAAGCTATCGTTGGCCATTTGTTTCGCTCGAGGTAAGTACTCACTCATGTTTTCGCGATATTTCTCAATCGCCGCTTGTTGGTCGGCATCAAGCTCAACCTTCTCACCATGAATATAGAGGTCGTTGTTATCATCAAAAACGGCCGTATCACCATTCACTTGATGGATTTCGACTTTTTGGTCATCAATTCGTAGTTCATTCTTCAAATCAACTCGACACTGAGCAGCAAACGTTGGCAAGCTCACAACAGCGATAACCGCTGTTAGTGATGCAATTAATACACTGTTTTTCATAAATACATTGTTTTTCATAACATCCTCTCATCAATCTGACAGATTACTATACCCTTGGTATATGCTCCTTTGTCAGAGAAACGTTTTATATCTATTAGTCAGTTAGTTAGTCGATAGAGATAACTTCGTAGCAAAACTGTTTATCTGCGACCTTAAACTCAATCTCATCACCAACTTCTTTACCCATTAGAGCCTGGCCAAAAGGTGCATTTGCCGTCACGATGGCAATCTCATTCTCATTCCACGTGACAGAAAGTCCGCCGACTCTCGGCCCCATAAAAAAGTGTTTATATTGATCATGCTCGTCAATGACCACAACGTAACTGCTCACCGTAACCTTCTCACTATCACGCAACACTAAGTTACGATAACACTGAATATCGTCTTCACACTCTTGTACCCTCACCGCTTGACCATGGGCGAGATACGAAGCTTCTAATGCCAATGTATCGTACTTATGTTCAGGCACAGTCTCTTCATCGGTCGCAGCATCAATCGCACGCTGAGTCGCAGATTGTGCGATACGTAATCGGGATTCGAGTTGCTCTATGATTATTTGGCGAAGCTCAGACTTATTCATACTATTGGGGTGCTTTTCTATAGGAGCTACAGAATAGAATTAGGTACAATCAGGTGCAAGACATTTGATTCATCAAGCGAC
The DNA here is from genome assembly GCF_013114515.1 of Vibrio sp. AIC-3. Classification (NCBI taxonomy): domain Bacteria; kingdom Pseudomonadati; phylum Pseudomonadota; class Gammaproteobacteria; order Vibrionales; family Vibrionaceae; genus Vibrio; species Vibrio sp. AIC-3. Next base: position 144,035 of record NZ_VTXG01000007.1, on the reverse strand, counting down.
GCTATCATGAATAGGCGCCCGCTTTAGCATCAATACGACACTTAATAACTCAGGTAGAACATAAATGATTGAGCAGAAGCTAAAACAAGTATTCGGATTCGACTCACTGCGCAATGGGCAAAAGCAAGTCATTGATAACGTTCTATCTGGTCACTCGACTGCCGCGATATTCCCGACAGGCTCAGGTAAATCGCTGTGCTATCAATTACCAGCATTAGAGTTACCGCACTTAACCTTGGTGATATCGCCACTGTTAGCCTTGATGAAAGACCAACTCGCTTTCCTGCACAGTAAAGGCATTAGCGCAGCGGCAATCGAATCAAGCCAAGACCGACAAACCACACAACAGGTTATGCAGTCAGTGCGTAACGGTGACACCAAGATCCTCATGATCTCCGTCGAGCGCTTGAAGAACGAACGCTTTCGTCAGTTTATCTCCCAAGTGTCGATCTCACTGCTTGTGGTCGATGAAGCGCACTGTATTTCAGAATGGGGACACAACTTCAGACCCGACTACCTGAAGCTTCCTCAATACCAAAAACAGCTCAATATTCCTCAGGTTCTACTACTGACAGCCACTGCGACTACAGCGGTTATCCAAGATATGAAGTCAAAGTTTGAAATTGATGAGGAGCGCGTTGTGGTTACGGGTTTCTATCGTCAAAATCTCGATCTGTCGATTCAACCTTGTGAACAAACCAGTAAGCTAGAAACCTTGTGCAATGTGGTTAACCAAGCTTCTCTCGCTCCGACTATTGTTTATGTCACCCTTCAACAAACGGCAGAGATGGTGGCTCAGCAGCTTCGCAATGCTGGCGTTAATGCAGTGGCTTACCATGCGGGTCTTAAGCCTGAAAATAGAGATGCTATTCAACACCAATTCATGAATGATGACGTGAGCTGTATCGTCGCAACTATCGCGTTTGGTATGGGCGTGGATAAGTCCAACATTCGCCGAGTGATTCACTTTGACTTACCAAAATCGATCGAAAACTACTCACAAGAGATCGGCAGAGCTGGTCGAGATGGGCAAGCGTCTGAATGTATTTTACTGGCTAACAAACACGGTTTAAGCACACTCGAGAACTTCGTTTTTGGTGATACGCCAGACAACATATCGATCCAAGCGGTATTAAAAGAGATCTACGAAAATCAAAACATTGGCGCTTCTGGCTCGAATCAATGGGAGATCATGCTTAATCAACTATCACGTGAATCCAACATTCGTCAGTTACCGCTAAAAACACTACTGGTGTATCTCGAAATTGAAGGTGTGATTGAGCCCAAGTACAGCTACTTCGCAGACTACAAATTTAAGTTCATTCGTCCGAAACAGCAGATCACAGAGCAATTTCAAAGTGAACGTCGTCAATTTGTCGAAGCGATTTTCCAATGCTCTCCTCAAGCAAGAGTGTGGTGCCAAGTCGACTTCGATGCGCTTTGGACACACTTCCAAGCCGATCGTCAGCGTGTGATTGCGGCTATCGACTACTTCAATGAACAAGGTTGGATTGAACTAGAAAGCAAGCAGATCACCGATGTCTACGCGATCCACAATACTTCTGAAGATATGATGCAACTGTCAGAGCGTCTAACTGAGTTGTTTAAAGCAAAAGAAAACAGCGAGATAAACCGCCTTAACCAAATGCTGAATTTCTTTGAGGCGGATACTTGCCTAAGCTCACGCCTTGCGAGTTATTTTGCCGATGATAAAGCACCAACAAACTGCGGTCACTGCTCTGTATGTCGAGGAGAAGTGGCAATCTTACCAACCGTTGATGTTGAACCTATCGATGATGAGACGGTGATGACATGGATACATGAGTTTATTTCGGCTAGCCAACAACTGATTACCGACGAGGCAATTACTCGCTTCTTATGTGGAATCGCCACCCCGCTTTCAACCAAACTCAAAGCCAGTAAAATGGTCGGTTACGGCAAGCTAGAGCAGCAACCGTTCAGTGATACCTTAGCGCGAGTAAAACAACTTCCTAGGTAATTCTTACTTATAAAAAACCGACTAGGCTATGAAGCGTAGTCGGTATTCATCTCACTCATTATCTTTAAAAGAAGCTCAACTGACGCATTTGGTCTTTAGGTTGCAGCATTACGCTTAAACCAAGCAGGCGTATTTCTCGCCCCTGTTGTCTTTTCAGTATTTCACTAAGCAGCTCTTTGAAGTGTTCACGATCGAGAGAGGCATGGATGTGTTCAATCGTGGTTTGTTGAAAGTCGGCGAACTTGAGCTTAATGCCCTGCTTGATGATCGCTTTGCTTGGACTAGCCTTTTCTAAGCGAGTCTCGAGTTCAGGAAATAGCTTGTCTTCGATTACCTGCCAACATTCAGCGTAAGTTGAAATATTTTGAGTGAAGGTGCGCTCTACGCCTACCGATTTTCGCTCGCGCTCGATGATAACTTCTCGATCATCAATGCCATGACTGCGCTTCCAGAGTGATGCACCTTGACGGCCAAACTTGAGTAGGAGGTCTCGATAGTCAGACTCTTTAATATCCTTACAAGTAAAGAAACCTGCTTGATGCAGCTTTTCAATGCTCACCTTGCCAACACCGGGAATCTTTTCAAGTGGTAGCTCATCGATCACTGATTGCACGTCTTGTGGAGGGATAACAAACTGACCATTGGGCTTATTCAGATCTGAGGCCACTTTCGCCAAGAATTTAATCGGTGCAATTCCTGCAGAAGCTGTCAGGTTCAGTTCGTTCCAAATATCACGGCGAATAGACTCGGCAATAAGTGTTGCTGAACCGTGACACCGCTTAGAATCGGTGACATCAAGGAAAGCTTCATCCAAGGAAAGTGGTTCAATGATTGATGTGTATCGAGAGAAGATTTCACGGATCTTTTTAGATATCTCGACATAGACCGACATTCTTCCCGGCACAACCAATAGATTAGGACAAAGCTGTAGGGCCTTTCCGGTAGGCATTGCAGAGCGAACACCAAACTTGCGTGCTTCATAATTACAGGTGCTCAAAACGCCGCGTTGCTTTTCATGCCCACCAACAGCTAACGGGCGATTTCGGTAAGCAGGGTTATCACGCATTTCTACAGCCGCGTAAAAACAATCCATATCGACATGGATTATTTTTCTGACTTTCTCTTGGTCCGAACTGCACATTTGGAAATAGCTCAACCTTACAACTGTATCTATGAACAGTATAATCAATTATTCTCAGATTTAAAATGATCTGGAGTCCAGCTCAACAGGTTTCACTTCATTCGCCGCCCACTATTCTGATAGTATTGTTAGGAGTATTTAGTCTATAAGTAGGGATAGCTTTTGAGTGAAAAAATACTAGTGGTAGAGGATAGTCGCGCATTCAGAAACTATCTTTACCAACAATTTAAGAACGATGGCTATGAAGTTGCGTTGGCGGAATCTGTAGAAGAAGCCAAAGCGATCTTAGAGCAAGAAACGGATTTCTTGTGTGCAGTCCTCGACTACTGTTTACCTGACGGCCAAGACGGCGAGATCATTGATCTCGTCTTAGGCTATCAACAGAAAATCATTGTCCTGACCGGGATGTTCGACAATCAACTGCGAGAGCAAGTCCTAGCCAAAGGCGTTATCGATTACATACTTAAAGACAGTATGTCATCAGTAAGCTACCTACTTCCCCTGGTTCAAAGAATTTCGAATAATCGCCATCACAAAGCATTGGTTGTCGATGATTCAGCGGTCGTTCGCCGTTACATAGCTCAACTTCTAGAACACCAATATATCCAAACTATCCAAGCCGAAGATGGCGAACAAGCATTAAAGCTCCTTCATAACGATCCCGATATTACGTTCGTTGTTACAGACCATGATATGCCGAAGAAAGACGGTATAGCGATGATCCGTGAGATACGACGCGATCACGACAGAAACCAGTTGGCTATTCTAGGGTTATCAGGCAGCGATGATCGCACCATGACAGCTCGATTCCTTAAAGCGGGGGCTAACGACTTCCTTTACAAGCCTTTTAACCAAGAAGAATTTTTTTGCCGTATCCATCAACTGCTTGATATGAAAGAAGCGGCCAACGAGCTATTTCGACATGCCAACGAGGATGCTCTTACTGGCTTATGGAACCGTCGTTACCTGTTCAATCAAACATGTAAAGGTTGTGAGCAGCGCAGTATAGCCATGATGGATATCGACTTCTTCAAGAAAGTGAACGACACCTACGGTCACGATGGTGGTGATGCAGTCCTCGTGGAAGTCGGCAAGATCATCAAAGACCATTTTAAAGATGATGTTGCTGTACGCTTCGGTGGCGAAGAATTTTGTATTCAGTCGTGTGGTTCGTTTGAGAGCTTTGTTGACAACTTAGAGTCCATGAGAGAAGCCATTGAAAGCCATGTTGTTGAGCATGACTCTCAAAGAATCAAGGTCAGTATCAGTATCGGCGTAACCGATTTAGACGCGAAGCTAGATGAGCAGATCAAAGCCGCTGATGAGCTTCTTTATACGGCAAAAGAGCAAGGTAGAAACCAACTAGTGTTTGCGCGTAACAGCATGCAAATCGAACAATAGTCATTCGCCTCTGTTTCCATTTTTGGTATACCAAGATTAATTGCTAGACCTCAAAACTAAAAAAGCTCAAGACGATAATCTTGAGCTTTTCAATTTGAGGGCATAGATAACTCTATCCCCTATGACTGTCACCAATTAAGCGATACGGTCTTTACTCCAAGCCGCTTCTTTTTGTTGACGCTCAGCCAGCTTCTCTTCACGGTAAGCTTCACGTGCTTCACGCTTCTTACGCGCGTCACAAGGTTCAGGGCAGTTACATACTTTATCAATACCAACAGCACCCAAACCGCCACAGCTACCTTTCACAACTTTCTTTTGGATAATGTAGCCAATTGACATCGCTGCGATTACTGCAAGAAAAACACCAAATGTAATCAGAAATGTATTCATAATTATCTCGCTTACCTTATTTACCTAAGTATGGCTTAAATGCTTCAGAAGCAATTTCTTTAAAGCCATCTGCTGTTTTTACCACCATGAACACTGGGATGTTATGTTGGTTTGCGACTTCCATTCCTTTTTCCTCACCTAAGACCATAAGGCCCGTAGATAAGCCGTCTGCAGTCATTGAAGACGGGTTTAAAACAGTCACAGAAACCACTTTATGGTGAAGAGGCTTTCCTGTTTCAGGGTTGATGATGTGTGAGTAACGAACACCATCACGTTCAAAATAGTTACGGTAATCACCAGAGGTTGCGATAGCCATATCACCCGGCTCGATGATCTCTTGAATATTACGCTCATCAACGCTTGGTTTCTCAATCGCGATACGCCAGCCCACGTTCTCACGGTTTAAACCTTTCAGACGAATTTCGCCACCGACTTCAACCATGTAGTTGTGAATACCGATAGAATCAAGGTAGTCAGCGACGACGTCAACACCCCAACCTTTTGCAATCGTGGATAGATCGACATACAGGTTAGGTAGGTCTTTCTTCAACATGTTGCCTTCAACACTAAGATGATGGATACCAATCTTAGCCTTGCGAGCCGCCAGCTCTTCATCTGATGGCACAACTTCAGGACGAGCTTCAGGACCAAAACCCCATAAGTTAACTAACGGACCAACCGTTACATCCAGAGCTCCTTCAGTAAGACCGTTCAAACGAATCGCTTCTTTCACAACCGTCGCTGTTTGCTCAGATACTTCGAACGCATCCGCACCTTTATGCTGGTTGAAACGGCTTAATTCGGAATCTTCACGGTAAGTCGACATCTGGTCGTTTACTTCTTCAAGTAGACGATCGATCTCTGTATGAACTTCATTAGACTCAGGAAATTCATCACCATTGATGTATTTAATATTGTAACTCGTGCCCATCGTTGGGCCACTCAAATGCACTTGCTCTCTTGACTGCTCACAGCCCGCAAGAAAAATCAAAGAAGTTAATGCAACAAGCCAAATTCTCACTTGCTTACTCCTGTCTAATGTTGAGGATTTATATAAGAAAAAATAAGAGTAAAAAATAGGTATTTTGAATGCCTTACTCTTTCTTATATAAGCCAGTATGTTGTCAAAAGCTGTCTTAGAAAAACAAATGGCTGACTCGTAGGAGTCAGCCATAATATCAATCACTTAAGTGGATTAACCACCGAAGTCATCTAGTAGGATGTTTTCATCTTCTACACCAAGATCTTTCAGCATGCCGATAACAGCAGCGTTCATCATCGGTGGACCACACATGTAGTACTCACAATCTTCAGGAGCTTCGTGATCCTTCAGGTAGTTTTCGTACAGTACGTTGTGGATGAAACCAGTGTAACCGTCCCAGTTGTCCTCTGGTTGAGGATCAGACAGTGCACAGTGCCACACGAAGTTTTCGTTTGCAGCCGCTAGGCCATCGAAATCTTCAATGTAGAACATCTCACGCTTAGAACGCGCGCCATACCAGTAAGACATCTTACGAGTAGACTTAAGACGCTTAAGTTGGTCGAAGATATGAGAACGCATAGGCGCCATACCTGCACCACCACCGATGAATACCATTTCATTGTCTGTGTCTTTAGCAAAGAACTCACCAAATGGACCAGAAATAGTACATTTGTCGCCTTCTTTAAGAGACCAGATGTATGAAGACATAACACCAGGAGCTACGTCAGGGTTGTTTGGCGGCGGAGTTGCGATACGCACGTTAAGCTTGATGATGCCTTTCTCTTCTGGGTATGAAGCCATAGAGTAAGCACGGATCGAATGCTCTTTAACGATAGACTCATAACGGAACAAGTTGAACTTATCCCAGTCACCACGGTATTCCTCAGGAATATCGTAATCTGCGTATTTCACGTGATGTGGTTCAGCTTCAATCTGAATGTAACCACCCGCGCGGAACGGAACTTCTTCACCTTCAGGGATCGCTAGAGCAAGTTCTTTGATGAAAGTAGCTTCGTTGTTATTCGAGATAACAGTACATTCCCACTTTTTAACACCAAAGATATCTTCGTCTAGTTCAATCTCCATGTCAGTTTTCATAGCAACTTGACATGCAAGACGTTCGCCTTCGCGAGCTTCACCTTTTGTGATGTGATCAAGTTCAGTTGGAAGGATGTCGCCACCACCAGACTTAACTTTTACACGACACTGACCACAAGAGCCACCGCCACCACAAGCAGAAGATACGAAGATACCAGCGCCAGCCAGGGCACCAAGTAGCTTGCTACCAGGTTGAGTAACGATCGCCTTTTCAGGGTCGCCGTTTACTGAAATAGTGATGTCACCTGATGGTACTAACTTAGACTTAGCGAAAAGAATCACTAGTACTAGAGCCAGTACAATAATGGTAAACATCGCTACGCCAAGAATAATACTAAACATTTGTTATTCCTTATTACTGGGTGCTTACCCTACAGTTGAACACCAGAGAAAGACATAAAGCCTAACGCCATCAGACCAACAGTAATGAACGTGATACCAAGGCCACGAAGACCTGGAGGTACGTCAGAGTACTTCATCTTCTCACGGATACCCGCAAGAGCAACGATAGCTAACATCCAACCCACACCAGAACCGAAGCCGTAAACAACAGATTCAGCAAAGTTGTAGTCACGAGTTACCATGAAAGATACACCACCAAAGATTGCACAGTTAACTGTGATCAGTGGAAGGAAGATACCTAGTGCGTTGTACAAAGGTGGGAAGAAACGGTCTAGAACCATCTCTAGGATTTGTACAAGTGCCGCGATAACACCGATGAATGCGATGAAGTTAAGGAAACTTAAATCGACACCTTCAACAAGCGCGTTTTCTTTCAGGATGTGTGTGTAAACAAGGTTGTTTACAGGAACAGCGATTGTAAGTACTACAACTACCGCAACACCAAGACCAAAAGAAGTTTTAACTTTCTTAGATACCGCTAGGAATGTACACATACCTAGGAAGAAAGAAAGCGCCATGTTTTCGATGAAAATCGATTTAACTAGCAGACTAATATAATGTTCCATGACTACCTTACCCCTTCGCTTCTACTTGTTCTGGTTTGAACACACGAATTGCCCAAATCAAGAAACCAATTAGGAAGAATGCAGAAGGTGCTAGAAGCATCAAGCCGTTTGGCTGATACCAACCACCGTTGCTCACTAGAGGTAGTACTTCCATACCAAATAGTTTGCCAGAGCCTAGAAGCTCACGGAAGAAACCAACAGTGATAAGAACGAAACCGTAACCAAGACCGTTACCAAGACCATCGATTAGAGATGGGATTGGCGCAGACTTCATTGCGAATGCTTCAGCACGACCCATTACAATACAGTTAGTAATGATTAGGCCTACGAATACAGATAGCTGCTTAGAGATATCGTATAGGTATGCTTTAAGCACTTGGTCTACCACGATTACTAGTGATGCGATAATTGCCATCTGAACGATGATACGCACACTGTTAGGAATGTGGTTACGGATCAAAGAAACGAAGAAGTTAGACAGAGCAGTAACGAACATTACCGCGATAGTCATAACAAATGCTGTTTCTAGCTTAGTGGTTACCGCAAGAGCAGAACACACACCAAGAACCTGTAGCGCGATTGGGTTGTTGTCCAACACCGGCGCTAAGATGCTCTTTTTAATTTCTTTTGCACTAGACATTAGTTCAGACCTCCGTCACGAACTTTTGCTAGGAACGGACCAAAGCCCATATCACCTAACCAGAAGTCAAATGTATGTTGAACACCAACGCTAGTCAGTGTTGCACCAGAAAGGCCATCTACACCGTGCTCAGAACCTTGAGGAGCGCCACCTTTAACAACCTGAATAGCAGGTTTGTGGTTTTCGTCGAATAATTTCTTACCAACGAATTGAGCACGCCAAGATGGGTTCTCAACTTCACCACCAAGTCCAGGAGTTTCACCTTGCTCGTAGTAAGTGATACCAGAAACTGTGTTGCCATCAGTTTCTACCGCAACGAATGCGTACATCATTGACCATAGACCGTTACCGTGAACAGGGATGATAACTTTAGAAGTTTCAGCGCCATCTTTCACAAGGTATACAGTACCCGTGTTAGCACGACGAAGGATCTTAGCGATGTCATCTTCAGCTGAAAGCTTGATTGACTGAGCTGGATCTTTTGCCGCTTTACGTTGGTCGTATGCAGCAGCATCGCCGTCAACGAAATCGCCAGTAGCGAAATCAACTAGACGAGGTTCAATGTTCTCTGCGTACAGTTCAGGGATATTACCCGCAAGTTCAATGCCCGCAACTTCAAGGATCTTAGTTTGCTGATCTAGAACCGCGTTAGCTTGTTGCTTAGGTTTAAGAACAACTGCAGCTGTTGAAACGATGATTGAGCACACTAGGCTCAATGCGATAACAACAAACAGCGTCTTTTTAATGCTATCGTTATTACTTGCCATAGCGCGCTAGTCTCCGCTTAATGTTCTTCTCGATTACAACGTGGTCAAACAGAGGAGCAAATAGGTTTGCGAATAGAATCGCAAGCATCATGCCTTCTGGGTATGCAGGGTTAACTACACGAATCATTACACACATTGCGCCGATTAGGATGCCGTACCACCACTTACCTTTGTTGGTAAATGAAGCTGATACTGGGTCAGTCGCCATGAAGAACATACCGAATGCGAAGCCACCTAGAACTAGGTGCCAGTGCCAAGGCATGCTGAACATTGCGTTAGTATCAGAACCGATCACGTTAAACAGCGTAGACACAGCAATCATACCGATCATTACACCAGCAATGATTCGCCATGAAGCGATACGCATGTAAACGATCATCGCAGCACCGATCATAAGTGCTAGAGTCGATACTTCACCGATAGAACCTGGGATGTTACCAATGAATGCGTCCATCCAAGTGATTGCTTCACCAGATGTTACGTTCATTAGTGCGCTACCGCCGCCTTGAGCCCATTGGCTAAGAGCAGTTGCACCAGAGAAACCATCTGCAGCAGTCCAAACTACGTCACCTGAAATCTGTGCAGGGTATGCAAAGAATAGGAACGCACGGCCAGCAAGTGCAGGGTTCAGGAAGTTACGACCCGTACCACCGAAGATCTCTTTAGCGACTACAACACCGAAGGTAATACCTAGTGCTGCTTGCCATAGAGGAAGTGTTGGCGGAACGATAAGCGCGAATAAGATAGAAGTAACAAAGAAACCTTCGTTTACTTCGTGCTTACGCACCATACAGAACAGAACTTCCCAGAAACCACCAACGATGAATACCGTTGCGTAGATAGGTAGGAAGTAAGTCGCACCAAGTAGCATCTTGCTGCCAACACCTGCATCGGCTCCTAAGGAGGCTCCAAGCATTTCGGTTAGCCAGTAGTGCCAGTTACCACTGATAACAGATGCTAGTTCAGCACCTGCATACATATGGTTAAGTGCTGCGATAGCTTGGCCACCCGCGTTGTACATACCCCAGAACATTGCTGGGAATACCGCGAACCAAACCATGATCATGATACGTTTTAAATCAACGCTATCACGAACGTGCGAGCTTTTCTTTGTAATAAGACCTGGCGTGTAGAACACTGTCGCTGCTGCTTCGTAAAGCGCAAACCACTTCTCGTGTTTACCACCTGGCTCAAAATGATGCTCGATGTCTTCAAGAAACTTTTTAAGGCCCATGAAAATTACCCTTCCTTCTCAATCGTATCTAGGCATTCACGAAGTAGTTGACCGTACTCGTACTTACCTGGACATACAAAGGTACACAATGCTACATCTTCTTCGTCTAGCTCTAGCGCACCTAGTGCTTGAGCACTATCAATGTCGCCTGCACATAGATCACGAAGCAGCAATGTAGGTTCCATATCTAGAGGCATTACGCGCTCGTAGTTACCAATTGGAACCATTGAGCGGTCACTACCGTTTGTTGTCGTTGTCATGTTGAACAACTGACCTTTAAACAGGTGACCAAGGAATGAACGAGTAACAGAGAACTTGTTCTTACCAGGCATAGCCCAGCCGAATAGCTCTTTATCACGACCTTCACGTAGAACAGAAACTTGCTGATGGTAACGACCAAGGAAAGCATGTGGACCTGTTGCTTCAGTACCCGTAAGTACAGAACCAGAAATCACACGAACTTCGCCTGGCATTAACTCGCTGTCTGTCAACTCTTCAAGGCTAGCACCAATTTGAGTACGAACTAGACGTGGGTTGTTCACCACTGGACCAGCCAGAGAAACAACACGCTCAGAGTAAATCTCACCAGTAAGGAAAAGCTTACCGAATGCGATAACATCTTGGTAGTTAATGCTCCACGCTACATTTTGTGCATTTACCGGATATAGGTAATGCATATGCGTGCCTGCAAGACCTGCAGGGTGTGGGCCATCAAAAACATGTTCTTCAACGTTAGACTGAGCTGAACGAGGTAAGCTAGTACCTTTTTTACAAACGTACACTTTACCGTTAGTCAGAGTTGAAAGAAGATCTAAACCAGCAACGAAAGCATCAGACTGCTCGTTAATGATTAATTCTGGCTCAGCTGCTAGCGGATTAGTATCCATAGCAGTAACGAAAATAGCCTGAGTTTCAGAATCAACTGCTGGAACCTTGCTGAACGGACGAGTTCGCAAAGCGGTCCATGCGCCAGACTCAACTAACTGAGCTTTAACCGTTTCACGGTCAAGGCCTACTAGTTGGTTAGCTTCATAGCTATTGAACGTGATTTGCTCATTGCCTGCTACTTCAATCACTACTGATTGAAGAACACGCTTAGCACCACGGTTCACTTCAATAACTTTACCGCTTGCTGGAGAAGTAAATACAACACCTGGGTTCTTTTTATCTGCAAAAAGAACTTGGCCTTTCTTCACTTCATCACCAACGCGAGCATGCATCGTAGGACGCATACCAACGTACTCTTCGCCTAGCAAGGCGACTTTAGTGATGGACTTACCATCATTAATCACCTGGGATGGAGTTCCTGCGATAGGAAGATCCAAACCCTTCTTTATTGTAATCATACGCACTTGCACTACTTTATCGGGAAAAAGATTCTTTTAATTGCGTAAATTCGGGACGTTTTAAAATCGCCCTTAGACACGACATTACAGTGTCCGGTTTTGGTAAATTTGAGATACCAAAATCGCAACATTACATTAATAAACCCATCACAAATATTATGTGAGATTTATCAGGTGCCGTATTCTAGCATTTTTTGACAACTTGATGCCATGACCAATAACTTGAATACGGCCTTTATTTGGTGAGATTTGAAGCATATGGACTCTCAAATATGTATAAATTTGACGAGCCGCACAGATAGATTGGCTTTTGAATCGTGTTTTAAACAAGAGATTAATACTCTGTCACAAACTAATATTTTACGAGTTATGTTGAAACACTGTTAATAAAAACATTACTCATTGTAGGTATTTTTAGTCGTTCAAATTGCCATCAGTTTGAGTGATATAACAACGAAAAACACATAGGTTTGGCGACAAAAAAGGCGGCATCACCACCTTTTGTCAATATGCTCGCTGTGTTACTTGCCACCACCCATACACATAGGGCTGTCTGGCACGTTATCGAGCTGCTTCATCCATTCATCTTTTGTATAAGTGTGAATGGACAGTGCGTGAATATTATTCGCTAGCTCTTCTGAAAGAGCTTTATTTACCGCTCGATGACGAGCAATAAGACGCAATCCTTCAAACACATCACTGACAACAATCACTTTAAAATGACTCTCAGAACCGGCCGGAACATTGTGCATATAGCTCTCATTAACCACGTTTAAATGACTTGGTGAAAACTCATTGTGCAATTTTGTTTCGATAACTTCTTGGATCATTGTGATTCCTTAATAACGTATTGGCATTATCCGTGGGATGAGTATAAACCCTAAGCGGTCGACTGTCTGAGTATTTGATAGCGAATGGCGTAGGTTTGGTTGAGTTTTTTCTATCTTGTTCAGCCTGCATTTGAGACAATATCTTTGTTATTTCTTACATAAGTATCTCAAGCAATGAAAACCGAACTTACCCTTCACGATAGAACTTTAACCTTACATCGTTTCCCGAAACGTTCAAATGAAACCCTTCAAGCTTGGGATGCGGGCGACGAATACCTGATCAGTCATGTTGAAGAGATGAACCTCGAACCTGGCAAACACATCCTGATCATGAACGACAGCTTCGGTGCCCTATCCGCTTGGTTCTCGAAAGATCATGATGTCACTATGATGAGCGACTCATTTATCTCTCACCGTGGTGCCCTGAAAAACTTGCAGCGCAATCAAAGTAACCGAGTGAACTTCTTGAACACGATGGATGATATCCCACACGGTATCGATCTTGTGATCATGCAGCTGCCAAAAACAAATCGTCACCTAATCTGGCAATTGAGTCAGCTACGCCAAGCATTGCCTGAAGGCTGCCAAGTGATCGGCGTCAACAAGGTAAAAGAGATTCACACCTCTACGCTTAACCTGTTCGAAAAATACCTAGGCGAAACCAAAACATCACTAGCGAAGAAAAAACACCGCTTAGTCTTCTCATCTCCAAACTGCCAGCCAATTCAAACGGTAGAGCCTTTTGTTGAATGGGATGTAGACGGTGAAGATATCCGCCTGAAAAATTTACCAAATGTTTACTCAGGGGAAGCACTCGATCAAGGCGCTCGCTATATGCTAGAGCACATCCCTCAAGATCCTGAGCTACGTCATATCATCGATCTTGGTTGTGGCAACGGTGTATTGAGTGTAAAAGCAGGGCAATTGAACCCACAAGCCCGTATCACCTGTGTGGATGAAAGCTTTATGGCGGTGGAATCGGCGCGCCAAAACGTCAAAGATAACCTTGGTGAAGAAGGCAACTTCCAGTTCATCGCCAACAACTGTTTAGATGGCTTCAAGAAAAACAGCACCTACTTAGTGATGTGTAATCCTCCATTCCATCAGCAACAAGCGATTACGGATCACATTGCGTGGCAAATGTTCTGTGATGCAAAGCATGTTCTAAGCAATGGAGGCAAATTAATTGTTATTGGCAACCGACACCTCGGATACGATGTCAAACTAGCAAGATTATTTGGTGAAGCTAACGTTGAAACGCTTGAACTAAACCAAAAATTTGAGATATTACAAGCAACAAGAGAACCTGCGAATTTTAATAAATAAGCAGAAACGACTTCACAAGAATTTAAGATACCGAGCTTCTGGTGTGAATTTAGAAAGGATAAAGGAATGAAAAAACTGATTTTGGCTGCTTCTATTATGGCTTTGACAGCATGTTCAGCCCCTCAGCAAGAACAGATCAATGTAATGCCAGAAGCTTCACTAAGCTCAAGCAACCTTGTACAAGGCAAAACATACACACTAACCAGTAAAGATGTTCGTGCCGCTCAATATGTTGCATTGGTTGATAGTGGCCGTTCAAACATTCAGCCAATTCACGCTAAGCAAAACATGCGTATTTCTCTAGAAAATGCTGTTGCACAGCAGTTAGAGTCTCAAGGTTTTCGTGCGAGCGTAAACAGTGAAAACTCGATTGTTTTAGAGATTCAAGAAGCACTCGTTACCGTAGAGCACACCATTATGGAAAACAAAATGGACGGTAAAGTAACGCTTGAAGTTACCGCTGAAACGCCTGAAGGCAAACTAGTTAAAACATTCAACGGCACTGCAACACGCACTGGTGCATTGAGTGCATCTAACGACGACATCTCTATGGTTCTTAATGACGTGATCAACTTGGTTCTTACTGAGATCGCTAACGACCAAGAGCTACAAACTTACATGAAGGAACGTTTCTAATGGGTCGTATTTTATCTTCTATCGCATTAATGCTAGTGAGCGTGAGCGTTTGGGCTGGTCCTAAAGTAAACGTGGAAACAACATTAGGCGACTTCACTATTGAGCTTAACCAAGAACAAGCACCGGTTAGCGCGGAGAACTTCCTAAAATACGTTGCAGACGGCAGCTACGAAGGCACTATCTTCCACCGTGTTATCCCTGGTTTCATGGCACAAGGTGGCGGCTTCGATCAAGACATGAATCAACAAGCGACTTATGCTCCTATCAAGAATGAAGGCAGCAACGGCCTGAAGAACGATACAGCAACAATCGCTATGGCTCGTACTAATGCGCCAGATTCTGCAACTCGCCAGTTCTTCATTAACTTCTCTGATAATGATTTCTTGAACGCAAAAGGTGGTAACCCAGGCTACGCTGTATTTGGCAAAGTAACTGAAGGTTTTGATGTTGTTCAAAAGATGGCAACCATTCCAACCAAGCGAATGGGCCGCATGTCAGACATCCCAGTCGACCCAATCGTCATCACTAAAGTGACCCTTCTTAAGTAATCCAATGTAACGCCCTTATTTCTTAAGGGCGTTTTTCTATACAAGGACGCCCTATGTCATCAGGCACTCCCTCTCTTTCTTGGATGCAGACTTTTCGCAGCTACCTAGATAAACGTCTACTTTGGGTGTTTATGCTCGGCTGTTCGAGTGGCTTCCCATGGGTTCTTATTGGATCCAACATGTCTGGCTGGCTAAAAGATGCAGGTTTAACGCGTGCTGCCATTGGCTACTTTGGTAGTGTGTTTGCCGTGTATGCGATTAACTTTTTATGGGCACCATTGGTAGACCGAGTAAAACTGCCGGTGCTTCACGCAATACTCGGCCAGCGCCGCAGTTGGATCTTTTTCTGCCAAACCATTGTTTTAATCGGCACCTTATTCATCGCAGGCGTCAATCCCGCAGAGAATTTGGCGTTTACCTCAATGTTGGCGCTCGCTATTGCCATTGCCTCAGCCACGCAAGACATCGCGATTGATGCATTTCGTATTGATACCTTCCCAAAATCCGAAGCATCAAAACTGCCGCAAGCTTCCGCAATGGCCGTAATTGGGTGGTGGACGGGGTATTCACTACCAGGCTACCTTGCCTTTATTAATGCAGACTCAATCGGTTGGAATGGCGTGTATTACGGAATGGCAGGTGTCGTTGTTGTATTAATGCTGTTTACTCTTTTTGTCGGAGAGCCAAATACACAACGTGAAGCCCTACAAGAACAAGCACAACAGCGACACAATAAAGTGGTCGGCTCAAAGCTTGTCGCTTGGTTCAGTGTGACGGTAATTGAACCATTTTATGATTTCTTCAAAAGAAACGGAGTTCAAGTTGCCATTACTCTATTGCTGTTTGTGTTCCTATTTAAGATAGGTGAAGCCTTCCTAGGTCGCATGTCGATCACCTTCTATAAAGAGATAGGTTTCAGTAATGAACAGATCGGTCATTACTCCAAGTTAATTGGCTGGGGCGCGACGATATTCTTCACTTTGGTAGGCAGTGTCTTCAATGTGAAATTCGGTATTGTACGCGGACTGATGATCGGCGGTGTGGCAATGGCGGCCAGTAATCTAATGTTTGCGTGGATCGCTCACACTGGCCCGAGTGAAACCTTGTTCTTGGCAACCATCATTGTCGATAACTTTACAACTGCGTTTTCAACCGTAGCGTTTGTCTCTTTCTTAACACTATTAACCGGGCAAGCTTTCTCAGCGACACAGTATGCCTTGTTAGCATCGTTGGGGAATTTCGGTCGAACAACGCTGGCTTCATTCAGTGGTGAGTTGGTTGATTACCTCAATGATTGGTCAACCTTCTTTATACTAACCGCACTTATGGTGATTCCAAGTTTGATCATGCTCTATTCGTTGCGCCACTTTTTCACAGATTTACTGGAAAAAGCAAAAACCAACCAAGAATAGAGTCAAAGAAAACAAATAAGAAGAGGGTAGCATTGATCTACCCTCTTCTACGTCCTGTCTTCAGATCTAGTCTGTTGTTTCACTGACAATTAGGTTAAAACCCGTACCCATCGAATCATCAATCGCCACGACTTGATACACCACACCATCAGCTAAGGTTGCGGGCGCAGAGTCGATAGCCACAACTGACGGCTGACCCGCTACAGTAATCGTCACAAAGTAAGACCCCGCCGCAACATAAATGCCATTCGCATAATCTCTGAATTTCACATCACTTAGCGCCGGAGTGCTACCAGAGATCCCCGCGTTTTCTGTTAAGTAGATATCCACCGATGCCGCAATTGGGTTAGCAGCGGCGTGGGTAATGTTTAACACCGCACTGGTCGCAACCGGACGACGGTTTTCAGGAACAACCAAAGGTTCCAAATTCAGTGGACTTACTGTCCCTACCGCATAGATGCTGTAATCCATGCCAGCAAATACAGCTAATCCATCAACATCAATAAATGACGGAGACGTCGTTCCCGTTTCGTATATATCAATATCATAACTGTCTGCTGCTAAATCTAAGAAACCGCGAATTTCGTTAAACATTAAACCATCAAGAGGAGCAAACTTAGAAGAATTAACAAATACATCTACAGCTGGTGCACCATCAACCAAATGCCCCACTCTCACTTCTGCCTTTTCTGCCATA
Source organism: Vibrio sp. AIC-3 (assembly GCF_013114515.1). Classification (NCBI taxonomy): domain Bacteria; kingdom Pseudomonadati; phylum Pseudomonadota; class Gammaproteobacteria; order Vibrionales; family Vibrionaceae; genus Vibrio; species Vibrio sp. AIC-3. The sequence continues at coordinate 126,620 of NZ_VTXG01000007.1, read as the reverse complement.
TCGTAGATTAAAGATGAACCCTGACCATCCATCACCATCAACTTCACCGGAGATACACTGTTTGAGTCAGCTCTTGATACCGCTGCAATCGTTAGCTCGCTACCGCCAGAAAGAGTGATTTCTCCAGAGTCAAAAGCAATAGCACTACCGCTCACGGTTTCTAATCTCACTCGGTATTGCCCTGCTGGGATATTGAGTACGTCAGTAAAGTCCTTATAACCGAGAGTACCAAGCGGAGCGCCCAATGGGTCATTCGGTGCCGTTACATATAAGTTCACATCTCCAACCCCTGTTGCCGCGTGAACAACTTGCACATCTAAACTTGAACTTGTTGCCGTTCCCTCAGCAGGCCTTGTAACAACTAAAGCCTCAACCGGGTTATTAGAACCATCAGCATCGCCGACCACCATTACGGTGTAATCTAGATCACCGCTCAAATCGAATTGGCTTGGCGGAATCACAGTCGCTACTGCGTCACCTGGGAGTTGGACATCGACTTGCAGAGTGGTTTGGCCTTGATCTACTGAGGCATATCCGGATGCTTGAGCATAATCAACATCGCTCCAACGAGCCTGACTATTTACTATAACGTTAGCCAACGGGGCATCTGGCGATGCATGTACAGCTTGTAGTTGAGTTGTTGATTCATCGTCGTCATCACACCCAACAATAAATAGGGCTGAAATCGCTACCGCGAGTATTGGTGAATATTTCATCGGTCTTCTCTCCAAAAAAGTTAGACCAGTTCGTCACACAAATGATTAGTCCAATAACTAACCTTTAAAAATTGTCTCAAAACCTAGTGCAGTGAACTGTCTTTAATTCTCCGTGATTCAAAAAGTAGCTAGGTTCAAGGTCCTAGTCACTTATCACATGAGTTGTTCATCAATTGATTCCAACATCATTACGCAGTTGGTCAAAAATAGATCAAAGACAAGATTGAAAGGAGGTTTGAATGAGTCATTTTTAAAGAGAAAACGCTTAGAAATGAATACTGTTGATTTTGATATGCATATCACTCTATTTAGTATAATCGTTTGCTTAGAGCGGTTATTCACCAATTTATCTACAAAATAATCCAATTTCACAAAATCAATAGAATTAGAGGTGCATCAGGATGCATTGCCACCGTAAAGTTCCATCATTTAGATCATTAGTGTGATCGATCTCACCTTAATAATTGCAATTTTCACTCTGTCTCACTTTTATTTGAGAACAAAATCGCTATTATGCTCTGCATTCGGACGACGTAAATACTTACCAGTTTTCGGGTCACTTATTTTAAACATAGAGAGTTCCATTATGCGTAAATCACTTTTAACTCTTGGTCTACTTGCTGCAACTTCAGCTCCTGCAATCGCAGCTGATTATTCAGAGGGTGTTCGTAGTAACGACTATTCATGGATGCAGTTTAATATCATGCATGTGCTTGATGAAAAGCCAGGAGATATCGACCACACTTACCTAGAAATGGAATTTGGCGGTCGTTCTGGAATTTTCGATCTTTATGGCTACGTTGATCTATTTAACCCAACAAATAACTCAACGAGCGCTAAAGATGGTGCTGACCGTCTGTTTATGAAGTTTAACCCACGTATGTCACTGGATGCAGCGACAGGTGTTGATTTATCTTTTGGTCCGCTACAAGAGCTCTACATTGCCAGCGAAAACATCATTGATGGTGGTGATAATGGCTATACTACTAAATGGGGTATCGGTTCTGACATCATGGTGCCTTGGTTTGGCAAAATGCAATTCAACCTATATGCACGCCACGAACTAACATCGCATGAGTGGAATGGTTACCAGATCTCGACTAACTGGTTTAAACCATTTATTAACTTTGAAAACGGTTCTTTCATCTCATACCAAGGCTACCTAGATTACGAATTCGGTATGGACGATACTGCTGATAACCTATCAGGTCACGGCGGTGCAATGTACAATGGTATTTACTGGCACTACAAGAACTACGCAGTAGGTTATGGTCTAAAACTTTACAGCAATGTTTATGGCCTACAAGACGGAGCTTATTTCGATAATGCAGCTCCTGAAAATGGTCGCTTCTCTACGTCTGGCGCAGCTCACTACTTTGCAGCGACGTACAAGTTCTAATCGAACCTCTGACAAAATTTCCTAAATGGCACCCTCGGTGCCATTTTTTATTGCTTTCATTTATGGCCTCGTTATCCTTGCAGCATCATTTTCTTATCTCGGTATTGCTGTGAATATCACGATTGTTGGGCCTGGTGCTATCGGCTCTTTATGGGCAATAAAACTGCTTCAAGCTGGTCATAATGTCTCTTTGTGGAGCCGTTCTTCCGACCACTCCATTGAGCTATCACTTGATGGACAACCCTCTCTCCCTATCAGTAACAACAATATCGAACGATTAGCCGCGAGTGATCTGGTTATCTTCACAGTCAAGGCTTGGCAAGTAGAAGAAGCCACCACTCCGTTACTTCAATATCTCGACTCTGACACCATTCTCATGTTCATGCATAACGGAATGGGCGCGGTCGACAACATTGCCACTCAAATTAATGCTCACCCGATAGTATTGGCAACCACGACCCAAGCAGCATTCAAACCTGATCGTAATAGTGTATCTCATACAGGAATAGGACAAACCCAGTTGGGTGCTTTTAACCAAACGGGTCAACAGTGCACGTTTTTGGTTGATGTATTGGATGATGCTCTCCCCACTGTGAGTTGGAACCCACAAATAGAAACCGCGCTTTGGGCTAAACTCGCCATCAATTGTGCTATCAATCCACTTACTGGGTTGGAACAAATCAAGAATGGTGAACTTGCAGACCAAAGGTTTGAGGGTATTTTAAGTTCTATCGTTGAAGAGCTCACACAAGTTATGCAGGCCGAAGAGATCGCTTGTTCATTCGACGGATTAGAAGCAAGTGTCAAGCAGGTCATCCAAGCCACGGCGCAGAACAACTCATCCATGAAGCAGGATATGTTTTACCAACGCAAGACAGAGATCGACTTCATCACTGGACACCTAATAAAAACAGCGCTTAAACATCAGATAGAAGTTCCTGTTAACCAAAAGCTGTTCAATCAGGTCAAAGAGCAAGAAAATAGCTGGAATCATCAAGATTAGTCAGCAACGGTCAACAAGTCGCGATAAAATAACAATACCGCTAAGCATAACGCTGGCACCAATTTCCAAGATTTTAGGTAAGAATAGATGCTTGATATCAATCACATCCGAGAGCAGTTTCCTGCGCTATCACAAACCATCAATCAACAACCATTGATTTACTTAGACAGCGCGGCAACGACACAAAAACCTCAGGTAGTTATTGATGCCATTAGCCAATATTACTCCAAACAAAATGCCAATGTTCACCGTGGTAGCCATAGCTTAACAGCGAACGCGACCAGTCAGTTTGAAGCTGCCAGAGATAAGGTCGCTCAGTTTATCGGTGCAAGCTCTTCAAAAGAGATCATCTGGACTCGCGGTGCAACCGAAGCGCTCAATTTAATTGCTCAAACTTACGCAAGAAGTATTCTTCAGCCTGGCGATGAGATCTTAGTGAGTGAAATGGAGCATCACGCTAACATAGTTCCTTGGCAAATTGTGGCAGAACAAACCGGGGCTAAAGTCGTTAAAGTACCGATGACACCGGATTGCGAATTTGACCTAGTCGCGTTTGATACGCTTTTAAATGAACGAACCAAGATTGTTGCATTAGCTCAGGTAACCAACGTAACGGGTTCTCGTCAGCCAATTGAAGCTGTCATAGAAAAAGCACACAAGATGAATGCGATTGTTGTGGTCGATGGCGCGCAAGGCATCGTCCATGAGCCTATTGATGTTGCAGCTTTAGGTGCGGATTTCTACGTATTCTCTGGACACAAGCTCTATGCCCCTGCGGGCATCGGTGTGCTTTACGGCAAGCTTGAATTGTTAGAAGCGATGCCACCTTGGCATGGTGGTGGCAAAATGGTCGAGCGCGTCTCTTTCTCTGGCACTACTTTTTCAGAACTGCCTGGCAAATTCGAAGCGGGCACGCCAAATGTGGCAGGAGCCATAGCACTAAGCACCGCAATAGAATGGTTAAGTGGTTTTGTACAACAAGATGTCGAAAATCATATCCACCAACTACAACACGAGACTTATCTTGCTCTCAGTAAACTGGATGACATTCAGATTTTAGGGTATCAACCTAACGCAAGTGTGATTACTTTTGTTATGGATGGTGTTCACCATCAAGATATAGCGACTCTACTGGATCAGCAAGGTATCGCAGTACGTGCAGGACATCATTGTGCTCACCCATTAATGGATGCACTTAATGTGAAAGGAACGGTTCGAATTTCATTTGGTATTTACAACAACATGGATGATGTTGAAAAGCTCGTAGCGGCGATAGAAAAAGCCGTTGATATGCTTTAGGGAGTAGCGAAATTACTTAGGGTTGGCGTTTAACGTCAACCCTTTTTGCTTCTGTGTATCAAGGAGATATTAAGCACTTAGCTCTTGGATTTGAGCAACAATCGCTTTTAATCCATTACCGCGAGATGGGCTAAGGTGGGTAATTAGACCGATTTGTTCAAAGTAACCATCAATATCGAACGCTTGAACCTGCTCTGATGTTTTTCCATCATACGCAGCCATCACTAATGCAATCAGACCGCGCACAATACGAGCATCAGAATCAGCACAAAAGTGCCAAACACCGTCGATATTTTGAGAAACCAACCACACTTGGCTTTCACAGCCAGAGACAATCACCTGCTCACTTTTCAGTTCATCAGGCATCGTTGGCAGTTTCTTACCCCATTGAATCACTTGGCGATAACGGTCTTCCCAGCCGCTGAATGTCTGCATCTTCGCGACGATATCATCACTGGTAATTTCAGTGCCGAATGGAGAGCTTGGGAATGTGGTCATTTTAATATCCAGTCGATTGTTAATTGAGTAAAAGACGTTACTTAGCGTGCTTTTGAATCAGCTTTTCAACGATACGCGAAACAGCTACAAAACCAAACGTCGCCGTTACAACTGTTGCCGCACCAAAACCCGTCGCACAATCCATACGTTTTGGACCTTCTGCTGTCGCTTTCGCAGCACAGACACTGCCGTCAGCTTGAGGGTATTTCAGCTGTTCAGTTGAGAACACACAATCGATACCAAACTTACGTGCTGGATTCTTAGGGAAATTATGATGACGACGAAGGGTATCTTTTAGCTTCTTCGCGAGCGGATCTTGAATCGTCTTCGTCAGATCAGCCACTTTGATTTGAGTCGGATCGATTTGACCACCCGCACCACCAGTGGTGATCACCTTAATTTTGTTGCTACGACAATATGCCAACAGTGAAGCCTTAGCTTTCATGCTGTCAATCGCATCTAATACAAAGTCGAACTCTTTCGACAGGTATTCAGCCTGATTGTCTGGGCCGATGAAGTCGTCAATCAGGTTAACTTTACACTCAGGGTTAATCAGCTTAACGCGCTCTGCCATCACTTCAATTTTGCTTTTACCAACGGTACCCGACATTGCGTGGATCTGACGGTTGATGTTGGTCACACACACATCATCCATATCGATCAAAGTCAGCTCACCTAAACCAGTACGAGCAAGCGCTTCAACCGCCCATGAACCGACACCACCAATACCGATCACACACACGTGTGCTGCTCTAAGTATGTCGACTTCACTATTGCCATATAGGCGACGGGTGCCACCAAATCGTTGGTCATAGTTTTCTGAAGCTGGAGTGGTCAATTCACGCATTGTTGCCGCCAATTTATTTCTGAGAAAAAGAAAAGAGTGCGTTTTATACGCACTCTTGAATAAAAAGTCTAGGGGATTAGCGATTCGCTTTCAATGCCCTATTTTATTGTCGCTTACTCAACCTTTTCAGGAGGCAAAGCCCAAGGCGCTTCGGTTGCGCTGCCATCTAAGCCGAGCTTCCACACACGACCAAAATGCTTGTAATGACCCGCTTCGGTACCCGCTCGTGGGCCCATACCGTGGTAAAGGTCCAAATGGTTTTGCTTAACCGCGCCGCCCGTATCTAAAACCAGTAACAGTCTTAGTTGGTGAGCACCGCTCCAAGTACCATCAGCATTCAGTAGTGGAACCTCAGCAAGAATCGGCGTCCCCATAGGCAAGATAGAGCGATCGCCCGCAACCGCCGCCATCGGTAATAGAGGAATGCCCGCGCTGCCCATTACCGATAGGTCGTCTCTCGCTTCAAAGAAAACGAAAGAAGGGTTTTGCTCAAGCAGCTCTTTCACTACTTCAGGATCGTTTGCCAATACCCACTCTTTGATTGCTTTTAGCGACATTTTTTCGCGTGGAACTAAGCCTCGTTCAATCAGAACACGGCCAATGCTCACATAAGCTTTATTATTCTTACCCGCGTAGGCGAAATACTGCAGCGTGTCATCATCACCGAAGTGCACAAATCCACTGCCCTGCACTTCCATCATAAATGGGTCGATGCGGTTTGCTGAATAACCTAACTCAAGGCCTTGACCTTCTAATGCGCCGTTGTAAATCTCTTCGCGTGTTGGACACTCTTTGCCACACTCAGGAAGCCCGTAAACAGGGTAACGGTATTCTTCATTCGCTTCGTGGTGCAGCTCCATCACAGGAGAAAAGTAGCCCGTGAACAAAACATTGCCTTGTTTATCACCACCACCTAGTTGAGCGGTTTGAACGCCAAAATTCGCTAGCTCGCTTGGATCTCCACTCAGCATCGCCCACTCATTGAGTTGTTGATAAAGCGGCTCATAGATTTTAGCCATCGAAGGGGATTTAGAAACCACCATCTCAGCTTGTTCTGCAAATGCGGTGTAGTCTCTTGGTTTATTGGATTCAACCTGATCGACCTTATTCAAGGTGCGAGGAAATTCGTCATCAAGGTGTTGCTGAGCAAGATCAGTGGGTTGAGCACAGCCAAATAACAAAGAGGCAGCGACAAGGGGAAGCCATTTTTTAATCACAAGAGTCATCCTAAAAATTCTATGCATCGAGGATGACAAAAACAGTCAGATAACACAATCTTAGATTGTAAGAGTTTACAAGAAGATAACCTATCGGACGGAGTTATCGATATGGCCCTTAAGGCGGAAGATGGGATTGTAGTGACTGTCAGAATCGAGCACCATTTCTGTATTGTCAGAATTGGTCATGCGGAAACGATAGGTTTTATCACCCGCCTTGTATTCAAAGTAGTTTCCATCAAAGTCAAAGCTCGTCGAAACAACAGACCCACGAACTGACACACCATTAGCATTCAGAACAAACTCATCGGTCGCATAATGTGCAACATCTTGCTCTATCCAAGTGCCGTATATCAGATTGTCGGGCGTCGCCGCATTTTGCACTCGGGAAAGCACATCGCCGAACAAAGAAACCACCGCAAACGAACCCACTAAGGCTAGAACCATTAAACAGCGTTCAATGATCTTACGCTTCAACTTAGATTGATTGCGCTGATCAGCTTCGCTGTAGAGACCTTTGGTTATCTCATCGATTTTGTTCTTTGTTGCTGGAGCTTGTTGCATTCGGTGACTACTCATAAGGATGCTATGCGCATTCTACACTGAGACAGTTTATATATTGAAGCCTAGATAAGAATAGTTTGCGCTTTATTCCAAAAAGGTGTTGTTTACATTTGAATTTAAATGCTAAATTATCGAATAAATAAACAAAATGGACTTGTTCTGTGAAATTAAGAAGTACAGCGCTAGTAAAAGGTTTCAGACAATCAACCCCTTACGTAAATGCTCACCGTGGCAAAACCATGGTCATTATGCTGGGAGGCGAAGCCGTTGCCGACAGGAACTTTGGTAACATTATTAGTGATATAGCCTTGCTCCACAGCCTTGGAGTAAAGATTGTTCTCGTTCACGGGGCAAGACCGCAGATCAACCAATTGCTCGCCAAGCAAGATTGCCATACGCCTTATCACAAGAATATTAGGGTCACTGATGAATATTCTTTGGGCGTCGCTATGCAGGCTGCTGGACAGCTTCAACTTGCCATCACCGCACGCCTCTCAATGAGCTTAAACAACACACCGATGGCAGGCACTCAACTCAATGTGATGAGTGGTAACTTCATTACGGCTCAACCGCTTGGCGTGGATGACGGTACGGATTATTGCCATAGCGGGCGTATTCGTCGAATCGATATCGAAGGGATCAATCGCACTCTTGACCAAGGTTCAATTGTACTGCTTGGCCCTATTGCTAGTTCCGTGACAGGCGAAAGCTTTAATCTGCTTTCTGAAGAGGTCGCCACCCAAGTTGCGATTCGTTTAAAAGCCGACAAACTGATTGGTTTCTGCTCCGAACAAGGGGTAACAGATGAAAGCGGCACTGTACTCGCCGAACTCTTCCCTAAAGATGCCAAGCAAATTCTAGAACGATTAACGGAATCTCAAAATCCTGCCGAAGACATGAGCACAGGAACACTGCGCTTCTTGAAAGGAGCGATCTCCGCTTGTCGAGCTGGTGTGCCTCGTTGTCATCTAATCAGCTACAAGGTAGATGGCGCATTAATCCAAGAGTTGTTCTCTTTTGACGGTATTGGAACCCAAGTGGTCATGGCTAGTGCCGAGCAAGTAAGACAAGCTCAGATTGACGATATTGGTGGCATATTTGACCTTATTCGTCCTTTGGAAGAACAAGGCATTCTCGTTCGTCGCTCAAGAGAACAATTGGAACAAGAGATTCACCGCTTTACGATTATCGAAAAAGACGGACTGATTATTGGTTGCGCTGCACTATATGCGTATCCGGAAGATCACATGGCAGAGATGGCGTGTGTGGCGATTCACCCTGACTATCGCGATGGAAACCGTGGGCAAATATTACTGGACTACATGCGTCATCAATCGAAGTCTCGTGATATCGACCAAATTTTCGTTTTAACCACACATAGCCTGCATTGGTTCCGTGAACAAGGGTTTTACGAGATCGGAGTTGATGAGCTACCGATGGAAAAACAGGGGCTGTACAACTATCAACGTAACTCAAAAATCTTAGCGTTAAATGTGTAAATAAAGTTTTGGACTAAAATCTCACTTCAAAGGAAAAATAATTGCAAATGTAATCGTTTTCTATATGAGATTTATTAACTATGCACTTTCACTCACACGTATAATTGTATAGAATTTAGACGCTTTAATAATCTTAACAAATGTTTTTATTGGAATTGCCATCTCGATAGTCATGTCGAACTCATTGAGGTGGTCACTGCACGGATTGCTATACCCGTTGACGGCCAGCACGCTAACATTAGCTCTGCTCGTTAATATAAACAGCAAAAAGAGCAACATTGATATGAGAACCATTGTTTGTAACTCGCTGCAAAGTTTTTGGGATATGGCTGATAACCAATTCTTAGAAGGGCTAGACGTACACTGCGTGTTCCCTGTTAGCGAGAATCTAAAAGAGTTTATTTTGAATTGCCAAGCAAAGTACAAGATAAACCACATATCGTTTACTCGAGCGTTTTTAGGCTCTGATTCCTAATAACGCTCAAAGCAACCAAGGATGGTTGCTTTGTGTTTGTCTAGCCCTAAGTTCAAAACCTTCTCTAGCCGTCCATAACGACTAATTCGTTAAGCGACTGCCTAAACCACTCACTCGCTCTGTTTTCACCTTAATCCCACGCTTCAACACATTTGTATCGCTGAACATCATCAGTCGTTTCTTCGCACGTGTAATACCTGTATAGATAAGCTCCCGCGTTAAAATAGGGCTGAAATCTGGCGGCAAGATCATTAAGGTCAGATCAAATTCACTACCCTGAGATTTGTGTATTGTCATTGCATAAGCCGTTTCATGATCGGGCACTCGGCTTGGTAGCACAGCTTTTACGCTGCCATCGGGCAACTCAAAATAGACCTTCAAACGAGGGGTTAAGTCAGGTTGACTAGAACCCGCCTCAAGCATACAGATACCAATATCACCATTGTACAAACCCAAGCCATGATCATTTCGCGTCACCATAACAGGACGTCCGTGATACCACAGCTCATCATTATGAGGGCTCACCAAACGCCTTGCGGCCAGTGCTCTTTCAATTCTGTGGTTGAGGCCTTTAACACCAAAATCCCCTTCACGAATGGAACACAACAGTCGGCATTGGCTGAACAAATCGAGTACCGATTTCGCTCTCGCTTCTTGAGTTTCTAACTCTTCCAACGGCACATTCATTCTATTGAGGTACGCACCATACTCGTTAACCAAAGTACGCAGCATCAGGTTATAGCTGTCACTCGACAGAGGGTGGTTTTCGATATCGCCAAAACCTTTGGCAAACATTTGGTCTACTTGATTCGCAGAACCATTATTGATTGCTTTTGCCAGCTGACCGATACCGGAGCGCGCATCGAAACGATAACTCTTCTGCAGCATACACAAGCTATCCGCAATCGCAGGCGGATTCACCGCTCCAGCTTTGTCTTGTCTTGGTTTAGCTATCGCATCAAAACCTGTCATCTCTGCAATCAAATTGCCTTGCGCTGTGCTGTACCCTGCAGAGTTGAATGAACAGATATCACCGAGCACAGCACCTGCCTCTACTGAAGCGAGTTGGTCTTTATCACCCAATAAGATGAGCCTTGCGTGCTCAGGAAGTGCATCCACCAGCTTATACATCATCGACAGATCAACCATTGAAGCTTCATCCACTACCAAGATATCAAGGTGGAGTGGATTGCGTCGGTTATGCCTAAACTCAGCACGGTTAGGAATCGCGCCGAGTAATCTGTGTAAGGTGCTCGATTCGGTCGGTATGTTGGCTTTCACTTCAGGCGCTAATGGCAGCTGTTCAATTGCTTTACCGATCGACTCGGTTAAACGCGCCGCCGCTTTACCCGTTGGTGCCACTAGCTTAATCGTTGGTGTTTTACCTTGGCTGAGAGATTGCTCGACCATCGCCGACAGTAATTTGGTTACCGTGGTTGTTTTACCAGTACCCGGCCCACCAGAAATCACCGCAAAACGACGACTCAGCGCCACCGCTGCCGCGACTTTTTGCCAGTTCAAACATGCCGATAACGGCACCAAGTCGTCCAACACATCTAAGTCCGTCACCTGCTTAGCTTGTACAATCGCTTGGTCGATTGATCCCCAATCTAAAGCCTGCTCATTCACAATATCAAGATGGTCACACACCAATTGTTGGCGTAATACCTGAGACGTTTGTTGGCTTGCTTCAGCCTTGGCTAAGGCGTTAAACAGAAAATGATAGCTACGTGCAAAAAGCAGATTGAGCGTTTCAGTCAGCGCTTTTTTCTGCTCAGTATTGAACTCTACCGGCTTACTTAAACGGTTTAAGGTCTCAGCCAACACAACTTCGTAGTTCCAATAACGCTGTAAATAGACACGCTGCCCATCGAACATTAGAGGCTTAACACAATCGTTGGTCGTTCCCACTAAGTTTGATGATTGAAGCACAGCCACCCAATCAATACCCAACAGTTTTTGGTTCAATTGCAGTGCAGTTTCACCGTATAACCCAAGTAACTGAGCAAGATCTGCCGCTAGTTCAGGGCCTGTCGTATGCTGCTGTATAAGCTGAGTACAAATGTGTCCTTTGCCTAATTCATGGCTCACTACCCCCGCGAGAAAGCCGATCTCTTGAGGGTAGCTCGTGGCTTGCTGAGCAAGAAAACGGGCAAATTGATAATCCAACTGACGAATAGAACCCTTATCCGCAAGAAACTGGAGTACATCCATCAGTTGCTCAGGAATAAGTGAAACTGGCTTTGCTGTGTTCGCAGTATCTATGCCGGTATTAGTGGTCGTTGTTGTCATTATAAAAGCCCCATCTGTCCAGTTTCATTGTCATTCAATTGTGCTGAACGTCTGTCTATCACTTTACCGTCAATCAATTGATCCATTTCATCGAGCAAAGCCAGTGTTGGTTTCGCCGAGAAAATACCTTGTTGAGATTGACCGTCCATTCCTCTTAAGAACAAGTAATAAACCCCACCAAAATGTTGTTCATAACTGTAATCCGCAACGCGGCTGCGTAAAAAGCGATGCAATGCCAACGCATAGATCTGATATTGCAGATCATAACGGTGGTCAGCCATCGCCGATTTCAATGCTTCGCCATGGTAGACAGCAACATCATCTCCTAAATGATTCGATTTCCAGTCAAGAACATAGTATTTACCTTGATGCTCGAACACCAAATCGATGAAGCCTTTCAACATACCTTGCACGGTTTGGAAACCTAGGTCGCCCGCTTTTGCCGATAACGGATCATGATATTGAATGGTTTGATTCAATTCAGACGCCGCCAACACTTCGATCGGCAGTAAGAATTCCATCTCAACTAAACGTTGCGTCGAGTCTTTCTCGCTTAGCTTTAAGTTCTTGCCGTCTAATGCGGTGTTCAGCACTGTATCGACCAGTTGCTGAAGCACAGGTAGCCACTCTAATTCATATTGCTCTGATTCTAATAAGTGAGTGATTACTTGCGTGTTATGTTCACTGGTTGCTGGCTCGGTAAATTCAACCTCCTCAAACAAGGTGTGCAAGAAAGTACCTGGGCGAGCACCACGTGGGAACGTAAAGATAGATCGTTCAGGTTCAATCAACTCAGATTCATCCTGCTCATCAGCCGAGTCAATATCAAAGCCAGATACCTCAATCGTGGCGTCATGACTCGCACCGTGACTGCCTTGCTTTAAAAGCCCCGAGTAACTGGTGATACGCCAAGCCCTGTCGATTGAAGCCTTTAGCTCGTTCGCATGTAAGTCTTCGCTCACTTGCTCTGTCTGTACAAACACTTGCTCGTGCGCGGTTGGAGTTTCGGCTAGCAGCACACTTGAGTTCTTGCCCTCAATGGCTGCAAGAGCCTGATGCAATTCGGCAATACCTTGCTCTTGACCGTTTTGAACCAAATAGCCCATCGCACTCAAATGCACGCCGGTCGGCTCTTTGGTTGAACGCCCTTTACGCAGTGGTGCCATGCCAATGAAACAGCCATAAACCGCACGAGTCAGCGCTACATAAATCAAACGCAAGTCTTCCGCGAGTCGCTCTTTATCGGCTTGAGCTAAGGCACTATCACTACCTGTAATATCCAACACCGTGGTGTCTGAATCATGGTCGTAGAATTTGCCCTCGCTCGCTTCTCGATAACTCGCAACAAATGGCAGGAATACTAAGTCATATTCCAAACCTTTCGACTTGTGAATGGTAACGATTTGAACCAAGTTTCTCTCCGATTCAAGACGCTGAATGTCATCTTCACTCCCGCCTAAACCATTTTGAGCATCGGAAATCGCTTCTGCTAGCCAACGCAACAAGCCATAGTCACTGTCGAGTTCTTGTCTTGCTTGTTGCAACAATTCGCCAATGTGCATTAAATCAGTGAGTGAGCGCTCACCATTTTCTTCTTCCAGTAAGCGTTCCGCGAGATGGCGTTTACTAATAACGCTACGCAGCATTGGTAGTACGCCGCGCTGTAGCCACAACTTACGATATTCTCGAAATTCGTTAACGACGTTCTCCCACACCACTTCATCGTTATTAAGCTCATCCAATGAAGCCGCATCCAGAGCAAATAACTCGGAGGCTAGACTCGCGCGCAATGCACGGTCATTTTCAGGTGTCAGCACCGCTTGCAGCAAGCGTTGAATATCTTGCGCAACCAAGCTGGTGAATACACTGTCTCGGTTAGACAAATACACACTTGCAATGCCTTGCTCAGACAGCGCGTTCTTGATCAGACGACCTTCACTGCCGGTTCGAACCAAGACAGCAATATCACCCGCATTCACGGCATGTTGTTTTTTGCCGTTATCAAAATAGGCTTGTTGATTTTGAGAAGCGGTCAGAATGGTTTGAATTTGACTCGCTGTCGCCTCGGCCATGGCTTTGTGATATTCGCCCTTTGGTAACGGCTTGTCTTCAGCCTCTTGTAGCCAAAAGGTGAGTGCGTGCTGAGTTTCTCCGTTCATCACCCATTGGCGCTTATCAGCCGATGGACTGGCTGCAACAGGCAAAAATGGAATGTCTTGATCATAGATAAACGGACTGTCTGAATTCATAAACACTTGGTTTACTGCACTGACCATATCCGCACTTGAACGCCAGTTGGTGCCTAAAGTGTAGTGAGCACTAACTTGGTTTCTCGCTTTGATATAGGTAAAGATATCTGCGCCACGGAAGCCATAAATCGCCTGCTTCGGGTCACCGATCATAAACAAACCGCACTGCGGATTATCGAGATAGATTCGGCTAAAAATACTGTATTGCAGTGGATCGGTATCTTGGAATTCATCGATCATCGCTACCGGGTATAAGGTGCGAATTCTTTCCACCAGCAAGGATTGCTCATCGACATCGATCGACGCGGATAACTGAGTCAGTAAGTCATCAAACGACAACCACTGCTTCTGCTGTTTAGCCTTGGCTAGCATAGTTCGACAATGGGTAATCGCATGCGCCAATAACGGAGCTTTCAAGTCGGCAGGGTTATTTAAGAAATCTTCAATCGCTTCGAAAACGGCGTGCTGCGGTGCGGTGCCTTTCGGTGTTTTCTCGATTAACGTGGCTTGTGAAAACTTCTCTAATTTATCTGGGTATTGATAATCATGGGTGTCGCTTTGCGCCCATGCCGTCACCGCCTCTAGCCATGTCGGCAGAGACTTCTTGGTGTAGCTACGTTTGTTCACATCCGAACCAGAGATCAAAGCTAAAAAATCCGCTTCAGACTCACACCACAGTGCTTTAAGCTGCTTCACTTTGTCTAGGTTCTGATTGTGTAGAGTTTGCAAATCACCCGACATCGCGTCGACGGTTAGCTTCAATGGAGAACCCGTCAGATAACGATTGACGTCTGCTAACAATGCAGCCGGTGAACCCCAGATATTACGCACCTCACCTGCTAGCTGAATAGGTAGCGGGTAAAACTGCTTACGCCAATAGTCGGCTACTACTTGCGCTTTAAGATGGCTTTCATCTGTCACAAACTCATTATCAAATCGGCTGCCAGACTCGAAGGCATTTTGAGTCAACGTTCGCTGACAAAAGCCGTGAATGGTGTAGACCGCGGCTTCGTCCATTTGCCTTTCGGCATTGAGCAGTGTTTTTGCAGCGCCAGCGTGGTCTTCGATTTCTTGCAGCAAAGGAGCAATCACTGGGTCGTCACTTTGCCCGCGAGCAAACGCAATGCGCGCATCATGGATTCGAGCACGGATACGATCTCGCAGCTCAGCCGTTGCTGCTTCAGTAAAAGTCACCACCAGAATTTGGTCTACGGTTAGTGGCTCATGGTGTCGGGTGGCTTCCGCGAGCTCGCCTTGTGGTGCTGCCGTGCCGTGTCCGAGCAGTAGGCGTAAGTACAAGCCAGCGATGGTAAATGTTTTACCTGTACCCGCCGATGCTTCAATTAAACGCGCGCCATGAAGTGGAAACGTCATGGTATTGAGTGTCTGTGGAGCAATTACCTGAACACTGCTTGTGGTCGTCATGCCTTACTGCCTTCTGATAAATATGTTGTTACAAATGTGACCTAGCATGGAAAACGTCATTCAATTTACGTCCTACGCTGATTTGTTAATAGTTAGTGCGATCTCTCTCACGGATCAATTCGGATCGCCTCGCTACTATGCGCCCACGAGTTCAGGAGCGCGATTCGAGTCTTATACTCATTGCCTACTTAGAACCACAGAATAATGGTCCCTCTGACCTGTGGCCGTACAGCGAACGCCCTACACTAATAATGATTTACTGGCGGCCACTTTATTTACTGTACCTTGCTTCTCTTCATCTTGATTCCCTTCACCTTGAAAGCAAGCGTCCCAAATGCTTACCAGCGACTCTCTTTCGTCTTTCATTAGTTCAGCGTACACACAATTGATCTTATCGATCACAGCCACTTACTCCTGATCTTCCAGATCGGCAGCAGCCAACCTTGCCGCCTGTAACACAAGCGTTGAATACATACGCGACTCAGCCGCCAGCTCATCGTCCCACTTAGGCCAAATACGCGAGATGTAGGTATCTCGACCCTCGCCCGTGAAAGCGAAGCTGTCATTAAAAGTATCGGCCATTTTCTTGAGCGACTTCTCTTCATCATCGACCCATTTACCGCGGCTAAAACCCGCTTCAACGCTGGCCAAGGCGGTTTTCGGGAAGTACGGCAGTGGTGCCGTCATACCTTGATAAAACAGTCGCACTAACTCAGCCAATAAACTCTTCGCCTGCTGCGCATCACCGATAGGTTGTAGCGTTTGGTGAACCACACCTTCTTTTCTGTCATAACCAATAATATGAGTCGTTTTGCCGTGCCCCATCACTGCGCAACACAAGTGATCGATCCACGCGGCCAAGTAATCTTGCGAACGAATTTTGCCACTACGAAAACGTACCAGCCCCGATTGATAGTTTTGAGTAAGCCAACCCATCAAACGAACGGGTTTACCCTCGCCTAGCACGTCAAATTCAATATTTACCTCAAGATCTTGCTGTGGCTGCCCACTTACAAATCGAATCTCTTTGGCTAAGTCTTCTGCTTGAACGCGATTGGTTTCAAATTCGATATCACCAAAAGCGCCGACCGGTAATCGGCCCTGTGCTTTTTGCTCAGAGACAAACAATCGAACCGCTTCATCAGCCCCTTCTGGATGGTCTAGCAACACTTGCAGCAGAGCATCCTTAAGCTGGAAGCTTTCTAAGCCATTAAGCACGAACGGCTCATCGTCTTCCATTACCGGAAGCGGTGGCTCAAACACTACTTTTAGGCGACGATTAAAGAAGTATTGTACCGGCAAGCGCCAGAAACGCTGCAGTTCAACCAGATCGAGTTCTAACGGATAAGTCGAACCAAGCAAATAGTCATCCAACGCACGATTGAATTCGCCACTGCATTCACCGGAACGGTTAGCCGCAGGAAGCCATTCTTTGGCGTAACTCAATACATGGCTTGCATCACCTTGAGTAAAGGCTGCAGGGCTGAACGGCGTCATTGTGTGTTCAAAGCTGATCGCTTGAGTCAGTTTGATGCCTGAATCATCACTTGGTAATGATTGGTCTTCACTTAGGCAGTAGTTTTGCTGGCAGTACTCAATCAACTCTGAA
The DNA here is from genome assembly GCF_013114515.1 of Vibrio sp. AIC-3. NCBI lineage: Bacteria > Pseudomonadati > Pseudomonadota > Gammaproteobacteria > Vibrionales > Vibrionaceae > Vibrio > Vibrio sp. AIC-3. The sequence goes on along the minus strand of NZ_VTXG01000007.1, from coordinate 109,528 downwards.
ACCAATACCGACGGCACTCGCTCAGTATTATCTTGAATCGAGCGGCCGACATAGCTGATGTACAAGCACTCTTGCGCCGACAACATCGCCTCTAAGAATAGGTAGCGGTCATCATCTCGACGAGAACGGTCACCGGGACGCGTGCGCCCATTCATCAAATCAAAGCCTTCTGGCGGCATTGAGCGAGGGTAAACACCGTCATTCATGCCTAATAGACAAACGGTTTTGAACGGGATAGAACGCATCGGCATCAGAGTACAGAAATTCACTTGCCCCGCTAAGAAACGCTGACTGATACGCGCGCCCGACAGTTTATTGTTTAAGTACTGATAAATGATGCTTGGCGATAGCTCTTGTTCGTACAAGGCATCATCAAGCTGTTCATTCAGTTGAGAAAGTGCATCACGAATCGACTTAAGCACCACCTCGCCTTCTAGCTCAACGGCAAAGAAATCGTCAATCATTTGCAGCAAGGTTTCACGCCACATATCGATGGATTGCGTCTCAGTAAGGCGTTGACGGTAATGGGCAATACGGTCAATAAAGTGCGCTAACTTACCTGCAAGTTCAGCGTTAATGCCCTGAACTTCGTTATAAGCTGCAATTGGAGAGTGTTCGGTTTCAAACAGACCCGCAGAATCCGACATCGCATAACCCAATAACATTCGCTGGATACCAAATAGCCAGGTATTTTGCTCGGTGGCAGGCAAATCAAACTCAGTTGCGGTAGACGAATCGACACCCCAACGGATGCCTGCTTCTTCAACCCACTGCTTAGCTTGCTCGAATTGAAATTCATCAATGCCAAAGCGTGCCATCATCGCTGGGATTTCTAGTAGCTCTAACAACTCAGACGCTAAACAACGCGTATTCGGTAGCGCGACCAACTGCATGAACGCGGTCAGAATCGGGCTCTCTTGGTCTGCCGTTCGATCCGAGATCGAGTAAGGGATATAACGCTCACCCGGAGCATTACCAAATACCGCCTGAATCGCAGGGCTGTAAGCATTGATGTCTGCCACCATCACGATAATGTCGCGTGGCTTTAATGTCGGGTCAGCGTCAAACATTGCTAACAGCTGATCATGAAGAACTTCAACCTCACGCATTGGGCTGTGACAAGCATGTACCGTCAATGAGCGATCACCCAGCTCAACCACTTGTTTGTGGTTGCTGGAGTCTAAGATGTGATCATCTTGGTGTTCTTCTAACTGGAGAATGTCGGCTTGCAGTTGATGCAGCAGGTTATCTCTCTCTACATCAATAAAGAACTCATGCTCTTCGCTGTCTGATTGAGATAGCAAGAACAGGTTATCTCTACCTAACTTACCCATAGACGCGAGTAAGCTATTGCCTACCGCTTGGCTAGTATGCAGTTCGTCTTCAACGTTGGCTTCAATACCGTCTTTCAATGGTGAGACTTCGCCTTCTAGCTGAGGCAAGCCATCAATCAGAGCAAACTGCTTACGACGTTGCGCTTCCACTCTAGCCAAGTATTTACGGTCACGAATATCGCCCCAGTAATGTTGGCAAGGGTTGGTAAACATCAGGTGAACATCAATCTGCTCACCCAGCGCTTTCAAGGCATCCATGTAACGAGGAGGCAGCGACGATATACCAAACACAAACAGACGTTTCGGCAAGCGTTGTAGCTGACCTTGTTGGTTGGCTAGCGCTTCAATGAAGTCGTGGTACAGGTTACCACGGTGATATTTCGATTGGCCTTGAGACAGGGTTTGCTCGTAGAGTGCCTTCCACAAAATTGGCTGCCAAGGGTGTTCTTGCTGCCCTTCACCATCAATCAATTCTGTAACGGGCTCGCCCGCTTCCCACATCGCCATCCACTCAGGACGATATACCAAGTATCCATCGAAGATATCGGCAATCTTCTCAGCCAATTGATACAGCTTCGAATCATCTTCGTCGTTTTCAAGATAGCGTTGTAAGGGTAAGAAATCAGGGTGGTCAAGCTTCGCAGGTAGCAAACTCATTAGCTTCCACGTCATCGCTTCTTTGTTAAAAGCACTGCGTTTCGGTACGTCGGGAAGCACTTGGGTAAACATATCCCAAATGAAGGTTGCTGGAAGAGGAAAATCGATATTTGCTGCTACACCAAACTCTTTGGCGAGTTCCATCTTAAGCCATTGAGACATACCCGGGCTCTGAACCAAGATCTGCTCTTTTTCGAAAGGATTGGCTAAAGGGTCACTTTTGATTAAGTGAACGAGAAGAATTTTTAAAGTATCAACTTTATTGGAATGGTAAACAGTAAACAAAGTGCACTCACGCTAATCTTGCCACAATATACTGCCAGATTAGCATAAGTGCTGAGTTTGGATGAGGAATATAAGCTTATGAAATACCGAAAGCTTAAGGTCCGTTTATCTTTTGAACTATTGCCCTTTACAATCTGCCCGCTACCGCGCTTAGAACACGGTGAGGTTTGTAATTCATGTAATAACGAACCGCCACATAACCCACTACAAACGTTGCCACAATCAATTCTAGATACGCTAGGCCAAACACTTGATTGATGTAATGCGCTTCAATACCTTGTGCTTGCATCCACGCAGCCAGTTTGAACAAGGCTGTTGCACCAATCACGATTGGGAAAGTAAACGCTGCATAACCAGGGCTAAATGGAAGACGAAGTAGTTTGAAAAACGCCATATAGATAATGAACGTCATCAACACTGCAATACCAAATAGTAAACCAATGATCACAGGTGAAGGGTTAGCAGTAACGGTTAAGTAACCCGCCAAAGATAGGCTTGCCGGTGCTGCCATAATCGCAATCGTTGGTTTTGCAGCATCTGGCACTTCGTGAGAGAAGATCAAACGGTAAACCATGATTGGTAGCATTACTGCGTAAACCAATAAGCCGAATACCAAAGTCGCGTTCGCTACTGGCTCTAAAACTGGATTACCAGAAAAAGAAACGTCTGCCACAATGATACCGATTGGCGGCACAAACCAGCTTGGCACCATGTGGTGAATCTCAAAGTTTTTAGCTCTGTGGTACAAAAAGCTCATTAGAAACACAACATGCAAAGCCACAGAAGCCAACCACATAGCTTCTTGTAAGAATTGAGAGATTGGCGCCAAAGACGCTGACACCACCATGCACCCCATTGCAAATGTTGGTACCACACTGCCGACAACAGGGTGAGCAAGATCTTCACGCAATAGGTGACCATGAATCAAAAATTTCACAGCTAAAACAAGAAGTAATACCGCCGCAATGCCAGCACTGATCCACTGCACCAAACCCGGTGTGTGTAAGATACCTTGTGCGACTAGAACACCATCCCAACACCAGCCTAAGCTTGCAATTGCGAGTGCTAACCCTGCCATGGGTGTTGGAGCTCCTGTTAATCTATATTTAATACGTTGAATCATGTCAGCCTCTCTTAAACCTAATTCACTAAACTTGTGAACTCATCAGCTTGTTGAAGCCATAATACGCTTGCGCTTCGTTAAACAATATCCAATTATATATAACAAGTGTTCATCAATACTGAACAGAATCCATTTTCACCAGCAGAGTAAAACTAGGAATCTGATGGCTAATATTTCAATAAAACAGCTCAAAGTGTTCGTCACTATTACTCAGCACTCGACATTGACTGCTGCCTCTGAGGCTCTGTTTCTGTCTAAAGCTGCGGTCAGCATGGCACTAGGCGAAATGGAGAAACAACTCGGCCACTCTCTATTTGACCGGGTCAACAACCGATTAATTCTCAACCAAGAGGGACATAAGTTACTTCCATTGGCGGATGAAATATTACATCGTGCTGCTGGTATTGATGTTTTGTTCCGTGATGATCAGCCTTTAAGTGGCAATCTAAAGGTCGGCGCGAGTGACACGATTGGTAATCAGGTCGCACCGTTTATTTTGTCAGGCTTTCGCGAACGAACTCAACATCAGGATCAAAGCTTGTTCATTTCAAACAGTGCACTGATCTGCCAAAAGTTGGTGGATTATGAACTTGATATCGCGCTAATTGAAGGAAAAACATTACACCCTGAACTCATTTCGAGTCAGTTTAGCAGCGATGAAATGTGTATTATTGTTAGTAATCAACATCCTCTCGTTTCAAAAGAAAAAGTGACTTTAAGCGATTTAGAAGACAGCCATTGGATTCTACGTGAATCAGGCTCAGGGACCCGCGAGTTTTTCCTTCGTGCCGTTGCGCCTCGCATCGAACATTGGTATGAATCCTTTGAACTCAACACCACTGAAGCGATCATCAATTCAGTTTCAGCCAATCTTGGATTCGCTTGTTTATCACGATTGGCGGCGCAACGAGCGATTGATTCAGGCCGAGTGAAAGCGCTTAATGTGCCACTTGATATGAAACGACGTTTCTGGATGCTGGTACACAAGGACAAATACCAGAGCCCACTGCTGAAATCTTTCATGAGTTATTGTGAAGACTGGGCTACACATCAAGATTGAGGCCGCATTGTTAGGGCTCCAACTGGACTTTTAACATCAGAAACTGTATAAAAAGCCAGTAAAATTTATCAAACTTAGAGGATTAACCATGGCTGTTATCGTCAAGTACGTGGTGGAACGCAACGGAGAAGAGAAAATGACTTTTACCTCTAAAGCCGAAGCCGACGCATACGACAAAATGCTGGATATGGCTGATGAGCTTTTTGAACTTTTAGGCAAAAGCGATTTAGTTGAAGATGAAGGCAAGCAAGAAGAACTTGCAATGTACCTAGCGAAGAACAAAGAAGAAGTTCTTTACGCATTAGGTGCTAAGCGTAAGCCAGCTCCGAAAAAAGCTAAGAAGCTTGAAGCTGTTGAAGACGCAGAAGAAGATGCAGCTTAACTAGCTGATACCTTTCTAAAAAACGTCAATGACGCCTCTAATCAGAGTTCGTTATTGGCGTTTTTTTATACTTATCGAAATATAATGAAGCTTGTTTATAGTCGAAATCGCTCTAAACATTCGCTTGCATGAAAGTGTGAGGAAGATCTAATCTATAGCCATCAGGTGATGGGGTTCCACCTAAGCTTTTGCTTCAACCGCCCGTTCTTTCCCAACAGTGCTAATGACTCCTACAGAATCGAAAACAGGTAATACTGTTGGACGTATCGCTATTCCTCCATTTTGAAATGGACTTAGTCTATTAAGACCAAGTTCCATGACACCTTTGGATTATCGATACTCAAGATCTGTAGTGAATTAGCCGCACCTCTTCCAACACGTCCTGTTTTCTCAACGCCCTAGGCCTTAAATGGCTCTATAAGTGAGAAAACATTATGCACTACTCTTCAGAAATTCAATCAATGTGCCCTATTCAAAGGGGTGATCTTCACAATTCAGCTCCAATTCCAGTTGAAGGCGCAATGGTTAGCCCAAAAGATGTCATCGCTATTTCTGGCTTAAGCCACGGTGTTGGCACTTGTGCACCACAACAAGGTGCAGCCAAACTGACACTTAACGTAAAAAGCGGCATCATCGAAGAAGCGCTCATCGAAACAATTGGTTGTTCAGGCATGACTCAATGAAGAGAGCCATTGTTTTGCTTTCCTTGCGGGCCATGAATCTTTTGCTGCAGCAGAAGGGGCGATTAAAATTGCGCTAAACGTCAACAAATCACGTCAAAACCCATTGAAAGTGATCTTAAATGGCCTAGGTAAAGATGCCGCTTATCTTATCTCACGCATCAACGGCTTCACTTACGTGCGCACTCAATACGATTACCAAACGGGTGAGTTAGTTGAAACAGAACGTCGCCGCTTCTCACAAGGCCCTCGTGGAGAGATCTTGTGTTACGGCGCAGATGATGTACGTGAAGGTGTAGCGATCATGCACCGAGAAGAAGTGGATGTGAGTATCACGGGTAACTCAACCAACCCAACACGCTTCCAACACCCTGTTGCTGGTATCTACAAAGCAGAGCGTACTCGCCAAGGTTTACCTTACTTCTCAGTTGCTTCAGGCGGCGGTACGGGTCGAACATTGCACCCAGATAACGTGGCAGCTGGCCCAGCGTCTTACGGCATGACAGATACCATGGGCAGAATGCACGCTGATGCTCAGTTCGCAGGCAGTTCTTCCGTTCCTGCTCACGTGGCAATGATGGGCTTCATCGGTATGGGTAACAACCCAATGGTCGGTGCGACAGTTGCATTGGCTGTGGCGGTGAGCGAATCTTTGAACGCATAACGACAAAATTGAGCGCCGCAATCTATCCATTGCTTGATTCCGTTAATTGAGAATCAAGCAATAACGGACGACCAAAACTCTACACCTATCACTAAAACCAAACGGCCAGCCTTATGCTGGCTGTTTTTTATTCACACTTGCTCTACTATCTATTTCTAATAATTATTTGTATCTAAGATTAAATACATTCTGCTGTCGTATTTAACTACATATTTTCAAAGGAATAATATGAAAGAGCTCATCATTCATACCATTACCGTGTTCATGGGCTTTTTTGCCATCATGAACCCTATCGCCAACACACCGATCTTTCTTTGATTAACAGGTGATAATGATAGGGAAACGGTCAAGTCTATCGCTTTCCGCTCAGTGTTCATCGCCTTCATCATCGTCAGCACCTTTGCTGTCTCGGGTAAACTCATCTTCGACCTCTTTGGTATCACGCTTTACGCGCTTCGTATCACCGGCGGGATCCTCGTGTTCTTGATTGGCTTTCATATGCTGCAAGGTGACTCAACACACTCTAAAGCAAAAGAGAAGGTCAACTCAGACGCTCAACAAGATGCGGCGCTCAGTATCGCCGTCTCGCCACTGGCAATGCCAATATTAGCCGGACCGGGCACCATTGCCACCGCGATGAACTTTGCCAGCACCGAAGGCATCTACGAAACCATCGTCGCCTTTGGCCTACTATGCGCCTTAACCTACGTATTGTTTGTATTTGGCGAGCGCTTCGTTAAAGCCGTTGGACCAAGCGCACTGAACGTGATTACTCGAATGATGGGGTTGATACTCGCGGTAATCGGTATGCAGATGTTGATTGAAGGGATTGAGCAAGCTTATAAGGCACTGTTTATCTAAAGAGGGGATTCACAGGAGAATGTTGATTAACGCACCAATCAATTTGTGTTGATCTGCAGTGTTTTCTCATTGCAGAAAACTATCTCTCAAAAGACAAGCAATATCATTTTACAGACTTTATCCCGATACGCCCTTTCATAACGAGGGCGCTCTCTTTATGATGAACGCAATTAAATTAACTTTGCTAACGGCAGCGCTTGTTATTCGAGCCGTTGTTTTGGAATAGCAAAATCAAGACTCAACACATGGAGATTCAACATGGCTTATTTTTCACTAGCCTTCGGTACGGCAACCAAAAATCGCGACAATAAAATCATTGAAGCGTTCTTCCCTAACCCGCTTCTAAACCCAAGCGACGCTCTTGTAGCAGCTGTAGCTGAAGTGTCAGGTTACGCTGAAGGCAACCAAGCTATCGAAATCTCTGCTGCACAAAGCGCAGAACTGGCGAAAGCATTCGCAGCAAACGATGATGCAGCTAACGCATCTTTCGCAGAAAAAGCGGCAGCGTCTGAACAGCCACTTGTTCTTGTTGTTCTTGCTACTGACGAGAAGCCAGCATCAGTTGCTGAAGGCTTCCTAAAGCTACAACTTATCTCTAACCGCCTAGTACAACCACACGGTACGGTACTGGACGGCATCTTCGGTCTACTGCACAACATCGCATGGACAAACGAAGGCCCTATCGATCTTCCTGAGCTCGCTGAGCGTCAAATCGAAGCTCGCCTTGCGGGTCGCGCTCTGTCTGTAGATTGCGTAGACAAGTTCCCTAAAATGGTAGATTACGTGGTACCAACAGGTATTCGTATTGCTGATACTTCTCGTGTTCGTCTTGGCGCACACGTAGGCGAAGGCACAACAGTAATGCACGAAGGTTTCATCAACTTCAATGCAGGTACTACCGGCGTGAGCATGGTTGAAGGTCGTATCTCTGCGGGTGTTGTTGTGGGTAACGGTTCAGACATCGGCGGCGGCGCTTCTATCATGGGTACTCTGTCAGGTGGCGGTACTATGGTTATCTCTATCGGCGAAAACTGCCTACTAGGCGCAAACGCTGGTCTTGGTTTCCCAATGGGCGACCGTTGTACGGTTGAGTCTGGTCTTTACGTGACTGCGGGTACTAAGGTTCGCATGTTAGATAAAGAAGGCAACGAAGTAGAAATCATTAAAGCTCGTGACCTTGCTGGTGTTTCTGATCTTCTGTTCCGTCGCAACTCGATCACTGGTCAAATTGAGTGCCTAGCGAACAAGTCTGCTGTTGAACTGAACAGCGAGCTACACAGCAACAACTAATCTATGCGCTAGATGCTAGATGCTAGATGCTAGATGCTAGATGCTAGATGCTAGATGCTAGATGCTAAATGCTAAATGCTAAATGCTAAATGCTAAATGCTAAATGCTAAAAAATAATAAGCCGCTGGGGTTCAATCCAGCGGCTTTTTTGTATGTTCTGGGAATCATTATTGCCCCATTCCGTATATGGAATCCACGTATTTACAAAGTGATTTTGGCAATAAAAGTTAAGATGCGGTCGTATATTCGGCTTCTTATTGAAGGAGCTACCCTCTAGCCTTTGATGTTTTGCGCACCTACTGTCCTTATCGCGCTAGCAGCTTTTTACAGCATGACAGAATGGCCAGGTTCTCAGTAGGTTGGTCTTACCTTTTATGCATCATCATTTTGTAAAATTTAAAAATTTGGTAGTGATTAATGAGTGAGTAATACTGGTTTATATTCAGTCTCATACCGAAGCATTGCCCACGCAGTACGTACCACTTTGTTAGCCAGTGCAATGCAGGCCTTCTTGAAGCCGATACGATCTATGATGCTCCTCAACCAAGCGTCCTTCTGAGTCTTCGGTTTTTCGGGTAGTCGCCCAACGTATGACATTGCGCCAAGATAAAGAAGCGAGCGTAGCTCCTTCACACCACCGCATTTATCGATCCCAATCATAAAAACTTTGCCTCCTGAACTGTGCTGTTTAGGTGTAAGACCAACAAATGCTGAAGCTTGTCTTCCATTCTTGAACTGCTTTCCATCACCAAGAGTTGTATAGAGCATCGCAGCAGTTGTTTCACCAACCCCTTCAATGCCCATTAATCGTTGGCACGGCTCTATCTGACGGGTTAAAGCATTTTTCTCTTTTTCGAATGCGATGAGTTTTGCTTTAAGTTCTTTATATTGCTCCCAAAGCATCGACAGAACGGATACGACATTGGAGGGTATTGGTGTATCGCCATCAAGCACGGTTTGAACCGACGCTTTTAAGCCTTTTTCACCTCTAGGGTTTGCTATCCCGTAGCCCAAAATTGTCCCTCTAATGTGAAGAGCTAGGGAAACAACACTACGAGATAAGAATCTACGGCTAGTTTCTAAAGAATGCATAGCTTGTTGTTCCAATGACTTTGGACGACTGTACTTGATACCAATTTGTATAGCGGCGTTAGCGATGGCGAGAGCATCATTATGATCCGTTTTATGACCTTCTAGGTATCCTTTCACCTTCTTAGGGTTAATGATTCGGACTTCATGCCCAAGTTTTTCTGCTAATTGCCCCCAGTAATGGCAACCGCAACAACCTTCCATGGCGACAATCGAAGGCTTAGCCTTTGCCAAGAACTCTTTCATCTTCTGGCGACTCAGAGGTTTATTGGACATTAGCTCACCATGAATGCTGATATGGCAGGCTTGAAGAACATTTTTTGCTAAGTCGATAGCGATAACATTTTTAGTCAACATATTGGAACCCTCGGTTTTTTCTCACACTCCTAAGTCTAGATTGCTAAGGAGGGAGTGGATTCCATACATCATGTTGAGTTGCGCGATCCAGCCATAACAATAAGTAATACATTTATAGAGTCGAGGCACCTAAACTTCTCAATATTACTTTCTCGAACCCAAGAAAAATTCTCACCAGTTTGCTATTAAAAACATAGTAATCTTCTGTGTGTTTGATTATGCTTTAATATGAACCTAATGGTATATAGATCAAAATGAAAAAAATCCCGTACCTTGGTAAACCAGTTCGTGGTTCGGAAACAGGCAATCCAATCATGGCATTATTTGATTTGCTAGGACGACGCTGGGCTATGGGGGTTCTATGGCAGTTATGTTCAGGTGGACCTTGTACATTTCGTGAGTTGCAGAACCGTTGTGAGTCTATTTCTCCCGCTGTTTTAAATTCAAGAATTAGAGAATTAAGACAGGCAAAACTACTTGAAAAGGGCGAATTAGGTTATCAACCAACCGAATTAGGAAAGGAAATAATTTCATCAATTTATCCTTTAAAAAGTCTCGCAGAACAGTGGGTTGAATCACTTAATGAGACAGAAAAATAAAGCTTACCCACGTCGTTATGAAGACTGACTAATTCATCACTGTGATCAGAAGTCACAAACGTAAAAGGGAAGAATTATGTTTATTGTGTCATTAACGTACATTAGTGAAATATCTCAAATAGATAAGTATCTTAAGGCTCATATTGAGTACCTAATAAGAACTATGAGAAAGGGTTTTTTATTGCTTCTGGAAGAAAAGTTCCCCGTAGTGGCGGAGTCATTCTCGCAAAAGCTAGAAATCGTGGTGAACTAGAAGAAGCTCTAAACGATGACCCATTTAAAATTCATAATCTGGCTGATTATGAATTAATCGAGTTTGTGCCCACAAAATCTGCACCTGAGTTTGCCTCTTTAATTCAATGATGTCATCGATTATCTGAGATGAAAAAAATGGCAGCGTTAACATTGGTACGTGGCTTTGTTGCGTAATTCGATGGAACTAAATCAGGAACTTACGATCTGATCGTGTACATCAGTTAATCATCGTAGTCCTATGCCGAAACCTCGTTACAAAACAACTAACTGGAAACAGTACAACAAAGCCTTAATCAACCGTGGTTCACTCACTTTCTGGATTAATGAAGAAGCCATAAGTGAGTGGAAGTAAAGCAAGCAGAACAAACGTGGCAGACTTCGTCGATTCAGCGACTTAGCCATCACTTCCGCACTGATGGTGAAACGAGTCTTCTCAATGCCACTGAGAGCATTGCAAGGGTTTATCGATTCCCTGTTTAAGTTGGCTAATATTCCTGTTACCTGCCCACACTACAGTTGTATCAGTCGTAGAGCTAAGCAAGTTGAGGTTTCATTTAAGACAAAAACTAGAGGTGCAATACAGCACCTAGCCATTGATGCTACTGGCCTCAAGGTTTATGGCGAAGGTGAATGGAAGGTCAAGAAGCATGGTACTGACGGGAAGCGTAGACTACATTTAGCAGTTGACACCAGCACTCACGAAATAGTCGCAGCAGAACTGAGTTTATCTAATGTTACCGATGCAGAAGTCCTTCCTAACTTGCTGAAGCAAACACGCCGGAGAATCATCGAGATATTTGGTGATGGCGCATATGACACAAGGGATTGTCACGATGCCATACGGATTAAGCGAGCAGTTCCGCTAATCCCTCCAAGAGAGGGGGCTGCCTTCTGGGAGAATGGCCACCCTCGCAACTTAGCGGTAGTTTGCCAGAAGCTCTACGTCTCCAACAAGAAGTGGAAAATGCGTTATGGTTATCACAAGCGTTCACTCTCAGACTCAGAAACCGCGATGTATCTAGTGAAGCAGTTACTTGGTGGGAGGTTAAGCCTGAGAAATTACAATGCTCAGGTTGGAGAAACTTACGCCATGATTAAAGCGCTGAACAAGCTTACAGGGCTTGGTATGCCTGAAACTCAGTATATTGTATAAGAGTCACCCAATTTCAGGCGGTTTGGTTTTCTGTCCGAATTACGCAACAAAGCCCTGCCTGACCACAAACAAAATGAGGTTAGATGGAAATAATGTTTTTCATAATGTGAGTTAACTTAGTAATGACCAGCCTTGCCTAGGCGACTGCGAGCATAGCACGGAATATGTGTGAGGACGGGTGTCGACAACCTTATTGGCTAAATACCAAGCAGTAACGAGGGAGTCATGCTCCCTTTAACGCGATGCTAAGCTAAGCGCTACTGGTAGTTCACGATGTTAGGAGCTTTACTCCTTCGGTATTGCCTTAATCGTGTGTACCTCTAGTGCTCCCATTATTGATCATATATCTCAAAAACGCCCCGACTTGGGTCGGGGGCTAATGCTATTCCTTTAGTTAAATACCTACAAACTAAGTGAAAATTATTTTACTTGTTCGCGAAATATTTAGCTATTTCGCGAGCATAAGTTTCTTCTTGGTTCTTACCCGTGCTTGTAGAAAAAAACGCAACAACGAGATCTTTGTCCGGTGAAATGTAAATTCCCTGACCGCCTACGCCGCCCTTGTATAAATCACCATCTTCAAAGATGGTGTCGAACATATAACCGTTCTTAAGGTTTGTGTCGTTATAGAATGAATTCGCCATAACTTTACCGACGTAACCGCCCTCGAACGCTTCTTGCTTTCCGGAAGCTTGGATTCGTTGAACTACTTTTTCAGAAACCGCACCATCACCCAGTTTTGCCCCTGATGGCGTCAACAACATACCGAATTTAGCCATATCTTCGATTGTTGAGTTCATAGAGAAGAACATTAATGGATAGCCGCCGACCGGAGAAACAACCGTATACGCATCATTGTTTGCTCCCATTCTCTGCCATAAATCACGGCTGATAATTTCGTTCATTGGCAAGCCGCGAACGTTCTCAATGATTCGAGCAAGAACAAACGTGTTGATCGAGTTATATTCGAATGTTTTACCCGCTTCTTTGCGGCGCGTCATTTCACTCAGTACATCCAGCGGTTTTTGTGTTGAATCGCCATCAAATACCCCGATGGAAACTAACCATTTAAAGAAAGGTTGCTCTGGGTTAGTACGTGAATCTGGATTTGGTTCGTCGTGCTCTGTCGCGTTCAAACCTGTCGCCATGTTCGCAACGTCAATCACTTTAACAGTGTCCCAAGCTGAACCTTGAAGTTCCGGAATGTATTTTGAAACTAGGTCTTGTTCCTTAACTCTGCCTTCTTCGACTAGCTTCGCGAGTTCTATGCCTGTGGTAATTTTCGAGTTTGAAAACCAATTGTGTTTATCTATCTTACGCATTGTGTTGTAGCGCTCGAAAACAATCTCACCGTTTTTGACAACAAGGAAAGCATCAACAGGAAAATCATCTAAATGTTGGTTAAGGGTGCGTTCTTCGCCTTGCACGGTTGCTTTAATATTGCCAATATTCGCATCGATAGAGTAAGGGAACTGGTATACTGCACCGTCGCGTTCAATCTGAGCCGTGTTATAAAAGCGGCTAATGTTTTGCCAAGCAAAATGTGATTCTGCGATAGGGAATTGAAGCTTTACACGATTTCCTTTTTCAAGGAAAAAATCGTGCGTCTCTGCAACGGCTGTGTTCGTCGTTGTTTCATTAACGATCACGTTGGCCATTGCCGCGCCTGAAGACATAGCTGTTGCAATTGATAAAGCAATTAATTTTTTCATTTTGGTATCTGTCTATGATTAAGTCTAAAAAGTGTTACCTAAAGTGAACCTTAAAGCTGAGTTCGTCTGTTCCGTGTTGATGGGTTCAGTATTGACGTTTTTTTTGCCACAAACCAATCGCATATGAAGGGCCAAACCCTACTGATCTAGATTCTCAAATACCAAATACCAAGATAAGTGACTTCGCCATATCTGTAGTTATTTATGAATTTCTAATTTAGCAAATTCGCTGACACGAAAGTGTCCAATAGTTTGTTATACACACATCCACTATACGGTGATCCCTACACCACACTCACCACAAAAAAAAGCGCAGACCTTTCGATCTGCGCTTGTGGTTATTGTCCCGATAACACTGTTTAAATCGTTTTCAATTAACCCACGTTCTTACGTGCGTTTTGGAACATACGCATCCAAGCGCCATTCTCGCCCCAACCTTCCGGAGACCAAGAGTTTGCAACCGTACGGAATACACGCTCTGGGTGAGGCATCATAATTGTCACGCGGCCGTCAGTCGTTGTTAAACCTGTGATAGCGTTTGGCGAACCATTCGGGTTATTCGGGTATTGCTGCGTTTGGTTACCGTTGTTATCAACGTAACGTAGAGCAACCGTACCTGAGTTTTCAATCGCGTTTAGGTGGTCGTTATCACGTACTTCTACGCGGCCTTCACCGTGAGAAACAGCGATTGGCATACGAGAACCTTCCATGCCGTTGAAGAATACAGAATCTGACTTCTGAACTTCTACTAGGCTGAAACGTGCTTCAAAGCGCTCAGATTCGTTGCGAACGAAACGTGGCCAGTACTCCGCACCTGGGATAAGTTCACGTAGATTCGACAGCATCTGACAACCGTTACACACACCTAGAGAGAAGGTATCTTCACGCTTGAAGAAGTTTTCAAACTGGTCACGAGTAGAGTCATTAAACAAAACCGACTTCGCCCAACCTTCACCAGCACCTAGTACATCACCGTAAGAGAAGCCACCACATGCCACAAGGCCGTTGTATTCTTCTAGTACCGCTTGACCTGTTAGGATGTCGCTCATGTGAATATCAGTTGCTTCGAAGCCTGCACGGTCGAATGCTGCTGCCATTTCAACGTGAGAGTTAACACCCTGCTCACGTAGAATCGCCATCTTAGGCTTAGCACCTGTGTTGATGAACGGTGCTGCGATGTCTTCGTTTACGTCAAAGCTCAGTTTCACGTTCAGACCTGGGTCCGAGTTGTCTTTCTTCGCTTCGTGTTCTTGGTCAGCACATACTGGGTTATCACGCAGACCTTGCATCTTGTGCGTTGTCTCAGCCCAGATAGTACGTAGTTCAGTACGGTTACGTTCAATCACTACAGACTCGCCAGACTTAATCACTAGTTCATCTGATGCTTCCCCTTCACCAACAACGCTGCCAATCACATGAGAACATGCTTCTAGACCGTTAGCTGCAAGAGTAGAAAGTACTGCGTCTAGGTCGTTGTTACGGACTTGGATTACTGCACCTAGCTCTTCGTTGAACAGTGCTGCTAGCGTGTCTTCACCTAACGCTTCAATGTTTGCATTAACACCACAGTGACCTGCGAATGCCATTTCTGCTAGCGTTACGAATAGACCACCATCGCCTTTATCGTGGTAAGCGACAACTTGGTCGTTCGCTACAAGTGCTTGAACGCCTTCGTAGAAACCTTTTAGTTGCGCTGCGTTGTCTACGTCTGCTGGCTTGTCACCAAGCTGCTTGTAAACCTGTGCAAGTGCAGTTGCACCCATACGGTTTTTGCCGTTACCTAGGTCGATAAGAACTAGGCTTGTATTACCTAGTCCTTCAAGGTTATCAGGGGTGCGCAGTTGAGGAGTAATCGTCTTACGAACATCTTCAACACGTGCAAACGCAGTGATAACAAGAGATAGCGGAGACGTTACTTCTTTCTGCTCGCCATTCTCTTCCCACTTAGTCTTCATCGACATTGAGTCTTTACCCACTGGGATAGTTAGACCCAGAGCTGGACATAGTTCTTCACCAACCGCTTTAACCGCTTCGTAAAGACCTGCATCTTCACCTGGGTGACCTGCTGGAGACATCCAGTTAGCCGACAGTTTAATGTGTTTGATATCGCCGATGTTGGTCGCTGCGATGTTAGTAATTGCTTCACCAACCGCTAGACGAGCCGATGCGCCGAAGTCTAGAAGTGCCACTGGCGTACGCTCACCAAGAGACATAGCCTCACCGTGGTAAGAGTCGTAGCTTGCCGCTGTTACTGCGCAGTTAGCAACAGGAACCTGCCATGGACCAACCATTTGGTCACGAGCTACAAGGCCTGTTACCGAGCGGTCACCGATGGTGATAAGGAATGTTTTCTCAGCGACTGTTGGCAAGCGAAGAACACGGTCAACCGCTTCGTTCATCTCGATGCCAGAACGGTCAATCGCAGGGTTGTTCGCTTTTAGCGTTTTCGCGTCACGGTGCATCTTAGGTGTTTTACCTAATAGGATGTCCATTGGCATGTCGATTGGCGTGTTGTCGAAGTGTGAATCTTCTAATTTCAGATCACGTTCTTCAGTTGCTTTACCAACCACTGCGTACGGTGCACGTTCACGCTTACAAATCGCGTCGAACGTTGCCATGTCTTTATCAGCAACCGCCATTACATAACGCTCTTGAGATTCGTTACACCAGATCTCAAGTGGGCTCATGCCCGGCTCATCGTTTGGCACGTCACGTAGATTAAAGATACCGCCACGCTCGCCATCGTCGACTAGCTCAGGAAGAGCATTCGAGATACCGCCCGCGCCCACATCGTGGATAAATGCGATTGGGTTCGCATCACCAAGCTGCCAACAACGGTCGATAACTTCCTGACAACGACGCTCCATCTCTGGGTTTTCACGTTGTACAGAAGCGAAATCAAGATCTTCAGAAGAAGAACCAGAATCCATTGAAGATGCCGCACCGCCGCCAAGGCCGATGTTCATCGCAGGACCACCTAGAACGATTAGGCTTGCACCTACCGGGATCTCTTTCTTCTGAACGTGCTCATCACGGATGTTGCCAAGACCACCAGCTAGCATGATTGGTTTGTGGTAACCACGCACTTCTTCACCTGCGTGAGAGTTTACTTTCTCTTCGTAAGTACGGAAGTAGCCAAGTAGGTTTGGACGACCAAATTCGTTGTTGAATGCCGCGCCACCAAGAGGACCTTCAAGCATGATATCCAGAGCAGTAACGATACGGCTTGGCTTACCAAAGTCAGTTTCCCAAGGTTGAACGAAGTTCGGGATCTTAAGGTTAGATACAGAGAAAGCAACAAGACCCGCTTTTGGCTTACCACCAATACCGGTTGCGCCTTCATCACGGATTTCACCGCCTGAACCTGTCGATGCGCCTGGCCACGGTGAGATTGCCGTTGGGTGGTTGTGCGTTTCAACTTTCATCAAGATGTGTGTTTTTTCTTGGTGGTAGCTGTACTGGCGAGTTTCTGGATCTGGGAAGAAACGACCAACTTCAGAACCTGTCATTACCGCTGCGTTATCTTTATAAGCAGACAGAACATGTTCTGGTGTCGTTTCAAAGGTGTTCTTAATCATCTTGAACAATGATTTTTCTTGCTTAACGCCATCGATAGTCCAATCAGCGTTAAAGATCTTATGACGACAGTGCTCTGAGTTCGCTTGTGCAAACATCATTAGCTCGATGTCCGTCGGGTTACGACCTAGCTTCTCAGTGAAGCTTTCAAGAAGGTAATCAATCTCATCTTCTGCAAGTGCAAGACCTAGGGTAACGTTTGCTTTTTCAAGCGCTTTACGTCCACCAGTTAGTAGGTCAACTTCCGCGTAAGGAGCAGGCTCAGCAACGGCAAATAGTGCCGCCGCTGATTCGAAGTCAGTGAAAACCACTTCCATCATACGGTCGTGCAGGATTGCTTTCAGCTCAACAAGTTGAAGTTCAGAAAGTTCAGCAGAGGTTTCAATGTAGAAAGCAGTACCGCGCTCTAGACGTGACACTTTAGCCAGTCCGCAGTTGTGTGCGATATCTGTTGATTTTGAAGACCAAGGCGAGATAGTGCCTGGGCGTGGCGTTGCAAGCAGCAGTAAACCTTCAGGTTCATGCTCTTCAATCGTTGGACCGTAAGTCAGTAGCTTTTCTAGCTTCTCAACTTCAGACTCATCTAGGTCTGCCGTTAGATCAGCAAAGTGGGCAAACTCAGCGTAAATACCTGTTACAGGTAAGCTTAATTCACGACAAAGCTCTAAAAGCTTGTTAACACGAAACTCAGATAGAGCTGGGGAGCCACGCAAAATTCTCATGTGCTTACGTCTCTTATGCAGTTGATTAAGGTAGTATTGGAATAAATTCAGTGGGTTAAAGGAAAAACCTAACTGTTTTCTTCGAAGCTATTCCCGAAGGTTTAAAAACCTATGCCGATCCCACCTCTTCAATGCGAGCGCATTATAAAGCATTTCTTTTTGTGACGTAACACCAAAAGCAACCGTTTGCGTGATTTTTTTTATCTTTCTGCGTAAATGGTACTTTTGCTGCATTTATCACCACTTTTACAACTGTTTAATTAAACCTGCTTTGCCAGCCTTGCGGGGTTTGGTATAAAGGAGCTTCCACTTTTCGAGATTTCATTTTGATGCCTAAATTTACGCTCATCTTTTCGTCTAAGTTCCTTCTGCTCGCCATCGCCCTATTTGGGTTGGCTGGATGCCAGATTGAATCTGAACCTAAAAGTGTCCTTGAGCAGATACGAGATCGTGGCGTTCTTCGTGTCGGCACCCTAAATAACCAACTCTCTTATTACATCGGTCCTGATGGTCCTGCTGGCTTGGATTACGAATTAGCTCGTGAATTTGCGCAGGAGCTTGGTGTAAAGCTTGAGGTTAAACCCGCTTACCGTTTGTCTGGCTTGTTCCCTGCACTGCAGAAAGGCGAAATCGATCTTATCGCGACCGGCTTAACGCAAAACAACAAACTGACACGAGCTTATCGCGCCGCACCTGCTTATTACTACGTAAGCCAACAGGTCGTATACAAAAAAGGCCAGTGGCGACCGAGAAACCTTGAACAACTGATCAATTTCGAGAATGAGCGTCAGGTTGACTTTGTTAAAGCACAAACTGAATCAGAAGAGGCGGCGTCTACTGACACATTAACGCCATCTTTGGTTGTGGTGAAAGACTCACACTTTGAGCCAACACTAAAGCAGCTGCAGAAAACACACGATGACTTTATCTATGATGCGGTCGGCAATGCTGATATCAACGACCTGCTCAAAGAAGTATCGACTGGCGAGCGCTTATTTACGGTTGCGGACTCAATTGAGCTGTCACTGGCACAACGTTTATACCCAGACGTAGCTTTGGCTTTTGAACTGACAGAAGACCAACCTATCTCTTGGTATTTGCAGAAGTCTGAAGATGAAAGCCTTTATGCTCTGTTGATTGAGTTCTTCGGTAACCTAAAACAGTCTGGTGAACTGGCTTCACTAGAAGAGAAATACATCGGCCACATCGGCACTTTTGACTACGTTGATACTCGTGCCTTTATCCGCGCACTGGACAGCAAGTTGCCAAAATGGTCGCCGCTATTTCAAAGGTACTCTCAAGAATTTGATTGGCGCTTGATTGCCGCTTTGGCCTACCAAGAATCACACTGGAACCCTGTTGCGCGCTCACCAACGGGTGTTCGTGGCATGATGATGTTGACACTGCCCACCGCGAAGAGTGTTGGGGTAACCAACCGTCTCGACCCGAACCAGTCGGTACAAGGCGGTGTTGAGTACCTGCGTCGTATCGTGAACCGAGTACCAGATTCAATCACTCAACACGAAAAGATCTGGTTTGCACTTGCTTCATACAATGTCGGTTACGGGCACATGATGGACGCGCGTCGCCTCACGAAGGCACAAGGTGGCGATCCCGATGCTTGGGGCGATGTGAAAGACAGACTGCCTCTGTTAAGACAGAAGAAGTACTACAGCCAAACTCGCTACGGCTATGCGCGTGGTGATGAAGCTAGAAATTACGTTGAGAACATTCGCCGTTATTACCAAAGCATTATTGGCCATGTAAATAAGCGCAATAAAGAACAAGAAGCGACCCTTGAAGGTTTGGTGGTGATCCCACCTTTAGAAACCTCAGGTGCTGAATCGAGTATCAGCGCAGCTCAGTCGACAGTAAGCAGTTCTGAGCCTTCACAGTAAAACCCAAAAGAGCAATGCCATCTAGCATTGCTCTTTTTTATTGTCTTTTTTCGACTCTTCTTTCGTCACTAAGGGATAAGGGAGGCAGGCAAGAAAATGATGATGAGATCTAGAGTGTCATATTGCAGTAACAATCGAACCTTATAACGGCACACCACAATCAAGATTATGCTCTGTTGCACTGCAATGCTGGCTTTAGACTAGAACTGCTCTTCTATTTAAGCCAAGCGTGCGACAGGCCAAACAAACGAATAACACTATAATTAAATCGTTAGTCCAAACTAAAAAGTCAGACGACAAATAGGAAATCATTGAAATGATGAAGAAACTGAAATCGAAACGCCTTGATAAGACCGTTGCTGCAAACCGTCGTAAGCGTATGCTTTCAAATAATAAGAAGAAGATCATTTGGCGCAATCGCGCTTTCATGCAGATGATTGCTGAGTAAATGTAGTTACTCAGTCAGTTTGCTTGGCACTCTTGCGATAGAGAGTGCCGAAAGTACGCTGCTATTTCTTATTGCCAGCCTTCATCTCTGCTTCTAAACGCTGCTCTTCCAACAGACGTTCTTGCTTTCGCTTCTCTTTTATCTCTTTTCTACGACGCTTGAAAAACGCTTGTAATTGCTCACGGCACTCTTCCTCTAACAAACCATGTTCAACGTCGGCATAGTGGTATGAGGCCTGGCTTTCAAACAAATTCAACACTGTACCTGCAGCGCCTGCTTTTAAGTCTGGAGCACCAAACACAATGCGCTTTACTCGGCTGTGTAGCAAGGCACCTGCGCACATTGGGCAAGGCTCTAGCGTAACGTATAAAGTGGTATCGAGTAGCCGATAGTTTTCTAAGGTTTGACCGGCTTTACGCAAGGTTTCAATTTCTGCGTGTGCCGTAGCATCGTGGCTGCCAATCGAACGGTTCCATCCTTCAGAGATAATCTCCCCATCTTTTACTAATACTGCACCAACAGGAACCTCTCCCTCGCTCTCTGCTTGCGTAGCCACCTCGATGGCGCGTCGCATGAAGATTTCATCTTGAGGGGTGAATTGATGGTCTGACAAAGGGAACTCCAGAAACAAAGGATAAAAACGAAAATAGGTATGCGGTGAAGCATACCTAATCTTAGAGATAATGAACAATAAAGAGGTAATAGACAACAACAGACAATGAACCATTGCCGCTTGCTGGTTGGTCGAACTGTTAGCTATTAGCGTCTTCTGTGTCACCGGCTATTGGCGTCGCTTTGATGCTCACAATACGGTTATTCTCAACAGAGATAATTTCAAACTGCCACTGCTGGTATTGAACAACTTCGCCTGCATCCGGTAAGCGCCCTATTAACCATGTCACAAGGCCATTCAGCGTTTGGAAGCTCTCGCTTTCGCCCTCAAAATCCGATAGCTCTAAACGGTTTTTCAGTTCACTGATAGGAATCAATCCATCCACCAACAAACCGTCTTCCACTTGCTCGGTCCAAAGATCGTTCGGATTATTCGATAGCTCGCCAGCAATCGCCTCAAGAATATCGTAATGAGTCACAAGACCTTGAACATCGCCATACTCGTCGACAATGAATGCCATCTCGGTGCCCGACTCTTTAAAGTAGCCAAGTAGACGCAGAGCTTTCATCGATTCTGGAACATAGATCGGCGAGCGAGACAGCCCCATGATCACTTGAATGCTTAGATTGCCCGCCTGATTCAGCAAGGCTTTGGCTGACACTGTACCCACCACTTTGTTGAGGTGATCTTGGCACAATGGAAACACACTGTGTTTTGATGAACGCAGTTTCTTTAATATCTGCTCAACGGGTTGGTCGACATCCAGAAAGTCGATGTCTCGACGCGGAGTCATCAATGAGCTCACAAGACGATCATCAAGCTGCAAGATATTACGAATCATCTCTTGTTCGCCGCGTTCAATCACACCCGATTCTGAGCCCTCTTTCACAAGTGCATGGATATCATCTTCGGTAACGCTATCTTCTTCACCGCCTCGGCCCATCAACTTAAGAATACCTTCCGTTGAAGCCGACAACGCAAACACAAACGGCGTCGCGATTTTAGATAACCAGAAGATTGGCAGCGCGACTAACACAGCAATGTTTTCAGCTTGAGACTGAGCAAAACGCTTTGGTACCAACTCACCGACAACGATAGCGAAATAAGTAATACCTACCACCACAACCGCAGTAGACAAGATGTTCGCTTGTGTTGGGTCTAGTCCCCACAGTTCAAGTTGAACGGCTAGTGGAGCCGATAGCGTCGCCTCACCCACAATCCCGCTGAGTAGGCCGATTACCGTGATACCGATTTGGATTGTAGAGAGGAAGCGGGTTGGGTTTTCTTTGAGATCAAGAGCAACCTGAGCGGAGCGGTGTTTTTCGGCTAAGCGTTTCAGCCGACTATTTTTTGCTGCTACCAATGCAATCTCAGACATGGCAAACAGACCATTTAAAACAATTAACCCTACTAAAAGCAGAATTTTCATGTGGCTTGGATTTCCTAAATTTACCGGCCAACAATTAGCCGTAATCCGGAGTATAAGCTGAGTGCCTTTATTTTGAATATAAAAAGTTTTGGATATAGAAAGTTTTGGATATAAAAACCTTGGATATAAAAAACGGAAAAAATAGCGAAAAAAAGCCCGCACATTTCGGTGCGGGCTTAGCAATGAATAAAGCTTAGTTTTGCTTAGTTCAATCTTACATTGTGTAAGTGTAAGGTGCTTGGATACCTAGTGGGATACCAAGAGCCCAGTAAGCTAGCAAGAAGATAGACCAACCGATTAACATCGCAATCGAGAATGGCATCATTAGAGAAGCTAGAGTACCGATACCTGTCGACTTAACGTAGCGCTGACAGTAAACAACAACCAGTGGGAAGAACACCATTAGTGGAGAGATGATGTTAGACACTGAGTCACCTACACGGTAAGCCGCTTGAGATAGCTCAGGAGAGATACCCACAACCATTAGCATTGGAACTAGGATAGGACCAATCAGTGCCCACTTAGCTGAAGCAGAACCAACAAGAAGGTTAACTGCAGCCGTTAGTAGAATCATACCAACAACCGTTGCTTCACCTGGAAGGTCCATCGCTTTCAAGCCTTCAGCACCGTAAAGTGCCAGCATAGTACCGATGTTTGATTGAGCGAATGCAGATAGGAACTGAGCACAGAAGAACGACATTACAATGTATGCGCCCATCGTTGCCATCGTCTCAGACATTGCTTTGATAACATCATTACTATTCTTGAATGTACCCGCTACACGGCCGTAGACGATACCCGGAATAATAAACAGGATGAAGATCAGAGGAACGATAGACTTCATTACTGGTGCTGAGAACGCCGTTAATTCGCCTTCAGGTGAACGAAGTGCTGAGTTTTCAGGCATTAGAGCCGCGATAAGCAGACCAATACCGGCAACCATTGCCCAACCAGCGAATTTGAATGCTTTAGATTCAATGGCTGTGAACGTACCTAGATCAGGTGCTTGTTCTGCATCTTCATCTACAGGCGTATTAGCAAGACGAGGCTCGATAATTTTCTCTGTAACGTACCAACCAATTGCCACAATTAGAATTGAAGACAAACCAGTAAAGAAGATGTTCGCTAGAGGGTTGATCACATATGCAGGGTCAAGAACGTTTGCCGCTGTTTGAGTGAAACCAGCTAGTAGCGGATCAATACCTGAAGGGATAAAGTTCGCTGAGAAACCACCTGATACACCAGCAAACGCTGCTGCAATACCCGCTAGAGGGTGACGACCCGCAGCGTGGAAGATGATACCGCCAAGAGGGATTACTAGAACGTAACCTGCATCAGCTGCTGTGTGAGACACGATAGCAACCAAGATTAGCATCGGCGTTAGTAGCTTAGCTGGCGTGAAGTTAAGCATCTTCTTAAGGCCAGTCGTAATGAAGCCTGAAGAGTCTGCAACGCCAACACCTAGCATAGCAACAAGTACGATGCCTAGAGGTGCGAAGCCTGTGAACGTGGTAACCATATTCGCTAGGAAGCTAGCAAGCGCTTCACCAGTTAGTAGGTTGTTTACTTCAAGAGCAGCACCCGTTTGAGGGTTGATTAAGTCGAATGAAAGATTCGATAAAAGTGCAGATGCTACCCATACAATAACTAGAGCCCAGAAGAACAGGATTGCTGGATCTGGAATTTTGTTGCCGGCGCGTTCAATGAAGTTTAGAAAGCGGTCCATACCACTGATCTTCTCAGTCGATGGTGCTTTTTTTACGGCTTGGTTACTCATTGTAACTCCATATGTGATGTTGTTTTGTTTAGGCCTAATATAAGTTTTGACCACGGCCTATTGGTACAGCACATATTCTATTAAAGTCGTTGTTAAAAAGCACAAGATTCCACCTGATTTTCCATAAATGGAGACATATTTTGCAAAAATACCATACAACCACAACAATATAAAAACATAAAAAACACCATTCCATATACAGAGTTTTAACTGGCACGTAAACAATGTCCGAGGAGTGAAAATTATCAGTAAAAGGGGTAGCATGAGCCTTGGCATGCAGTAAACGTTTGCTTGAGGGTCAATCAAACTCACTGTATTTGGAAATCATAGTATGTAATTCGATAACTCGATTACTACCAAACCGGTCTTCCCATGAGCTTGTTATCTGAACGGTCTTCAGCGCTCCAGATAAACTGTTCGTCACTGTCCAATTAAGTTGATATTTAACATGCGAATGATCCATACCATCAACAATATCCGTAGCAAAATCCGCAGGCGTTATACTCGATAAAGCGGCAGATGCACCACGAGTTCTAAACCATTCCAGCTTATTTTCAGCCAAATGCAGAGCTTCTACACTATGAATAGCAAAGTCAGATTTTTGCTCAACATACGTTTGTAATTTAATTAGCCCTAGAGAACCAACACCGATCAACAAAAACGAAATAAGCACTTCGATTAGGCTAAAACCTTTCTGTTTACAAATCATTCCATGAACCTTTTTGCCATTGAATTTGCGTAAATTCTTTTCTTGAATTATCGACCACATCTTTATTAAATCTAAAATCCAGTGAATCAAAGAACACAGCGGCTTGGTTCGGTGCATCAAAGTACTGTCCGCCAGATACCGTAAATGCACCGTGTTGATAGTAAGAGGTGATAGTTCGGTAGCTTTCTTCAATAACACTCGGGACATGATTCAGATGAATATTGGCATCATAAGACACCCAATCGGCAGGGGTAGGTGAATAATCAACATTAAGGTGAAATAGTACACCTTTAAGATGATTTGAAGTCGCCCCTGTAGAAGGTTTTCCCATAACAGACATCAGCCCATCATGAATTAAAATTGTAACTCCATTAGTTGAGGCTGTAGCATCAACTAAATCATTGTATTGCGCTTTAGTGATTTCACAGCCTCCTTCAACCCATAAATGATGATTGCCTGCATTAATCAGTGTTGCCAGAACTTGCCCACAATTAGCAAGTATTTTGGGTGTCCCACTCCCATTAATCACCGAAAATGTCCCTTCATCTCTTATATCGTTATGCTTTTCAACTGGAACACCGAAAAAAGACTCAAAAGGTAGTACGCTTGAATCTAAGACAAAATCATTGCCATCTCCATTGGACAAATGATCATTACCTGTAACATTAGAGCAATCAGCCCCTGATGGATTTTGAAAACCGGCATATGGAGGTACACCATGTACCACCCCTTTATTATCCATAGATGAATAGTGATAGCGGCTACGATATCGAAGCGCAACACACTCCCAACCATCACTACTTAAAACACCAGGATCTGGTGTTGAAAATGTGGTACTTGAATGAAAATAAACATCGGCACTCGACTGTATAGCACCAGAACTAAGTGAACCTCCAAATACGATATTTTTCTTCAAATGAGAATGCCCACTCGCAGACGATATTTGATAACCTGTTAGAATTGCATTGAAAACAGGGGTGACTTGATTCTTCATTGAGCACACTGTAATTGTAGGAGGAAGATTCCCTTCATTTTTAAACTGAGTGAAACCACACTCTAGACCACCTTCAGCCTCCCATTGCTGCTTGCGCGCTTCGACCTCATTTTGAGATCTTTTTATTTGATAAAAAACTGAACGATAACTACCAAAAGTCAACATTAACGCCGTAACTAGTAATACACTTGTTGTAAGTAAAACAACCGCACCTTGTTGATTTTTATTCATCGCCAATTCCTATTTTTTACAATCACACTTGATGAATAATTAACGGACGTATCTCCTACTAATTCAGCAGAAATAGTAATGGTTGCCATGCCTGAACTAACACCTTGAGCTTCAACACTTGATTGATTGACATTGAAATCAATCACTCGTATTTGATTCGGCTCAAAAATTGAAGAACATCCACTAGTAGCCGCTGATACCGTTTTTACGATACTGGAGGGACTATCACAAACTTTGACTAAGCCGGAATCAAATACAAAAGCAACATTTCGAATCTCTGATTGATGAGCGTATGCAAAGGCGACAATTTTGGAGTCTGGCGAGATATATAAGGTATTTGTGGCTCCTGATAATTTTAGAGACATACCTGTCCCTCCATCGTAGCCTGCTCGCTGGATATCCTCTTTAAAGTATTGAAGAGTGCCTGAAACTTGTTGTAATAATAGTAATTCTTTACTTCTCTCGGATGCGATGTTTTGTCCCGATATAAATACCGACCCCACACTTCCAATAACTACAATTCCCAAAATAGAAGAGATCATTAATTCGACTAATGTTGCACCGAATTGCTGCCTCTTAAGTGCAGGTCTGATAACCATAAAAGTCTCCTCCCACACCACAGATTCTCATTCTTCCAGAAGTACTATATGTTATAAGCTTTAAAGGCTTAGAGTTCATATCAAATAAGAGATGCCCATCTTTAGCTTTACCGTTTACTCCACTAAATTTAATTTGTTCAGAACTGTAGTTAACGGTGAAATCTATGTTTCGAAATGAAACTCCTTCCATTGTAAGGATTGCCGTACCGGTATTCGGAACATCGAATTCAGTCAATTCAATTTTCCAATCACCGGTGTCATTTGAGTTACCATTCATTAGAAAATGAGCCCAAAGATCAGTATTTCTCATAACTGCCTCAGATTTCGCCTGCATCATAAAACCATTCAGCTCGGTAGCTAGCCGTTGCATTTTCACTGTTTCCGAGACCGAACTAAAACTTGGAGCGGCAACTGCCAATAATATAGAGAGCACTGATATGGTTATGAGTAGCTCTAAGAAGGTAAACCCGCGAGACATTTCCCAAATTCCTATGTAAACCGATACGTAACCGTATTTAATCTTGCAAGGATGCTACCACCGAAGAAAAATAGGCTGAATATAGAGAAGGAACTACTCGTGATGATTCGAAAAAATAAATGTAACAACAACAACTTAAGTAACAAAGGGATGACATTGATCGAACTATTGATCGCAGTGGCTCTTATTGGAGTACTAACCGCTATTGCCTACCCAAGCTATACCGAGCATGTAATAAAATCCCATAGAACAGCAGCATTAGCTGATATGGCAAAAATCCAACTCACGCTTGAGCAGTCTTACAATGGTGTATATAGCTGGGGAAGTATTGTTTCAGGAGGGGCTTGTACTATGTGTGAATCACCAAGTGATCGCTATGTATTTTCTGTCGCAAGTTCAAGCAGCATGGCATATATAATAACTGCCACGGCACAGTCAACTAAGGGGCAAAGTGGTGACTCTTGCTTAGGCACTCCCAAAACAATGACGCTAAAATCTTCAGGTGAAGAATCCCCTGCAGATTGCTGGAACTAGTAGAAATTAATGCCCTTGGTTTGATTAAAGAATGACTAGGCATATACATGGCTGCATTTTTTAACTAAACGAGATGATCAAAAAAGCCTGCACACTGGCAGGCTTTAAAATTTTCAAATCACTATCAATTACTTAGTTAGGTCATCGAAGAAGTTTTTAACGCCGCTAAAGAAACCTTCAGACTTTGGCTTATGCTTGCTTGCCGCTTCACCACAACATGTTTCTTCGAATTCACGCAGTAGTTCTTTTTGGCGAGAGCTTAGCTTAACTGGAGTCTCAACCACTAGCTTAACGATTAGGTCACCCACACCGCCGCCACGAACGCCTTTCACGCCTTTGCCACGCATACGGAACATACGGCCCGTTTGTGTTTCTTCTGGCACTTTAAGGTTTACACGACCATCCAGTGTTGGAACTTCAACTTCACCGCCTAAAGCAGCCATTGAGAAGCTTACTGGAACCTCACAGTAAAGGTTGTTGCCGTCACGCTCAAAGATGTTGTGTTCTTTTACGTGTACTTGTACGTACAGATCGCCAGCTGGAGCGCCTTGCTCTCCCGCTTCGCCTTCGCCTGATAGACGAATACGATCGCCAGTATCAACACCAGCAGGGATCTTAACGTTAAGTGTTTTCGTCTTCTGTTTGCGACCTTGACCATGACATGAGTTACATGGGTCTTTGATGATCTTGCCTTTACCGTTACAAGTAGGACAAGTCTGTTGAACCGCAAAGA
Source organism: Vibrio sp. AIC-3 (assembly GCF_013114515.1). Taxonomy (NCBI): domain Bacteria; kingdom Pseudomonadati; phylum Pseudomonadota; class Gammaproteobacteria; order Vibrionales; family Vibrionaceae; genus Vibrio; species Vibrio sp. AIC-3. Next base: position 81,286 of record NZ_VTXG01000007.1, on the reverse strand, counting down.
AACCTTGGCGCATTTGTACTTGGCCGTGGCCATGACAAGTGCCACACGTTTGTGCAGAAGAACCCGCTTTCGCGCCGCTGCCGTCACACGTATCACACTCTACAAGTGTTGGTACTTCGATTTCTTTAGAAACACCACGAACCGCTTCTTCTAGAGAAAGTTCCATGTTGTAACGTAGATCTGAACCACGTTGTGCACGCTGTTGACCGCCACCACGACGACCGCCGCCGAAGATGTCGCCAAATACGTCACCGAAGATATCGCCGAAGTCACCTTGGCCACCGCCGCCGAAACCACCGCCGCCGCCCATGCCACCTTGTTCAAAGGCTGCATGACCGTATTGGTCGTAAGCTGCTTTCTTTTGAGAATCGGTTAGGATCTCGTACGCTACTTTTACTTCTTTAAACTTATCTGCTGCGGTCTCATCACCCTGGTTACGGTCCGGGTGGAATTTCATCGCTAAGCGTTTGTACGCTTTTTTAATATCGCGCTCTGATGCATCGCGGCTTACGCCTAATACTTCGTAAAAATCACGTTTTGACATGTTCTAGGTCACCAAAATAATTGCTACTACCGAATGATCACTTCAGTAGTCTGTGTATCAATCTAGATAAAAGTTCTGCCGGCTGAAATGCCGAATAAAGCTATTATCTAGATCGACAAGTCTAAATACAAATTTACGGGCGTGAGAGTTACCTCTGACGCCCGCAATAATAAGTCTTTGAGACAAATTTCTAAGCAGATAGCTTGAGTCCTAAGTGGAAGCGCGGAGCCTACGTTAGTAGGTGGACACTTCCGATAACGAAATCAGGCTACTCTGCGACGAAATTATTTTTTGTCTTCTTTAACTTCTTCAAACTCAGCGTCTACAACATCGTCGTCTTGCTTAGGTTGTTCACCAGCGTCAGCACCAGCTTGTTCAGCTTGAGCTTTCTGTTGAGCAATTTCCATTAGCTTTTGAGCTGCTTGCATCAGTTCTTGAACTTTAGCGTCGATAGCTTCTTTATCGTTACCAGACTTAACTTCTTCTAGTGCAGTGATAGCCGCTTCGATTTTAGCTTTCTCGTCTGCAGGTAGAGCTTCACCAGCTTCTTCTACTTGCTTCTTAGTGCCGTGAATCATTTGGTCAGCTTGGTTACGTGCAGTTACTAGCTCTTCGAACTTTTTGTCCGCTTCTTTGTTAGCTTCTGCTTCTTGTACCATTGCTTCGATCTCTTCCTCAGACAGGCCGCCTGATGCTTGGATAGTGATCTTCTGCTCTTTACCTGTTGCTTTATCTTTAGCAGATACGTTCAGGATACCATCAGCATCTAGGTCGAATGTTACTTCGATTTGTGGCATGCCACGTGGTGCTGGTTGGATACCTTCTAGGTTGAACTGACCAAGAGACTTGTTGTAAGTCGCTTGCTTACGCTCACCTTGAAGAACGTGGATAGTTACTGCGTTTTGGTTGTCTTCAGCTGTAGAGAACACTTGATCCGCTTTAGTAGGGATAGTTGTGTTTTTCTCGATAAGCTTAGTCATCACGCCGCCCATCGTTTCGATACCGAAAGATAGAGGAGTAACGTCTAGTAGTAGAACGTCTTTAACGTCACCAGCTAGTACACCACCTTGAACAGCAGCACCCATTGCAACAGCTTCGTCAGGGTTCACGTCTTTACGTGGCTCTTTACCGAAGAATTCAGTTACTTTAGCTTGAACCATAGGCATACGAGTTTGACCACCAACTAGGATAACGTCAGTGATTTCGCCTACAGATAGGTCAGCATCCGCTAGAGCAACTTTTAGTGGCTCAAGAGAACGTTGAACTAGGTCTTCAACTAGAGACTCAAGCTTCGCACGAGTCACTTTGATGTTCATGTGCTTAGGACCAGTCGCATCAGCAGTAACGTAAGGTAGGTTTACGTCAGTTTGAGTAGTAGAAGAAAGCTCGATTTTCGCTTTTTCTGCTGCTTCTTTAACACGCTGCATTGCTAGTGGATCAGCTTTAAGGTCGATACCTTGCTCTTTCTTGAACTCATCTACTAGGTAGTTGATCATGCGGTTATCGAAATCTTCACCACCAAGGTGAGTGTCACCGTTAGTTGAAAGAACTTCGAAAGTCTTCTCGCCTTCTACTTCATCGATTTCGATGATAGAGATATCGAATGTACCACCACCAAGGTCGTATACAGCGATAGTGCGATCACCACCTTGCTTGTCTAGGCCGTAAGCTAGAGCAGCAGCAGTTGGTTCGTTGATGATACGTTTAACATCTAGACCAGCGATACGGCCAGCATCTTTCGTTGCTTGACGTTGAGCATCGTTGAAGTAAGCAGGAACAGTTACTACTGCGCCAGTTACTTCTTCGCCTAGGAAGTCTTCAGCTGTTTTCTTCATTTTCTTAAGAACTTCAGCAGATACTTGAGGAGCAGCCATTTTTTGGCCTTGCGCTTCAACCCATGCATCACCGTTGTCAGCCTTAACAATGTTGAAAGGCATGATTTCGATATCGCGTTGAACTTCTTCATCTTCAAAACGACGACCGATTAGACGCTTGATAGCGAACAGTGTGTTTTGAGGGTTAGTAACAGCTTGACGTTTTGCAGGTTGACCAACTAGCGTTTCGCCTTCTGTGTATGCGATTACTGATGCTGTTGTGCGTTCGCCTTCAGCATTTTCAATTACGCGTGGTTTGTCGCCGTCAAGAACAGCAACACAAGAGTTAGTAGTACCTAAATCAATACCAATGATTTTACCCATCAGGCCATCTCCGAAATATTTTCTATTAAGTTTTTGCTATACCCACATATGTGGGGGTGGTAATCAGGGAATCAACCCTAATACACAAAATTAAAGTGCAAATGTAATTTGCTTTCGTATGCACCATAGATAAGGGCTGCAAACTGGTTTTCAAGGGAATAAGTAAAAAAAATCTATTTTTTCCCGTATCTTTTTACATAAAGGTAAAAAGTGACCGATCCCTTGCCAATTAAGGCTCCAATGTTGAGAAACTCTCGCATTTGTCGCCACATTGAAACCTCAACCCTATTCCAGATGCCATAAAAAAAGACCTTCATGTGGAAGGTCTTTTTCAAATAGATATTGATCAGTTAAATATTGTTCAAATGGTGACTGATTCAGCCATATTATTGGTTGAGCACTAACTGGTAGAAGCTCGCTTGAGTGTAGTCACCCGCTTCCATACCACGCCACTCACATGCCGAACTCGACTTCTTAGTGTTACATTGATTGTATGCACCCGCTTTGAAGTACATCCAATCTTGACCATAGCCAAGATCAACGTCGTGTCCTTGATATTTACCTTTCGCCAGATCAACATCATATGTCTTCACAATTGGATCCGACGAGTTTGGATTCTTAGTAAACGTCAAGTGCATGATGTTATCTTTAATATTTACATCATATGAAAAAACTTCACCTAACTTAATGCCATCGCTAGGGTCAGAACTGCCCTTTTTCAAATTGTATTGACCAAATACATCATGGCGAATGTCTTTACGAAGTTTCTTTCCATTTTCATCTTTCGCGTTTTTCAATTCTTTCGGCGGGTTGAGCTCGTAGTTCCATGTTAATGAACCATGCTCATGCTCTGGTAGTTTACGGTAAACAATTTTAAGAGGTTCATTGTCCGAGCCGTGAATTTGCCCGATGACGACTGAAAATGCGCCTGTTTTATTGTAGTTACCACTGGTACTCACCTGATCAACAGAAAGTGTTGCCGTCATCTGGCCACCGATAGAGCCAAACTCTTCCGCGTTCTTATGGCTTGAAATCGCGAAGTTGTTGCTCGGCGCCGAGTAGCTGTCTGCCAGCATCGCTCTTAGCTCACTGCGCGTATTCTTACTGTTTGGTGTCGTTGGTGCTGTATTCGGAGCCACAAACACCATCGCGCCAGATTCGGCATCAGTGTAGAACCATTTAGGATGAACGTAAGGTGTGTCTACATTCGACAACTCTTGCTTACCGATCTCCAATGTTTTGCCTTTTCTAGAGCCTTCTGTCGTTAGCTCCGGTAGGTTAATTTTCCATTTAGATAAATCGAAGTTTTGTGCAGGCGCTTTTGCTGGATCAAGATTGAACTGTTGACCAATATCGTGATTAGAAGCAAGAGCGGGAGCCGCTAAGAGGCTAGCAGTCAGTAAGCTTAGGTAAGACAACTTCATTATTTGGTTTCCTTTATGTCGTCATAATGTAGGTTGCCAGAACAATAAAATAATATTGTATTATTATATGTGATCTATATTAAATATTGAAAACTGATGACCCATTCAGCGCGAGTAAAAAGAAAAAATGAGACTTCGCACCAACATAGCCCCCTCTTTTAACTCAGCAGCAGACAGCCCAAAGTACCCAACAGCAGAAATAAAAAAGCCCCGCTCTGGTTGAGCGGGGCTTCGCAGTTATTGAGTCTTAATTAAGAATTAAGCTTCTGCTTTCTGTAGCTCAGCTTCTTCATTAGCTTCAACGCCAATTTCGTTTTCAGATTTAGCAACGATAGTGTTCACCGCTGTATCACCTACTACGTTTGAAGAAGTACAGAACATGTCACAGATACGGTCAACAGCAGCAACAATCGCTAGACCTTCTGGTGGTAAACCTAGTTGGTGCAATAGAACACCGACCATCACAACACCGCCACCAGGAACACCACCAGCACCGATAGACAGTAGCAGGATAGTTAGACCTAGAGTGAAGATATCAGCAGTGTTGATTGGCTGACCAAATGCGTTTGCTACGAACATAGTTGCCAGTGCGATGTAGATAGATACACCAGACATGTTCATTGTTGCACCTAGTGGTACACCGAAACCTGCTACTGACTTAGATACGTTTAGTTTGTCAGTAAGAGTACGCATAGTTACTGGGATTGTTGCATTCGAACTTGCTGTAGATAGTGAGAATAGAACTTGCTCACGCGTTGCACGTAGGAACTGCTTTGGAGAAATACCAGTGAATGAACCAACCATCATTGGGTAGAAGAAGAAAATCCAGAACACTAGCATTGCAACCACAAGCGCCACATAGCCAGCAACTGACATTAGCGTGTCTGCATCCAGTGTTGCGCCCAGTTGAATCATCAGAGCAAATACACCGTAAGGCGCCAAGCTCATTACTAGGCCGATAAGCTTCATCATGATTTCGTTAGCCATCTTGAATGTCTTGATAGCTGGGCCACCACGAGAATCAAGCGCTTGAATAGCAAGACCTGTCAAAATTGCCATGAAGATGATTTGCAGCATGTCGCCGCTTGCGAACGCTTCTACAGGGTTGCTAGGAACGATGTTAACAACAAGAGAGAAGATGTCTGGTGTTTCAGTTGTTGTAAGCGCAATTGTCTCAGAAACCGTACCCGCTAGATTCGCACCTGCACCTGGTTGGAAAATAAGACCAATCGTTAGCGCTGCTGAGATCGCGATGATGGTGTTAATAATGTAAAGACCAAAGGTTTTACCACCAAGACGACCAAATGAACGAATATCTTTTAGCTCAACAATACCGCAAACAATAGATACGTATACAAGAGGAACTACAAGTAACTTGATAAGTGATACGAACATACCACCAGCACCTTCTGCAGCACCAAGTAGATACGTATCAAAAATAGCAATACCGCTGAATAGGTACTGAATAGCAGTACCAATAAGTAGACCAGCAAACAAGCCTACAAAAATTTTACTTGAGAGCGATTTATCCATCGTTCTTCTCCAGTTTGTTGTGTTTGAAATTTGTACTTTTATAGTTATATATGCGATCAAAATCGCTATATGGCAGTGGATTTTACATACAAAGATAACAATTAAAAGTATTTATTTACAAAAACATCACAAATGTGACATCAAAACATTTACTCAATCACAACAAGTTTCATAACACAAAACTCTAAATCGCTGATCTGAATGAAATAAAAAGAACGACATTCTTAATGCGGTTTTGATGCTTATTTACGTGGACTCTCAAGTTATAGGCACAAAAAAAGAGAGGCCTATACCTCTCTTTTTATTTTACGCAAACCAGTGATTTATTTTGTCGCTGCGACTAACTCAGTCAATGCACCAGTCAATCACTTGGCAACGTAATAAGTAATTACTTAGCAACCATAACCATCGCTGGGCGAACCACACGGCCGTTTAGTTCATAGCCTTTTTGCATCACAAACATAACCGTGTTTGATTCGTGATCTGGGCTTTCTTGAATAGACATCGCTTGGTGGAATTCAGGGTTGAACGCTTCACCTTCAGGGTTGATCTCTTTAAGACCAAACTTAGCAACTGTGTCTACGAACGTTTTGTGCGTTAGCTCAACACCTTCATACAGTGGCTTAACCACTTCGTTTTCAGCGTCTGCTGCTTGCATTGCACGCTCTAGGTTGTCGATTACAGGAAGCAGACCTTCAGCAAACTTGTTCAAAGCGAATTTACGCGCTTTATCAATTTCTTGTTCGCTACGGCGACGCATGTTTTCAACTTCAGCTTTCGCGCGAAGAACAGAATCTTGCTGCTCTTTCACTTTAGATTCACTAGAAAGCAGTGCAGCTTCCAGTTGAGCGATTTTTGCTTCCTGCTCATCAGCAGCGTCTTCATTCAGTTCAGCTTCTTCAACTTTCTCAGCTTCAGCGATGATCTGATCTAGCTCTGCTTCGGTTACTTTGTTTTCTTCGTTGCTCATGATATCTCCAGAATTCGTTTTCAATGCAAGTGACAGGCGTGTTTGCACCCCAAATTGATATAAAACACTCGCATAGACGTTCAACTTGCCTTTATTATGGGGATGAAGAATTTTGATTCAAGCCTAATTCGTTTGGAAACGTTATGAAAAAGCCATTTGAAGTCATCGCCATTATCGGTAAACCTCGAGATCAGCAAGCAATTCAGACTCATAGAGAGCTCTATCAGTGGTTAAGTGCTGAGGGTTATCAAGTGTTTGTTGATGACAGACTCGCCACTATTTTAGACGACATCCCAAAAGAACATTTTTCTAGCCTGATTGAATTAGGTAAACGCGCCGATCTCGCCATTGTGGTCGGTGGTGACGGAAACATGCTCGGTGCCGCTAGAATCTTGTCACGTTTCGACATTTCAGTGATTGGTGTTAACCGAGGTAATCTTGGTTTCCTAACCGATCTCAACCCTGAAAACTTCCAGAGCGCGTTGACTGATGTTCTCAAAGGCGAGTTCATGGAAGAAGAGCGCTTCTTACTTGAAACGGAAATTCATCGTCACGGCCAGATAAAAAGCCACAATGCGGCACTTAATGAGGCAGTACTGCACCCCGGACAAGTGGCGCACATGATCGAGTTCGAAGTGTATATCGATGATAGCTTCGCCTTCTCACAGCGCTCTGATGGCTTAATCGTCTCAACACCGACAGGTTCTACCGCCTACTCGCTTTCCGGCGGCGGCCCTATCCTGTCATCAAGCCTAAATGCTATCTCACTCGTGCCAATGTTCCCGCATACCCTTTCAAGCCGCCCATTAGTGGTGGATGGCAAGCGTCGTATTAAGCTTATCGTATCGCCTGATAACCGTGGAACTCAGGAGGTGAGCTGCGATGGTCAAATCTCACTGCCTGTTTCTCCTGGTGATGAGATCCACATTTACCAAAGCCCGAATGTACTTAAGTTGATCCATCCTAAAGACTACAACTACTACCATGTTCTACGTAACAAACTAGGTTGGTCGAGTAAGCTGTTCTAAAAGAATAAACGCTCCAGTGGTAACCGAAAATTTGAAAGGCTGACAACATTCGTCAGCCTTTTTATTGCCAGTAAAAGCCCGTCGGCTCTAGCTTCTCTGCAGTTCCTTATACCTCCACTCCCAAGAGGGAGGAACGACTGAGTTGGGAATCTATAGCGGTTTCAGTGATCTACGAACAACCTCAATTCTGATAACGGTCGCAAAAAATTTTCACCTGTCGACTTTACTGTATAAAGAAACAGTATATACTGAGCTTATATACAGTATTGTTCAGTTATACAGGTAAATAAAAATGCTGGCTCATTTAAGTGTTAATAATTTCGCTATTGTTAAGTCTTTACAGCTAGAACTATCTAAAGGCATGACAACAATCACCGGGGAAACTGGTGCGGGTAAATCTATCGCTATCGATGCTTTAGGCTTATGTCTTGGGGGAAGATCCGATGCAGGAATGGTTCGACAAGGTGAAGAAAAAACCGAAGTCAGTGCCGCTTTTTTACTTGAGAACAATCTGCATGCAACCCGCTGGTTAGAAGACAACGAATTGCTTGATGGCAGTGAGTGCATCCTGCGCAGAACCATCTCAAAAGAAGGTCGTTCTCGTGCATTCATCAACGGTAGCCCTGTCCCTCTTTCGCAATTGAAATCACTTGGACAACTGTTGATCAACATCCATGGTCAACACGCGCATCACCAGTTGATGAAAAGCGATTATCAAATGGCCATGCTTGATCAATACGCAGGCCACTTGAACCTATTGAAATCGACACGTAATGCTTACCAAGCATGGCGACAAGCGGATAACCACTTAAAAGAGTTACGTGAGAATAGCCAGCAAAACCAAGCTCAAAAACAACTTCTTGAATACCAAATCAAAGAGTTAAATGAGCTGTCTATTGGGGAGGAAGAATATGAAGACCTCGAACAAGAGCATAAGCGCCTCTCCAATAGCGGAGAACTGGCCACAACCTGTCAGCAAGCTATCGAGCTTATTTATGAAGGCGAAGAAGTTAATGCGCTTGGTATTCTGCAATCGGCCAATAACTCCTTAATTCAGCTAGCTGAGCTAGATGAAAGATTGGCCGAGTTACCGAACTTGCTTTCCGAAGCCATTATTCAGATTGAAGAAACCAACAACGAGTTAAGAACATACCTAGACAGCATTGATGTTGATCCCGGTCGTATGGCTTACGTTGAGGAGCGTTTCTCTAAAGTGATGTCGATGTCTCGTAAACACCACGTGTTACCTGAAGAGCTATATAAGCACCATCAAGATTTATTACAACAAGTTGAAGCGCTTGATTGCTCAGATGAAAAGTTGGAAGAATTAGCAAACGAGGTAGAAAACCAATACCAATCGTTCGTGGCTAAATCAGAGAAGCTTCATAAATCTCGAACTCGTTACGCAAAAGAGCTCAACAAGCTGATCACGCAAAGCATGCACGAACTGAGCATGGAAAAAGCGCAGTTTGCCATTGAAGTGAACAACACCAACACACACCCTTCTCCATTGGGTATGGATAACGTGACCTTCATTGTTTCGACCAACCCAGGCCAGCCAATGCAGCCGATTGCGAAAGTGGCCTCTGGTGGTGAGTTATCACGAATCTCACTAGCGATTCAAGTAATCACAGCGCAAAAAGTGGATACACCAAGCCTGATTTTCGATGAAGTCGATGTGGGTATCAGTGGACCAACCGCTGCGGTTGTCGGAAAAATGCTTCGCAAGCTGGGCGAATCTACACAGGTGATGTGTGTGACTCACTTACCTCAAGTGGCAGGTTGCGGTCACCAACAGCTGTTTGTAGCGAAGAACACGAAATCGGGCAAAACAGAGACTCAAATGCACACGCTTGATGAGCAACAACGTGTTTCAGAGCTTGCTCGACTGCTTGGTGGCAGCCAAATTACCGAATCGACGCTTGCCAACGCAAAAGAGCTATTAATCGCAGCTTAGGTTACATATTCAGCAACTTTCTGATAATTTACCGAAAATTCTTGGCAATTTTGCAACTTAATTCAAAATTGCCAGTCATAACAAGCTCAAAGCGCAAGGAGCTTTTTACTTCTTGCTGGAGCTTGTTTATTATCAGGCAGTATTTTAGCGAAGAAAGATCTCAAACTATGCGAATTAAAAAGTGGTTAGTTGCAGTTCCACTTGCACTAACAATGTTGACCGGTTGCTCTCTACTAGAGAAGTTGGTTTATCGAATTGACATCAATCAGGGTAACTATGTTGAACAAGAAGCTGTCGACCAGCTCAAGTTTGGCATGACAAAAACACAAGTTCGTTACGTTATGGGCTCACCTATGCTTATCGAAAATGGCTACCCAGATACGTGGTACTATATTTACCACCATCAGAAAGGTCACAACGACCCTATTCAGAAAAACCTTGTCGTAAACTTTGATGCTACGGGCACTCTGGTAACGATCAATGGTGATTTTGAAGCCAGTGATGAGTTCTTCGAAAGCCTTCGCTAGCTTTCCAGTCAACAAAACTCTCAGCCGATAAAGCTATCAGTCGACAAAGCAAGAATCACAAAATCCTGCTCATATGAGCAGGCTTTTTAACATCTGCTAACAAATTAGCTGCTGTGTCTAACTAACAGGCACAAAAAAGCTCGCAGATGCGAGCTCTCTTCTAACTCAAATTTGTTTAGCATTACGATTTAGCTGCGGCCGCTTTTGCTTGTTCAGCACGCTTGCGACGAATCTCTTTTGGATCTGCCAATAGCGCACGGTAGATTTCGATACGGTCTTTATCACGAACCGTCGCATCAAGCTTCACGTTACGGCTGAATACACCAACCTTATTTTTCGCTAAGTCGATCTCTGGATACAATTCCAAAACACCAGACTGCGCAATGATCTCTTCAACGGTCGCGTGCTTGTTCACTACCAAAGTAAGCACACGCTGTTCATGCGGAAGCGCAAACACAACCTCTACGTGGATCATATCCGATTCAATAGTCATGGCTTAGTAAACCTGTTTCGCGCGTTGAGTAAAAGCACTGACCATATTGCTCGTCAGCTCATTGAAAATCTTACCAAATGCCATTTCAATCATTCGGCTAGAGAACTCAAACTCTAGCTTAAGTTCAACCTTACAAGCTTGCTCGTCGAGCGGAGTAAAGTACCAACCACCCTGCAGCTTTTTGAACGGGCCGTCCACCAGCTCCATCAAAATCTCAGCACCATCCGCTAAACGGTTCGATGTGGTAAATGTTTTGCTGATACCAGCTTTAGAGACATCAACCGAAGCCACCATAGTTGAATCTGAAGATTCGATCACACGCGAACCAGAACACCCTGGCAAAAACTCATGGTAACGAGCAACATCATTGACCAAGCTGAACATCTGGTCGGCACTAAACGACACTAATGCTGAACGAGTAACCTTTGGCATATAGACTCCTGTTAAAGACAGCGTTACATTAACACAAACTGCAATTTTAATTGTATTGGGCCAGAGCGCAAATAAAAAGGATTCCCCAACTAGGGCGCAATCCGTATAATGAGGCCATTATGGCAAAGAATAAATCAAAATCAAAAGCCGGTAGTAATACCATTGCGCTTAACAAGAAAGCTCGCCACGAATATTTCATCGATGATGAGATAGAAGCGGGGCTTGAGCTACAAGGCTGGGAAGTAAAATCCCTACGTGAAGGCAAAACCAATATCGCAGAAAGCTACGTTTACATCCGAGATGGCGAAGCATTCATCAGTGGTATGACGATTACTCCGCTAACTCAAGCGAGTACTCATATCGTGGCGAACCCAACACGTATTCGTAAACTCCTTATGTCGAGAAAAGAACTCGACAACCTTATCGGTCGTATTAACCGTGAAGGCATGACACTTGTCGCAACCGCACTTTACTGGTCTCGCTCTTGGGCGAAGATTAAAGTTGGCGTTGCGAAAGGTAAAAAGCTGCACGATAAACGTACTGATATGAAAGAAAAAGATTGGGCGAGAGATAAAGCACGAATTATGAAGAGTAATTTGCGTTAATTTTAAGCACTTAAACGCACAGTGCTAGACAGGGTAAGCTTTTCTGGTACTATGCAAATAACACTTGGGGCTGATTTAGGATTCGACAGGAATTTTGAAGTCTGAGGTGCATGCCGTGGGGCGGTTGGCCACGTTAAAAGCCGCAAAAAAATAGTCGCAAACGACGAAAACTACGCACTAGCAGCTTAATAACCTGCTCAGAGCTCTCTTACCCTAGCTTCCGCTCGTAAGACGGGGACCAATAAGAGATCAAACCCAAACTAGCTAGCGTGGCTTCTCCCACCTGAGAGGAAAAGCGCGAATTATAATTCAGGTTAGCCTTTAACTAGCGTGTCGGTTCGCAGGTTGCTGGTGAAATTAAAGATCGACTAAGCATGTAGTACCAATGATGAATGATTTTTGGACGCGGGTTCAACTCCCGCCAGCTCCACCAAACGTTTGGAAAGGGCGGTAACTCACTGAGTTATCGCCCTTTTTGTATTTATAATCATTAATTATGCTATTAGTACTAAAAGCAGATACTAAACGCGCCACCTTGCACTTTCGCTTTCAACACACCTTCAAAAGCCGTAAATAAATCAAACGTAGCCTCCACACATCCAACTTGGATGATGCTAATACCTTGCGTTACCATTATTTATTTCTTAATCACCTGTGTTTTCACTCACAGGGTGATGCACAGTGTAAGTGCTTTTGATTGCCATAACTTTAGTTTAGAACCATCTCGTTGCGCTTCAAAGTCAGTATTTCTAATTATCTCTTGTGTGGCATATTTGATCTACTTACGTGTAACTATCACCTCACCTTACCCGCATGGATAATCGCCAATCGCAAAAGAACTTAGCGACAAGTCTAACAAAGGCTGGCATCCACCTTCTTGCAATACCTCTTTAAGCTAAAGGCTTTGATAATCCTACTTTATCCTCTACAAGGTATATAACTTGCAATATCCCCTACAAGGTATAAAGTTACATATATCCCTTTGTTGGGATAGCACGACCAATATCCTCTAATGGGGATAAAACATCATAGTAAGGAGTGACAACTTGTGATTTATAGCCCACAACAATTAGCCAATACTTTACTGCTAATACGCCAAAAGAATAGGTGGACTCAGTCTGAGCTGGCAAAAAAAGTAGGGATAAAACAAGCAACCATTTCGAACTTTGAAAATAGACCAGAAAAGGCAACTATTTCAACAATGTTCAAGCTTATCCAAGCATTAGAGCTCACCCTTAAAATCGAACCCAAAGATGCAAAAAATAGTCAAAGCACTGTTGATGAGGAAGATTGGTAATGCAACAACTTAATGCCTACATGAATGGTGAGTTGGTCGGTACTCTCACAAAGCAAAACAATGGCTCTCACGAATTTAAATATAATGAGTCTTGGCTCAGTAACGACAAATCTCGCCCATTATCTTTATCCCTTAAACTACAAATACCTACGATAACTTCTGATGCCGTTATCAACTACTTTGACAACCTGCTACCAGACAATATTGCTATACGTAATAGGATTGTTGCACGCTATCAAACGGCTTCAAATCAACCTTTTGATCTTCTGAAAGAAATTGGCAAAGACAGCGTTGGTGCCATTGCTCTGCTCCCTCCAAGTCAACCCTATATCGAGAACAAACTGTCATACGAACTTCTTGACGAATCTCGGCTTGAAAAAATCTTAGCAGCCCATCATTCCAATATTCCATTAGGTATGATTAAGGAAGAAGATGATTTCCGAATATCGGTTGCTGGCGCTCAAGAAAAAACAGCATTGCTAAGGTTGAACGGAGATTGGTGTTTGCCTAAAGGGAATACACCTACAAGCCATATCATTAAGCTACCTATTGGTGAGATTAAGCAGCCCACATCTATTCTAGATCTGACTGAAAGTGTCGAGAATGAGTTCATCTGTATTGAGTTAGCTAGAGAGTTGGGGTTTGATGTTCCGACCGTCGAGATCATCACAACCCATAATTATAAAGCCATTGCTGTTGAGCGTTTTGATAGACGTTGGATTAAGGATCGTACACACCTACTGCGCCTTCCTCAGGAAGATATCTGTCAAGCCAAAGGAATCCCTTCATCGATAAAATACGAAAGTGATGGAGGCCCCGGAATCGCCGATATTATGAAGCTACTTGAAGGCTCATCCAATGCACTGGAAGACAGATATAACTTCATGAAGTTTCAAGTTTTCCAATGGGCTATAGGCGCTATTGATGGGCATGCAAAGAACTATTCAATATTTATTGAAAAGCAAGGTAGTTATCGCTTAACACCATTTTGTGACATTTTGTCTGCTTACCCTATCACGGGGAAAAAAGGACTAAACATAAGAAAATTAAAGTTAGCAATAGGATTAAAAGCAAGTCGTGGTAAGAAGTACCAAATAAGCAAGATCTACTCTCGCCACTTTCTTGATACTGCCCATTCAGTTGGCTTTAATTCTGATAGCATGCAAAGCATATTGGATGACATGCAAACTGAATTACCCAAAGCAATTGAGCGCCTCGCCGCACGCTTGCCTGAAGGTTTCCCAAAACACATAACCGAAGCTATCTTTGATAACTCTATTGCCATGCTTAACAAATTGAATTTGAGCAAGAACTAGATCATTCCCCTCTAGAGAAGATAGAACTTGATGTACTTTATAGAGCTCTCAACAAACAGCCACACATCCCAATACTGAAATGTGTGGCTGTTTGGAACGGTTCTATTACAAACTTAGTTAGGGGTTACTCCACATCACCTAACAAGTAATCTTCATCGCTACTCACTACTGCGCCGTGCTTTAAGAAGTTTTTACCTAGAATCATGCTGTATTCAAAGCGAGAGCGATCTTGAAGGTTTACCCTCACCTCTTTCTCTAAGTCACCCAACTTAACCTTCATTTCTACTACGGGGCGAATGTTCACCTTCTCGCCTTTCTTGGCTTTGATGCGCATTACATCAATCACTGGCTTGGTGAAATCTTGCTTATCGCCTTGGTTGTTTTGATAGGTAAAGCTCACCATGTCTTGGCCGTCTTTCTTAAATCGTTTGATGTTGACTGCATTCATTGAGCTCACATCCGCACCAGTGTCGAGCTTGGCCGGGAACTTCATGCCGTTCACTTCAACAACTTCGATGTGCCCTACTTTAAACAGCGGCTCAGCTTTCAAAAGGTAGTCAGATCGAGTGTTCACATACACACCGTCTTTTGCCATCTTCTTGCCTAAAATAAAGTACGCTTCTTTCTCATTTGTATTGAGCACGTCGATGGCAAACTCTTGCGTACGCACTTTTCCAGAGACCGCAAACTCACCACTCACTACCGGACGAGTATCATCCCCGACTCTTAATTTCTTAATCACGGGCTTGGTGACTTTTTGCTGTTCGCCATTCACGTCAGTTAAGTAGAACTCAACCGACGTCTCTTTGCCCTTACCGATAATCTCAAAGCTATCAACCTTCAACAAAGGCGTATTGACGGTGAAAGAAGCCACGGCCTTAAGCGGGAAGTTATCAATCGTAATGTCTTCTTCTGGTGAGATAATTAAAGGCTCACCAGCCTCCGCCACATCGCTAAAGCTCTCTGAACCTTCAGAAAGAATATTTTCTGCATTGGTATCAATCATGAAGAGCTCACTGGCTGTGCTGGTTCCAAATCTCAACTGCGACTCACTACTCGAGCGCTCACGTAGGTACACCAGAACGTCTTTAGTTGTGTTTTCATCGAGTTGAACAGGCACATACACCAAAGGTCTCTTCTTACCGCTCACGCTTAACATACGAACCAACGGCAATGTCATCTCTTTTTGCTTACCGTCGTTGTCGAACATATCAAACGTCACTTCACTGTTCTTCTTATCTATATCGATGTCTTTTGCATGAAGGATGCTGTAGCGATTTTTTAATGAGAAGGTCGCGTTCATCGCCATTCCAGAGATAGACACCACCTCTTTTCGGCCAACAACGGTCGCGTTCTCTTGCTCTTGTAAATAGTCATAACCTGCAAACACCAGCGCGTTATCCGCAAGGAAGGTTTTACCAATCAGCACTGGCGCAGAGAAGTGGCTTCTGTCGGTCAGGTTAACGTCGGTTTTTAGCTCTTGGTCTGCAATGGTGAGCGACATTTTTACGGTAGGGCGATGCAAAGGCGTGCTGCTGGTGCGGCTGCGTATCATGCTGACACGCTCTAAAGGCGCTTCGATTAATACCATGTCTCCCGTCCGCGGGTTTAGAACCTTAAAAGACACCACAGCCTGATATTTCGCAAAGGTACTGCCATCCCAATCATCGTAATCAACATCGGAATTGTTCAACAGGTCTTCGGTTAACGCCGCCATCAACTCTTGGTCTTTGAGATTTAGGTAATCGGGATTAGAGCTCTTCACATGAATGTCTTCAGCATGCATAGAAGTGGTTTCTGCACCGGTATCAATTTTACCAATGAAAGGAACATCTTTTAGCCCTTTAACGCTAGATAGGTACACGTTCTCAGTGCGACCTAGTACCGACTTACCATCGAGTTCGTAAGTGGGATTTTGAGTGGTAGGTGAAGAGTCAGTAGCCAAAGTGTATTGTGAAAAAAGTAGAGTGCTTAAAAGAGTTAGAGCCAAAGGTATCTTTTTCATTAGTTGGTCCGTTGTGATCAGTTCACTAATAATACTGGCGTTTCAGCGAAGAGTTCCCCCACCAGTAATGGTTCTCACAAAACGTTAACGCTATGAGTTTTTCAATGACAAACCGATGACTTTGCGCTGCATTCGCTTATCGATTATTGACTAATGGATACCCAATAACCTTTTCAATGCTCGGTGTTCTATTGGAGAAATGAATACAAAAAAGGCCAACGACGAGCGCTGACCTTAGCTATTCAAAACACACCTGAAGCGAGTTTAACTTGCTAAAACACAAACGGTTCTAGATAAACATAGCACTAAAAAGTCCCGACTGTTTTCTTTGCACAGATAGCCCGAGCTTTTTCTGCGTCCTCACCTTTATTTTTGAGATAGCACTGTCGATAAGATTCGACGTAGCGCTCAAATAACACCTTGGCTTCAGGTTGTGGTTTAGAGAGCAGTTGGTTAACGAACTTTCTTGATCCGACCTCAAAATGCTGAGTATCGATTGGGCTATTCCAATCCCCTCCCCAGATCATAAATCCGTGATGGGCAAAAAGCTCAACCACATCTTCAGCCATGCCGCGGCGTTCTATTTCATCACGCGCACGAAAGCGAGTACGGTTCACATAACTTGTCGCAGATTGTGAAGGCTTTACCGTGATCTTTCCGTTGCTATCGAACGCTAAGAAAGGATTTTGAACTGGGTTGATGTCTATCGCCACACCATAAGCATGCTTCGACCAACCACCTCCACCTATAATAGGACGAGCATTAAACGCACTGCTGTTGTTCGCGTCCATTGAGGCGTTATCGTCACCTCTGAATTCACGCATTAGGCGAGCGGAATGAAGAGGAAAATTGCGCTGTTTGAGCTCCGAAAAAATTTGTTCAACAGCAGGTGCAACCACATCAAGCACGATCATATTGCCCTGTTGCGTTTCCCCTTTGAAATTAATGAAATCGAAATCCACTTTGGATAGTCGCTCACAACCGACAGGCGCACCACTACTCAAGACATTGTTCTTTTTCATCATGTCGCATTGCCATTGAGATATAGGGGCAACTTGGCCGTAACTCGCAACACTGAGAACAGTGGCCAGCCAGCCGACAATAAAACGTTTCATATCAAAGACTCAAAATAGTAAGTGTGAAAAGTAGCAGAAGTTGGAAAGTAACATATTAAGCCAAGTGGAGCGCACGCTTTGTTAGCGCGTTTTGTTCCAATAAACAATCTCTCGAACTCGTCCGTTCTGGTCGACATCCGCTTCTCCACCAACATCAGAAAGTTCAGGTAAGGTCGATAATTGCGGAGCGTAATAGGCGATCAACATCAGTACAAAAGCATCGTAAATATCATCTATCGCGACGTCTTTACGTTTGGTATTTGAAATGGCCAACGACAAGCCGTCACACCATTGAGAGGCGAGTTGCTGAATAATAGAAAGCCGTTCCTCTTTACCTTCTTGCGTTCGTTTTGAAAAGGTCAGCGGTTCGCCTTTCAAAGCTGCAAACACCACCTCAGGATGTGATTCCCTGATAGAAAGATTGGGATGAGTTTCAATGAGCTCATCAAGCTCGCGAATCTTGGGCACAATTCCCCAAGTCTGTTTAGAAAACTTCTTATCAAGCTGCTCCACATTGGCACTGCACGCCGCAATGTAATCGGTTTGGTAAACCGCCTCACGACACGGAACCGGAAACACCGAAGAACCACGTTTGCTGGTTAGAAAACGCCTTGCTGCTTTGTCACACAAGCGATCTGGAGTTTGTGCATCACTAAAACCAATAGGCATATCGATAAGCGCCGTTGAACCGATAAGATCACTCGCTAGCTCATCGAGGGTGTTTACCACTTTAAACGCAGGTATCTCATTGTCAGAGACAATCCAAGCGATCCAACCCGACTTGCAGCCATCAATTCCGATGTATTTCATTATGTTCTCGATGATTAGTTTGTTGAGGGTTATTTGGGATAACTAGCCCACTTAATGATCAGTGCCACTCACTAATCAGCAGTCTGCTTTTTACACCACGTACCTGCAAGCCCATTGCATCGAACACCTCTTCAAAGTCTCGACACTGCGCAGGGATGTTAGGTAACGAAAGCGCGGCTTCTGAAAAGAATTGTTGTTCAAAATGAGCCGAATCGTTCCAAGCGAGTTGCCACCACTCTAGAATCCTCGACTTAGACGAGCGCAGCTTTTCAGCCGTAGGAACTTTATCACTTTTACTTAAGTTCTCTTTGCTTGTAGTAGGAAAGAGGTTCCACTTATCGTTGTTTGGCCAGTAAGCGAAAGGCAAACAGTGATCAACGTGATACTCATTTTTTAATGATTTTCCACTCCACACGCTGACAATGTCGGCACGATCAGTTCTAAGTTGCTCGACACGTTTACGCACATCGCGAGTATCATGGTTTTGATCGATCCATACCAAGCAGTCGTGATAAGTCTGTAGTGAAATGCTTCGCTGTCGGTTCAACTCGAAACGCTGCATCTCCATGACCCATTGATTCACCACCAGCGGTTCAATCCACGAGTGGTAGATTCTAAAGCACTCCCACAGGCTTTCATCGAGAGTAAAATAACCAAAACTTTCTAAGAACTCACTATCAATGACCAGTGATTCTCGGCTCTTCCGTCGTTTGTGAGGTGGGTATATATCGAATAGTCGGTTGTCTTTCGAGCCTTGATAAATGAAAGTCACAGGTCCTGATTTAATGGTGCTGATCGTTTGTGAAAATAGCTTTTGTAGAGCCTTAGCTTCATCGCCGAGAAACATAGCGCCTATCGCTAGATCATCAGCACTTAAGTGTTTGAGTTTATTCCACCCATCCTCTTTTACAAACCCAAGTCCCTTCGTTGTGTTGCTATTTTGCTGAATCCCTGCGCCTTCTATGTCGATATCAATCAGTCGCTTAAACTGCCTAACCCAATACAGAGCAACCAAGCCCACTGGTAGAGAAATTTTTCCATCAGTTCGATCAATCACAGCGCCTGAATGCGCATCAGCAATTCGCAGTAATGTTCTCAACAAAGCCAACTTGTATGTGGCCGACTTGTTGTCATTCACAATAATGTGGCGCACCTTGTTCAAATCACCGGAGCCATCATCTGGCAAGGTCATCACCACGGTTTGCCACCAAACCTCACAGCGCTTCAAGGTGTCTTGGCTGTTATCAACATGACGAACCAACAAGGCGCTGTTTTTTGATAAACGCTCGAGCTCTTCAACCGAGACTTCATAGCCTTGTCGACTGTCTTGAAACTCCCCATGACGCAGAGTGATCACCAACTTGCCATTTGGAGCTAGCAAGTTAGACAACTTTCTAAATGCGCGCTCTCGATGAGACGGAGCGAGATGCATCCAAACCGCACTGACCAATATCAAGTCAAAACGCATTCCGAGGTTTTCAGTGCGGCTAAGCGAGGGAAGTGAATCATCAATCCAGGTAACACTTGGGCCTGTATATTTCGAGCCTTGTTCGCGTAATGAAGCACTTGGTTCTATCGCAATAACATCAGATCCGGCCTTGTGCATCCATAGCGCATCACGACCGCATCCAGCACCGACATCGAGTACTTTATCGCCCACTAAAGGCCAATAAGCTTGCCAGCTTTTATGCACCGTCTCGAAGGTCACTGAGTTGTACTGCTGGCAAAGTGTGTGAGCATTTTTATCGTAAAAAGGAATCGATGAGGACATATGCGCTATTGGAGTAAGGAGTCTATCTCAATAGTAATGGGGAGCTTAGGCGATTGCTAGCAGCTCATGTAAGTTCAGCCACACCAATCAGCATTTATCGTTAGTGACTGTTTTATATCAATATCCACCTAATGAGTTCATCAGGCGAGTCACACCTCGAATTGATCTCGTCAGAAAAACAAAAACAAACAAGGTGCAAGCTGACGTGCGAACAGAGATAATTGTTTGAAGATGATTAACTCGCCTCAAGCACCTAGCCGATAAAGACTAATGAACACATACTCACACATAGACACCCCGTTCAACCTGCGCCACACCTGTTGGTTTTGTGGTGAACCTTCCAGTAACCTTGTTGAATTCCCTAAGACAGCGCAGGCAGTTGCCAAGATAGGCCATTCACCGATCGCACTGCCGGCTTGTAATGAGTGTGCGAGAATTAACTATTCAAAGAATCTAACCTCAATTTGGTCAGTGCGCGATCAGATAAAACACACTCTGATAGACAAGTACGCTAAGCACCTTGGCATCGGTGAGAACTGGACGGAGCAAGAGCTTATTGATTCTGATTTCTCGGGTTCGACGCTCGGTGGGTTTGGGCGCAGCGCTTGGAAGATGTATCAAATCGCCAAACAACGCGTCGATTATAAAGGCTGGCCTTTGTCGGTTGATGACATCCCACTTGAGGTATACGACGAAACCAGTGGCTTTGAGTTTGACGGTACTCGTTATGCCTCAATCAATTCATGTATCGACTATTTCACCAAGGCAGCAGGCGTAGACAAAGAGCTGTTGTCGCAGCTTGTCGACATCGTTTCATCAGAAAGGTTTAGCTACGCACTGCGAATCACCAAGCTGAACAAGAATGTCTCTAATACCAAGCGCTCGGAGATCGTCGAAGAGGTACTACAACAAGAGTCTGAACAAGAAGAGATACTGCTTGAGCAAGCTAATTCAATGTTTAACCCAAACGTCGAAGAGGTGAATATTTCAGGCTCAATAGCGCCTGTATTTGCCATTCAGTGGGCGCTGGCTAACAAGGTTAAAGATTTAGCCCACCTTTGTGCTCTCGAAGATGAGTATTTTGACTATTTCGAGCACCTCGGCGGCCCTGCAGCTTTCATGTCCTATAACGGCCTACAACTCTATTTAGAGTCGCGTCAAGATCCTGAATGGGTAGAAGAGTTGGATCCAAATAAACAGTATTGGTGAACATGCCTCGCTACTGGTGAACACGTGTAAGCTCGATAATCGTGTCAAACACCCATTGTTAGTCCTTGTTTTATATAAAGATCTAAAAACAGAACCCTATAACAGTTAATTGTTGCAATTCGGTTAAATAGAGTGAAAACTTCAAGCATCTAAAACTATTTAATCACTGCCATCTGCGGTGAGTAAGGAGTGAATTGTGCTTGCTGTTCTTCGTATTATTTTGGCTACGGTGTTTATTATTTTCACCACTCTATGTGCTTTTGTTTACTGCTTGTTTAGCCCCAAGAACCCCAAGCATGTGTACGTTTTCTGTCGTTGGTTCAACCAACTCCAAAAGATCATCGGTGTAAAACTGGTGCAACGCGGCCTAGACAATGCCCCGACACCAGAAAACAGCGTCTACATCTCTAACCACCAAAGCATATTGGACTTTGTGACCGATCCAGGAATGCTAAGACCGCGCACCGTTTCATTGGGCAAGCGCGATTTGTTGTACGTGCCTTTCTTTGGCCTGCTGTATTGGATCACCGGTAACATCATGATTAACCGCGAAGATAAGTCCAAAGCACGCGATACCATCAAACAAGTGGCGGAAGCGATTCATCAGAGAGATCTGTCTGTTTGGGTTTACCCGGAAGGAACCCGTAGTAAAGGGCGTGGACTATTGCCATTCAAAACGGGCGCTTTCCGAATGGCGATTGAAGCCGGCGTACCTATTACCCCAATGTGTACCAGCACCACGCACAATAAGATTGACCTCAACCGAGTTAATAATGGCATTGTGATCACCGAGATGCTGGAACCTATCGATGTGTCTGGATACAAGCTCAGCGACGCAAGAGAGTTAGCCAATCGCTGTCACGCACTCATGGCAGAGAAAATCGCAGAACTTGATGCCGAAGTGGCTCGTTTAGAGGAACAACAACACCCAGAGCTGGATTCAGACCGTTCTTCTACGAGCTAACTCACAACGAACACACTGAGCCATCGCTCAATGACTTAAAAAGACACTCAACGATCGCAACTCTCATTGTTCTCGTTTTACTTGCTGGCGTTTATCCGCAAAATAAAAACAGGCGTAACGGCTTTATAGAGCAATGGGAGTAAACGATGGAAGTGATTCACCATGGTGGCAAACATACTGTCACCGGATCTTGTCACGAGCTAAGAGATTCAGGCCAAGCGGTGCTCATCGATTGTGGCCTTTTTCAAGGTTTAGATCTTCAAGGTAAAAAGCTTCAAGGAGAAGATGCACGCCCTCTTGATATTGAATTTGAAACGTCCCACCTCAACGCTTTGCTGCTGACCCATACTCACATTGATCATATTGGTCGATTACCTTGGTTACTCGCCAGTGGATTTAACCAGCCAATTTATTGCACGCAAGCCACCGCCGAACTCGCTCCTTTAATGATTGAGGATGGCTTAAAGCTGCAAGGACTTAGCAATAAACAGTCGAAGCTGATACTCAAAAAGATTCATTCGTTAATTGCTCCCAAGCCTTACGGGGAATGGTTTCCAATCACGTCTAAACAGCAAAACAACGGAAAGGATCATGATAGGCCAAATACTCTGTATGCTCGCTTTCAACCTGCGGGGCACATCTTAGGTTCTGCCTATATCGAGATTAAGTTACCCAACCAAGAGGTGGTAGTCTTCTCTGGCGATTTGGGCCCAAGTAACACACCACTACTGCCCGATCCTAAGCCACCACGACAAGCCGACTATCTGTTTATCGAATCCACTTATGGCACCAGTACTCATGATGATATCGCTACGCGAGCTGAGCGTCTCAAAGCAATCATTGATCGTTCACTGCTCGACGGTGGCGTTATTCTAATTCCGGCATTTAGTATCGGCAGAACGCAGGAATTGCTTTTTGATATCGAACACCTGATCTTTGAGCATCAACTCAGTAGCGATATTCCTATTATTCTCGATTCTCCGATGGCTCAAAAAGTGACGCGTTCATACCGACGTTTTAAAGAGTTGTGGGGACAAGAAGCAAAGCAGCGTCTTGAACTGAAACGCCACCCACTCGCTTTTGAGCAGTGCATTACCGTTGATGGACATAGAATGCACAAGAAAATCGTCAATCGCCTCAAGTCGACAGGTGAACCTGCGATTGTGGTCGCAGCTTCTGGGATGTGTCAGGGTGGCAGGATAATGAACTACTTATCCGCCTTGCTTCCCGATAAACGAACCGATGTAATTTTAGCTGGCTATCAAGCGCACGGAACGCTCGGACGAGAGCTGCAACAAGGGGAAATGCAGGTTTATATTGATAACAAAGACGTTGAGGTTAATGCTCAAATTCATGGCATGTCTGGCTATTCTGCCCATGCTGATAAAGGGGACCTCTACCAATTTATAGACGGCATCGCGACTCCACCGAAAAAGGTGCATTTGATTCACGGCGAACCAAACACTCAGTCTGAATTCGCTCAAGAGCTGCTAAAACAAGGATTCAAGGTCGTTTGAAACAAGTGTCTAATTAGGCACTTTTCCTACCGTAAAGATAAAAACTATCATTTTATCCCCTCAAAAAATGATAGCGCTCTAAAACTGCCTACCTATTCTGAGCAAGTGATATATTCTAACTTTTCCGTAACAAACTCACTATAGCAGCCGTTCATGCTAAATGGTCGATTCGTCTATTTTAACACCACCCTGTCTTAGTTACCGACCGCGGAACTTACTTGTTTGTATTAATCACTATTTATTCACTTTGAAAAATACAAAACAAAGCAACTAGTTGCACTTGCGTTTAAATGAAACGATTTCCTAAATAGCACTAAGCGTTAACAATTAGCCCCTGTAACATGCTTTATGTCACAGTAATCCCAATGCGTAGTTAAATAATTTAACACTCAGGTTACAAGTGAAGTATTGTGTTGTTCGAAAAACAATCATAAGCAAAACTAACAGGGAAAATACTCATGCAGTCATTCGTTGATTTTTTGAATGGAATAATCTGGAGCCCAGTACTTATCTACCTATGTTTAGGTGCAGGTTTGTTCTACTCCATCATGACTCGATTTGTTCAAATCCGTCACTTCTTTGAAATGTGGCGCTTGCTACTATCGGGTAAAAGCTCATCAAAAGGCATCTCGTCTTTCCAAGCTCTAGCCGTTTCGCTATCTGGCCGTGTAGGTACAGGTAACATTGCTGGTGTTGCTGCCGCTATCGGTTTCGGTGGCCCAGGTGCCGTATTCTGGATGTGGGTTGTAGCCTTCTTTGGCGCCGCAACTGCTTACGCAGAATCTACGCTAGCGCAAATCTACAAAGAAGAAGACGAAGGCCAGTTCCGTGGTGGTCCGGCTTACTACATTGAAAAAGCAATGGGTCAGAAGTGGTACGCATGGATCTTCGCTATCGCGACTATTTTTGCATGTGGTATTTTGCTTCCAGGTGTTCAGTCAAACAGTATTGGTAATGCTGTAGAAGCTGCATTTGGATCAGGTGATATGATTGAAACAGCTGTCGGTACATTCAGTTTCGCTAAAATTTTCACCGGTACTGTTGTTGCTATCATCCTTGCTTTCATCATCTTTGGTGGTGTTAAACGTATTGCGAACTTCACACAAATCGTTGTTCCTTTCATGGCATTGGCTTACATCATCATCGCGTTCGTTATCATTCTGCTAAACATCAGCCAAGTGCCAACGGTTTTCGCAATGATTGTTGGTGATGCATTCACACCTATGGCAGGCTTCGGTGCTGCAATTGGTTGGGGTGTTAAACGTGGTGTTTACTCAAACGAAGCGGGTCAAGGTACTGGTCCTCACGCGGCAGCGGCTGCAAGTGTTGATCACCCAGCTCAGCAAGGTTTGGTACAAGCATTCTCTATCTACATCGATACTCTTCTAGTATGTTCTGCTACAGCGTTCATGATCATCATCACTGGTGCTTACAACGTTCACGGCGGCGCTGAGGGTGTGTTCCTTGTTCAGAACCTAGCAGCAAACATCGGTGCGAATGGTCCTGTATTTACACAGCTTGCTATTGAAAGTGCACTACCAGGCATTGGTAAGCCATTCATCGCATTTGCTCTGTTCTTCTTCGCATTTACAACGATTCTTGCTTACTACTACATCGCAGAAACGAATATTGCTTACCTACGTCGTACCATCAAGATCCCTGGCATGATGTTCGTACTTAAGCTTGTTCTTATCACTGCAGTTTTCTATGGCACAGTTAAAACAGCGAACCTTGCATGGGCAATGGGTGATGTTGGTGTTGGCTTGATGGCATGGTTAAACATCGTGGGTATTCTGATCATCTTCTTCATGTCTAAGCCTGCGCTTAAAGCTCTAGCTGACTACGAAGAACAACAGAAACAAGGTGTGACTGAGTACACATTCAACCCTGTAAAACTAGGCATTAAAGGTGCTACTTACTGGGAAGAGAAGTACAAGCGCAAAACAGGCAAGTCTCCTGAAGCAGAAGCTGCAGACACTAAACCTGTAGAGCA
This sequence comes from Vibrio sp. AIC-3, assembly GCF_013114515.1. Classification (NCBI taxonomy): domain Bacteria; kingdom Pseudomonadati; phylum Pseudomonadota; class Gammaproteobacteria; order Vibrionales; family Vibrionaceae; genus Vibrio; species Vibrio sp. AIC-3. The sequence continues at coordinate 55,578 of NZ_VTXG01000007.1, read as the reverse complement.
GCCTTCAGCTTAAGCTTTCCTTAGCAAATAGATCGCTTTAACAAATAGCGCTATTAATAACGCATAAAAAAGGGGTTAGCCATTTCGGCTAACCCCTTTTGTTTTATTCATAACCAATAAATGGCTTATAACAAACTAACTGTTCCCGAGTTAGAGTATTAAGCAGCGATTTCTTGTGTTGCCATTTGAGGTGCTTTCTTCTCACCGATAGGCAGTACTGTGCGGCCGTATTCGTTGTTGATTACTTGTGCCATTGCAAAGTAAATAGCTGAAGCGCCACAGAAGATACCTTCAAAACCAGCGATAGTGCCGATTAGTTGACTGCCAGTGAAATCACGAGCTGCAAGTAGGAAGAACAAGATAGTTAGTGAACCGAATACTACTTGCTTCGCCACTGGGTAGCATAGAGAGCCGATGAACATGAAGCCTGTGAAGATGCCCCATAGTAGTAGGTACCAACCCATGAATGCTGCAGGGCTTGCAGGTAGGCCCATGTAAGGCATCACGATTAAACCAACCAAAGACAACCAGAATAGGCCGTAAGAAGTAAACGCAGTTGTACCGAACGTGTCACCACGTTTGAAACACATTGTGCCCACGATAACTTGGCTCAAACCACCGTAAAAAATACCCATAGCAAGAATCATTGAATCGATTGGAAAGAAACCTGCGTTGTGGATATTAAGAAGAATAGTGGTCATACCGAAACCCATTAAGCCTAGTGGCGCTGGGTTAGCTAGTTTGGTCGACATTGCGAATTTACCTTATTAAAGTGGTTGATTAAAAAAAAGCGATAAAAATTATCAGAAAATTTTAATCTATAAACCGTACAACTAGGTAATCCAGTTATCGAAAACTAAGATTGTGTAAATGATCTTATGGAAAATTAGTTTCATAACAACGCTAATTAATTCATAGAACCTATAAGTAAACAAATTCCCTGCCACGTATCGACTCATTTGATCGTCATTCCAGAATCGAGGGACGAGATATCTGGAATCTCCTTTTAGACATAAGCACCGACGATAAACGCCAGAGACTCCCTACCACGTTCGTTCCTCACTGTAGGGAATGACGGAGGTTTGCTTAGATGCGGGTAACGAGATACGGGATGCGAAGAGCGCGTTCAGATTGAGCAAGCGAGAAACTAAATTGCAAACACGAGTAATAATAGGGCGAGCTTTTCGTTACTTGTTTACTCCATTAAATCTCGTATCTACTTGGACAGATTAAATTACGCTTGTTGTGGTTTAGATTCAGACACTTGAGATTGAACGTCTGAAGAAGCGTTTTTACTCGCATCGCGCTTGGCTAACAACGTCACGACAATCAACTGAGCAACAAAAGCACCTAATACAACCAATGCACTTCCCGTAAAGCCTGCGACTACAAAACTAATCAGAGCAATAGAGCCGTTCATCAATGCGTAAGGTAGCTGCGTCTTAAAGTGTTCAAACTGATCACACCCAGCCCCGGTTGAAGAAAGAATCGTGGTTTCAGAGATCGGTGAGCAGTGATCACCAAACAAGCCACCCGATAACACGGCACCAATCGCGACGAGAAGCGGAGCATCTATCGCAATCGCGGTTGGAATAACTAAAGGCATCATTATCGCGAAGGTTCCCCACGATGAGCCCGTTGCGAATGAGATAATGGCAGACAGCAAGAACGCGACCGCAGGTACTAACCAGTAAGGGAAACCGCTCTGTGCTTGCTCAGCAATATAAGCCGCTGCACCCAACTCTTTACCAACGGTGCTTAATGCCCAAGCCAGTACCAAGATGATCGCGACTGGCATCATGTTTCCCATACCTTTTAAGTACACAGAAACACCATCTGAAAGCTTTCTTACACCGTAGTAAGCCATTAGCGAGATTAAGGTAATCGCCGCAAAGAAGTAAGCCGATGATAAAGCAGCTCTGAACGATGAACCTGCGACCTTTTGGAATGGGAAACCTTGTGGTACCAGCATGGCACACAACACCACCAGCATCACTAACAATGGTGCCCAGACAAAAGATGCCTTTGCATTTTTATGCGAGAACGGATTTAGTGATTCGTTATTCACGCCAGAGTTAATTCCCGCCTGGCAATCACGCTCAGCTTTTGCCATTGGCCCAAAATCTAAACCTTTAACGGACACGAGCGGAACGATGAAAATCGCGAGGAATGCGTAGAACTGAAAAGGAATCGCACCGATGAACGCATCCCAATCAGACATATTGACATTCAACGCCGTAAACTCTTTTTGAATCAGGCTCATGATATACACGCCCCACCCGATAAAAGGGATAAGGATCGCGACGGGTGATGATGTAGAGTCGATGATGAATGCCAACTTCTGTCTAGAAAGTTTCAGTTTATCGAAAAGAGGACGAAAGACAGGACCAACAATCAACGGAGTACCTAAGTCAGAGAAAAATATCACGATTCCTCCAAACCACGCAGACAATTGAGCTTGGCACTTGTTGCTTACCCACTGAGTCACACGCTTAGCAAACGCAACACCACCACCCGACTTTTCCATCAAAGCGACAAAACCACCGATGAACACCAACAGCATAATCACGCCAGCGTTGTAGCTATCTGTAAGCTGAGGGACTAGGTAACCTTTCACCATGGTACCAAACGTATCAAGCGGGTTAAGTTCGCTAAACATGCCAGTCAGCATCGCAACACCACTCAGCACGCCAGCAAAAAGGCCAATCACCACATTCCTTGTCGCCAACGACAACACCAAAGTAATCACAATGGGGATGAGTGACGTGATATCTGTCTGTTCCATAGGTACACCTTAACCCTAAAATAAAAAAGAATAAATATAATTTAAATTTGAATATAAATTCACACCCATCGTTTGTACAGAACTTTATCCTCTAACTGGATAATTAGTCTTTAAATGCGCTTCAACATAGCCAAATAGACCAATAGTCCTCCTTAGATAGCCAAGTTCGAAACGAAAAAAAGCCGAAAGTAGACACTTTCGGCTTTTGATTATTTATATCATTATGGTCGTACTACTGAACTCGTCGGTTAGACCGCTTTTCAGTATTCAGACGATCAATTACAACTAATTTCATCCCAGAACCAATTCGATTGAACTGGGCTTTCCCATACGCCCGGGCCGTTTTTAGCCACGAAGCACTTGCCGTTATGCGTCACTTTGTCGCCATTACTCACTTGGCTAACGCCCGCTTGCCACGTGATAAACACAGATGGGTCAACAACGACAGGTGACTCGGTAACTGGCGGTTCAACTGGTGTTGGGTCTACCGGAGCAGGATCAACAGGCGATGGATCTGTCACTACCGGTGGTGTTGGCTCTCCAGCAATCAATTTCCAAGGGCCGCCATTGGTAGGGTCATCCCCTTGTGTCCACCATTTCGCTTCATAGGTTGCACCGTTGTGAGTCACTTGGTCACCCGCGTTGTAAACCTTGGTCGCACTCCAACCATTACCACCCGGACCTGTACCAGGATCTACCGGATCCAGCTTATCGACCACTTTCACTTCAGGCCAACTCGCATGAGAACCATAAAAGTTGGTCACACACTTCTCGTAATCGCCAGCCACCAGTGCGGAATAAGCAGTTTGAAAGCCCACTAGCTCACACTCAAATGAATACCCTTCTGGGCGGTCTGCGTAGTATTTCCAGTTACCATCCCAGTTGGTGTACAACACATCCGTTGCTCCGTTGAGATTCAAGCTTCCGTAAGGCGTTTGCTGCCAACATGTATTGGCTTCATCGGCTTCTACAGGAATTTGATAGTGCGCGGCTAACCCTTCCCAGTAACGAATACGGTTAACGGGTTGGCCTTTGTCTTTGTTCTGCTCGCCACATTCAATACCACCATTGATCACGTTGATTGTGGTACCAAAGCCATAGCCAATACCCGCATCCAATTCACGTTGAGATGGTGTCCATGTTCGGTCAATTACATGCAGCATGGCTGGTTTAGGAGCTTGAGGCGTAAGGAAGAACCAGATAGCAGACGCTAAGTTCAACCAAGAATCCGCCACTAAGCCCGGATTGTTGAGAAGCACCGTCGCATCGCCATCGAACATCACTTCAGAGAACGCGCCGTAATTAAAATGGTAAGAAAGCTGTTTAGCACCACGTCCGAAGTAACCCTGCCCCGCAGCACATGGCCAACGGGCATTCTGCCAATCGTTCTGGCCACAACCTGTGGTGTAACCTTCTTGGCCTTCAGACCAACCCATTTCGCGAACATGCACCAGAGCTTGCTGCCACTCTTCGAGAGCTAATGGATTATCAGAGGTGTTGTCTATCGCGATGTGACCACCCGTCTCTTGTGAGAAATGAGCAAAGGCTGTGATGATGGATTTTTTACAGATAGCATCAGAATCACGGCCATCGGTGTACTCTCCACAGAAGGCTGGGAATTTGCCAATCGCACGTAAGAAGCGAGTGTAGGTGTATTCTGGCGCTGCCATCTGAGTGAGGAAGTTCCATTCCGATTGAGGGAACACGCGCTCTACACGCTTTACGTTTTCAGGGTTGGAGGGGGAACCGGGTTCAATCGCTTCAACGATTGTATTCGGGCGAGTTTGAAGGGCCTGTGACCAGATCGCATACATAGGATCGGATGTTTTCGCTTGTTCAGCAGCTTGTAGAGCCGACTTTTCAACAAGGTAACCATTCGGATTTTGCGGATCAGGTTGAATGTTCAAAGACGCATGACTTTGCGCTGCTAAAGTGCAGCCCAGTACTGTCGCCAAATATTTGATTTTTAACATGATGGATTCTCTTATCTGTCCTTAATAAGTCCATCAAAGAGTATGCTTCACATGTGAAATGGCCTAGCTGTAGCTGTGTGAATTTATAAAAAGTGCGAGTGATCTTTTTGATATATGGCTCAACACAACAAAGCGTCTCATGGTTTCTTGAGCTGATATCTAGTTTCCAACTCATTTGGTTTCTAGTTATTGTTCATTTGATTTCGAGGTATTGCTCATAAGCCTTTAATGTAATGAATCAATATAATCAATCGAAAAGAAAAAAGCCCCGAACTGAGTTCGAGGCTTAAGATCTTAATCAAAGCTGGTTAAATCTCTAAGAGATTATTCCCACTCGATAGTTGCTGGTGGCTTACCAGAAATATCGTAAACAACACGTGAAATGCCGTTAACTTCGTTGATAATACGGTTAGAAACCTTACCTAGGAAGTCGTATGGTAGGTGTGCCCAGTGAGCAGTCATGAAGTCGATAGTTTCTACAGCACGTAGAGATACAACCCAATCGTACTTACGGCCATCGCCCATTACGCCAACTGAACGTACTGGTAGGAATACCGTGAATGCTTGAGATACTTTGTGGTAAAGGTCAGCAGCGTGAAGCTCTTCAATGAAGATCGCATCTGCGCGACGCAGTAGATCACAGTACTCTTTCTTGATTTCGCCAAGAACACGAACACCTAGACCAGGACCCGGGAATGGGTGGCGGTAAAGCATGTTGTATGGAAGACCAAGCTCAAGGCCGATCTTACGTACTTCATCTTTAAACAGCTCACGTAGAGGTTCAACAAGACCCATTTCCATATCATCAGGAAGGCCACCAACGTTGTGGTGAGATTTGATTACGTGTGCTTTACCTGTCTTAGATGCTGCAGACTCGATTACGTCTGGGTAGATAGTACCCTGAGCAAGCCATTTAGCATTAGATAGTTTCTTAGACTCTTCATCGAAGATATCTACGAATACGTGACCGATGATTTTACGCTTAGCTTCTGGTTCAGCTTCGCCTTCCAGAGCTTTAAGGAAACGATCTTCTGCATCGACTTTGATGATGTTTAGGCCGAACTGGTCACCAAACATATCCATAACTTGCTCAGCTTCGTTTAGACGAAGAAGGCCGTTATCAACAAATACACATGTTAGTTTGTCGCCGATAGCGCGGTGAGCAAGCATCGCAACTACAGATGAATCAACACCACCAGAAAGACCAAGGATAACTTCGTCGTCACCTACTTGTTCTTTAATACGTGCAACTGCATCTTCAATGATTGAAGCTGAAGTCCACAGACCTTCACAACCACATACGTTAAGAACGAAGTTCTCAAGCATTTTCAGGCCGTTTTTAGTGTGTGTTACTTCTGGGTGGAATTGAACACCGAAGTACTTCTTCTCTTCGTTTGCCATTGCAGCGTATGGGCAAGTGTCTGTTTCAGCGATCTTTGTGAAATCAGCTGGAATCTCAACTACTTTGTCGCCGTGGCTCATCCAAACATCTTGAGTAGACTCAAGGTCAGCGAAAAGTGCAGATTCGCCAGTCACTTGTACCGCTGCGTAGCCGAACTCGCGCTCAGTAGACGTTGCTACTTTACCGCCAAGTTGCTCAGCCATAGTTTGCATGCCGTAGCAGATACCGAATACAGGAACACCTGAATCAAATACGTACTGAGGTGCACGTGGAGAGTTCTCTTCCGTTACACTTTCAGGACCACCAGATAGGATGATGCCGTCTGGATTGAATTCACGAATATCCGCTTCTTCTACGTCCCAGCTCCAAAGTTCACAGTAAACACCGATCTCACGAATACGACGAGCTACTAGCTGTGTGTATTGAGAACCGAAGTCTAGAATTAGAATACGTTGGTCATGAATATTTTTAGTCATTGTAAGCAGTCTTATTGGCTATGTGATAAAACGGAGGTGAGTTTACTCACCTCTGATTAACTCTTCAAGAAATAAAGCAAACGTTTTCGTTAGATATCTTTAACCACGTGTTTTGAGACAATCGGACTTTTAACAAAACAGGCGGTAGATATAATACCAATCACAGTAAGTAAGTGTTCAGGAATAGCGTAGGAAAAAAGCCTGAGAACGAGGCTGCTCTATTCGACAAAGAGTTCTGATAAGTAGTTATTCTACAATCAAAAATTCTAACGAAGTTATCGAGGTTTTTAACAAGCTAGGATGACCAGTTATTTACTACGATTGGTATATTAATGTGCCGACTAAATCAGCACATTATTCAAACGTTTGGACGTATTATTAACCTAAACGGTAGTTAGGTGCTTCTTTCGTGATTTGAACATCGTGTACGTGAGATTCTTTCATGCCCGCACCAGAGATACGAACAAACTCAGCTTTAGTACGCATGTCTTCAACAGTTGCAGAACCCGTTAGGCCCATGCTTGAGCGTAGACCGCCCATCTGTTGGTGAACGATCTCTTTTAGACGACCTTTGTATGCGATACGACCTTCAATACCTTCTGGAACAAGCTTGTCTGCAGCGTTGTCAGATTGGAAGTAACGGTCAGAAGAGCCTTGAGACATAGCGCCAAGAGAACCCATACCACGGTAAGACTTGTAAGAACGACCGTTGTAAAGGATAACTTCACCCGGTGCTTCTTCAGTACCAGCGAACATTGAACCAACCATCACACAAGATGCGCCAGCAACGATAGCTTTACAGATATCGCCAGAGAAGCGGATACCGCCATCTGCGATTACTGGAATACCGTATTCGTTTGCAACTTCCGCTGCGTCTGCGATTGCTGTTACTTGAGGAACACCAACACCAGTAACGATACGAGTCGTACAGATTGAACCTGGGCCGATACCAACTTTAACTGCACTAACACCCGCTTCGATAAGAGCACGTGCGCCAGCACCAGTTGCTACGTTACCACCGATGATTTGTAGATCAGGGTATGCAGCGCGAGTTTCGCGGATACGGTTAAGTACGCCTTCAGAGTGACCGTGTGAAGAGTCGATAAGTAGAACGTCTACGCCAGCTTCAACTAGAGCAGCAACACGCTCTTCGTTACCAGCACCAGCACCAACAGCTGCACCTACACGTAGGCTGCCGCGCTCATCTTTACATGCGTTTGGTTTACGTTCTGCTTTGTGGAAATCTTTTGCAGTGATCATTCCAGTAAGTTGGAAGTCATCATTTACAACAAGAACTTTTTCAACACGCGCTTCGTGCATTTTCTCTTGAACTTCTTCACGAGTTGCACCTTCTTTAACAGAAGCAAGGCGAGCTTTAGGCGTCATTACTACATCAACTTTCTTAGAAAGGTCAGTAACAAAGCGCACGTCACGGCCAGTAATAATACCAACAAGTTCGTTTGTTTCAGTAACAACAGGGAAACCGGCAAAGCCGTGTTTTTGGGTAAGGGCTACAACATCAGCGATTGTTGCGTCAGGGCTTACAGTTACTGGGTGAGAAACCACACCTGCTTCGTAAATTTTAACCTGGCGAACCATTTCAGCTTGCTGCTCGATTGACATATTCTTATGAATAAAGCCAATACCACCTTCTTGCGCAAGGGCAATTGCTAGGCGTGCTTCCGTAACAGTATCCATCGATGCAGAGATCATTGGGATGTTTAAAGAAATGTTTTTCGTTAACTGAGTGCGAAGATCAGCTGTGTTCGGAAGAACGGTTGAGTGTGCTGGGACGAGTAAAACGTCATCAAAAGTTAAAGCTTCTTTTGCGATTCGTAGCATTTGCAATATCTCACAACAAAGGTGTTAAAAGGAGTAAACCCAACTTTATCGTTTCGCATAATAAAGTGATTTGGATTTGATATTGCAGACGGATTATACGCACGGCGAAATCGCTTGGCTACACATTTTTGTATTTTTAATTTGCATTTACCCCCTTGCTATGTATTATATTGCCGCTATCTTCCATACTCACGCCCTGTGAGATTCCAAGAAAGACCTTCCTTCAAGGAAAGATAGTGCTTCTATGACTAATCCAAACATCTTTACTGTTTCTCGCCTCAACTCAGAGGTTCGTCTCCTATTAGAAAACGAAATGGGAATAGTCTGGCTCGTTGGTGAAATCTCAAACTTCTCTGCACCTGTATCTGGTCACTGGTACCTCACGCTTAAAGACTCTCGCGCTCAAGTTAAGTGCGCCATGTTTCGTGGCAATAACCGCCGTGTGACCTTTAAGCCTCAGAACGGCAATCAAGTTTTAGTCAAAGCTCGCCTATCTCTTTACGAGCCACGCGGTGACTACCAACTGATCATCGAAAGCATGCAGCCAGAGGGTGACGGTAAACTTCAGCAAGAATTTGAAAAGCTGAAGATGAACCTTGCCGCAGAAGGACTGTTTGCTCAATCAAGTAAGCAAGCTCTTCCTGAACACCCAAAACGTGTTGGCGTTATCACATCTAAAACCGGTGCAGCGCTGTTTGATATTCTTGATGTACTAAAAAGGCGCGATCCTTCGCTACCGGTTGTGGTTTACCCGACCATGGTTCAAGGCGAAGAGGCGGCGATTCAGATTGCCCAAGCGATTGGACGCGCTAACGAACGCAATGAATGTGATGTGTTAATCGTCGGCCGTGGTGGCGGCTCACTGGAAGACCTATGGTGCTTCAATAACGAGATCGTAGCTCGCACAATCGCAGCAAGCCAAATCCCGATTATCAGCGCCGTTGGCCACGAAGTGGATGTCACTATCGCTGATTTCGTTGCCGATATGCGTGCCCCAACGCCATCAGCTGCCGCAGAATTGGTTAGCCGTGATAACAGTCATAAAGAACAAGCTTTCGCGTCTAAACGTGCTCGCTTAGTCAGTGCGATTCGTCATGTGTTAATCAAACAGGCGCAATCAACTCAAACGTTGAAATACCGCTTAGAGAAGCAACACCCTAGCTACCAACTTCAAAAGCAGAGTCAGCAGCTTGATGACCTAGATATGCGTTTGCGTCGTGGTATGACTCAATACCTAAAACAGCATGCACAGCGTGTTGAACGTAAACAGCACCAGCTTCAATTGAACTCGCCAGTGAAACGCCTTGGCGAACAGAAACTGCATCTGCAACGTTCAGAGCAAAAGCTATTGGATGCAATGGATAAAACACTGCTAACCACTCGCCACCAGCTCGCTATGGCTGCAGAGAAGTTAGAGACCGTTAGTCCACTGGCAACCCTAAAGCGTGGCTACAGCATTACTCATTCAGAATCGAGCAAGACGGTATCATCGATTAACGATGTCGAAGTCGGTGAAGTGATCACCACTCAAGTTGAAGACGGTGTGATTGAGTCGCAAGTGACCACAAGAGTGACTAAGAGCGAGCTTTAAGTTCGACCTAACGTTTCAAACCAGAAAGCCCTATCGATAATCGACAGGGCTTTTTAGTATCTAACGCTTTCAAAAAACTAACCTATTCCAACCCTACTCAGTAGTAGAAGGCTCCTTCATGGTTAGCATCCCTTCAGTCACAATAAAGTTGATGATGAAGTCTAGCCCTTGGCTCTCTTTGAGGTTGGTGAACACGTATGGCTTGGTTGGACGCATGCGTTGTGTGTCTTGCTCCATCACCTCAAGTGACGCACCCACATATGGTGCTAAATCGATCTTATTGATAACCAGCAGATCAGAACGCGTAATACCCGGTCCGCCTTTACGTGGGATCTTCTCCCCTTCCGCTACATCAATCACGTAGATGGTAAGATCGGCTAATTCAGGGCTGAACGTCGCACTCAAGTTATCACCGCCACTTTCGACGAATACCACATCGAGGTTTTTGTGCAGCTTAGCCAGCTCTTCTACCGCAGCTAAGTTCATCGACGCATCTTCACGGATCGCCGTGTGCGGACAGCCACCCGTTTCAACACCAATGATACGATCCGGTTCTAGCGCTTCTGCTCGCGTGAGTATCTTGGCATCTTCTTGTGTGTAGATGTCGTTGGTTACCACGGCAATGTTGAGCTTGTCGCGAATAGCTTTACATAGCACTTCTAATAGCGCTGTTTTACCAGACCCTACCGGGCCGCCAATACCAATTCGAAGTGGTTGCTTATAACTTTCCATTGTCTACTTCCTTATATTCTTTTTGCTACATCGTTCGCGCTAACCGCTACGAACGAAATAGTCGTGTGTATTGTGTTTCGTGCAATGAACTCGCTAATGCCATCGAAGGCGAAAAGCTGCCTATCATCCAATCTTCTATCGTGCGGGCCTTTTCGATCACCTCAGGAAAGGTGTTGGTGATATTAATCAATGCCAACTGACCATCGGTTTGACCTAAAGGCACTAACTTGACCCCTGCGGTAACGATGTTTTCAAGCCAACTCCATAAATAACCCTGCTTGAGGCTCTCTAAATCAATACCCCAATGCTGAGCCGCCATACACATGCCCAACAATTGGTTTGGATGACTATCAACAGAATCCACCAGCGAAATATCGATATCCAAGCGTTTCAACAAGGTGTTCAATGCATGCCCACGCTGCTTTTCTTCCGCTCGCAATTCACTGGTTTCACGGCTTGAGTATAAGTAGTTACACCAATGCTCAATCTCATCGATTTCACCCTTTTCTAGCGCGTGATAAAGACGCTCTAAGATAGGTAATTCCAAAGTTGCGACACTGGAACTGACGATGGTATTAAGCCACTGTTCCATGCTGTTGCGATCGGTCACCCACCCCGCTTCAACCGCTAACTCTAAGCCTTGCGAATAAGTGAACCCACCAATCGGCAACGATGGACTGATCAATTGAAACAGACGATAGACGGCTACATTTTCTGTTGTGGTCATAATCGTGCCCTCAGTCTTCCAGAATCAAATAAGTTCGAGAGCCTACGCGCCTAACAGCAATAGTGCGCTTGCTGAAGCCACGCCGACTGACAACCATTTAGAGTAAACCGCGCGACCAACAAAAGTACCGATAACCATCAGAGCCAAAGCACTGATACTCATGCCTGTTGCGAACTGAGTCAGGTTGCTCGCGGCTTCAACGCCGTGTGCGTAACCATGGAAAAACAACATAGCAATCGAAGCAACTAATACGCTGTTTACACGCTTGGTTGATGGTGAGAATACATGCCATAAACATAAGCTGACGACAAACAGAGAAGCGATAATGGCAGGCTCAACAATCACAGAGAAACCTAGGGCTTGGCCTGCGATAAGCCCTACCACTAAAGACACCAATCCACCGCCAATCAGAGCTGCTTTTGTCTTGGTGGAAAATGACAGTGCGCCAATTAATAAACCGAAAGCGATCAGCATGATCAGATGATCCATGCCAGTCACAGGGTGAGTTAAGCCAGACATAAACGAGTGAGACTCATGAACTGAATGCGCCCCATGTCCTGGGTGAGCGAAAGCCATCGTTGATGTTGTTAGAGAAGCTATTGTGAAAGTACATAAGCCAGCAGCTGTTTTAAAGTTCATCGCGAGTTCCTTGCTTTATACCAATCGTAGTAAATAATTGCTCACCCTAGCTTGCTAAAATGCTCGATAACTGCGTTATAATTTTTGATTGTAGAATAACTACTTATCGAAAAATTATGCCTTGTTCTCAAGCCTTTTTTCTGCGCTATTGTTGATCACTTACTTACTGTGATTGGTATTATTGTTATTAATATCGTTGTTATATAAATCGTCTAGTGAGCCATCAATGACTCGATTAATGATGGTGATGATGTCCACCTGAGCGACCGCCATAAGCGCCACCTTCAGGTTCAAAGGGTTGTTTTTCGGTCGTCACTATCGCGCCCAAACCTTCCACCATTTCATCCAAAACATGGTCGTGTTGATAGCGAACCCACCCCGCTTCCACTTGCAGCGGAACATGTCGGTTACCAAGGTGGTAAGCCACTCGTGTTAACAGGAGCATGTCTTCACAGTAAACAGTCGAAACGGTTTCTGGTGCCGCTTTCACTTCCACTACCAAGCCACATTCACTCGACAGTTGTTCGCCACCACGCAAGATATGACCTCGCGGTAGAAACAGGCCGGCATTACGTCCGTCATCTAACATCACCTTAAGACGGCTTTTGATTCGGCTATCGATCGGCAGGCTTAAGTAGCCATCCGGTGCATTTTGCATTTGAGTATTCAGTTGAGTCAGTTCAATCATTGCTATTACCTCAATCTCCTTGTGAGATTTATAACGTTCAAAATAAGAGCCCTCAATTAAGAGCTAAAACAAGAGCCTTCTGCCGAGCTATTAGAATAAAAAATATCTCTGAGCCATTGGCAGCTCTTCTGCAGGCTCACATGTCAGCAGTTCCCCATCGGCGCGTACTTGATACGTCTGAGAATCCACCTCAATTTTTGGCATCCAATCATTGAGCTTCATGTCGGCTTTACTGATGTTTCGGCAGTTGCTCACAACACCAATCAAGCTCTGCAGACCCAATTGCTTGTCGATGTTCTGCGCCTTGGCTTCTTTAGAGACAAACAGCATTGATGTGTTCTGACACGCCTTGCCGTAGCTACCAAACATCGAGCGATAGTGAACTGGCTGAGGTGTTGGGATTGAAGCGTTTGGGTCACCCATCGGCGCCATGGCGATCATGCCGCCTTTCAAAATCACGCTTGGTTTCACGCCAAAGAAGGCAGGCTTCCACAGTACTAGATCCGCCAGCTTTCCAGCTTCGATAGAGCCGATCTCATGTGCCATACCGTGCGTAATCGCAGGGTTAATGGTGTATTTAGCGACATAGCGTCTTAGGCGGAAGTTATCGCTGTAGTCGGAATCTTCTTTTAGGCTGCCGCGCTGAACTTTCATCTTGTGCGCAGTTTGCCAAGTTCGAGTGATCACCTCGCCTACACGTCCCATTGCTTGTGAGTCCGAAGCGATCATCGAAAAGGCACCTAAGTCATGAAGAATGTCTTCTGCGGCAATGGTTTCACGGCGGATACGTGACTCTGCGAACGCGACATCTTCAGCAATCGATGGCGACAAGTGATGACAGACCATCAACATGTCTAAGTGCTCATCGACGGTATTGATGGTGTAAGGGCGTGTTGGATTGGTTGAGGAAGGCAAAACGTTCGGCTCACCTGCAGCACGAATAATATCGGGAGCATGACCACCGCCCGCACCTTCGGTGTGATAGGTATGAATCACGCGGTCGCCGATTGCGCCAAGTGTCGATTCAACAAAACCAGATTCATTCAGAGTGTCGGTATGAATCGCAACTTGTACGTCCATCTCGTCAGCCACACTCAAACAGGTATCGATTGAAGCGGGAGTGGTTCCCCAGTCTTCGTGTAACTTCAAACCCACCGCGCCTGCCGCTACTTGCTCACGTAGTGCTTCTGGCTGACTGGCATTGCCTTTGCCTAACAAACCAAAGTTCATCGGGAATTGATCGAGTGACTCTAGCATGCGGTGCATGTTCCAAGGCCCCGGTGTGCATGTGGTCGCGTTAGTACCTGTGTTTGGTCCAGTGCCACCGCCGATCATGGTTGTCACACCTGACGCCAGTGCTTCTGCAATCTGTTGTGGGCAAATAAAATGAATGTGTGAATCAATACCACCAGCAGTCAAGATTGAACCTTCGCCTGCTAAAATTTCCGTGCCCGGGCCAATCACAATATCAACGCCCGGTTGAACATCTGGGTTGCCCGCTTTGCCCAATGCCTGAACTCGACCATCTTTGACTGCGACATCGGCTTTTACGATGCCCCAGTAATCCAACACAATCGCGTTAGTGATCACCAAATCTGGAGTTTCGGCACTTGGACGTTGGCTTTGCCCTTGTCCATCACGGATAACTTTGCCGCCGCCGAATTTCACTTCGTCGCCGTATACGGTGTAATCTTTTTCAACTTCTAGCCATAAATCAGTGTCAGCAAGACGCACTCGGTCACCGACTGTTGGCCCAAACATTTCGGCATAAGCCTGTCTGGATATCGTCGCCATGTTCAATCCTTTGTTATTTTCATTATTCCGTGGGAGCGCTTAGAGCTTGCCCATCACCTTTCCTTGGAAGCCATAGATCTCTAACTTACCGGCGTAACGCACTAACTCGACGCTACGCGACTGACCCGGCTCAAAGCGGGTTGCAGTACCCGCAGGAATATTGAGTCGAAAGCCTTTAGTGACTTCTCGGTTAAAGATCAGCGAAGGGTTTGCTTCATAGAAGTGGTAATGAGAGCCAATTTGGACAGGACGATCGCCAATGTTTTGCACCTTAACGGACGTTGTGTCTCGGCCTTCATTGAGAGTGATGTCACCCGGTGCGGTTTCTACTTTTCCGGGAACGAATCCTGAGTATTGTTTTGTGGAACCAGCCATATTACTTCTCCCTACACGATAGGTTCATGAACGGTCACCAGCTTGGTGCCATCAGGAAAAGTGGCTTCGACTTGTACATCAGGGATCATGGAAGGGATCCCCTCCATAACGTCATCGACAGTAAGAAGTGTGCGTCCAAAATCCATTAATTCTGAAACGGTTTTACCCTCGCGGGCACCTTCGAGAATGGCACTGCTGATCAGTGCGATAGATTCTGGGTAGTTGAGCTTTAAGCCTTTTTGTTTGCGCTGCTGTGCCAGCATTCCTGCGCAGAAGATAAGTAGCTTATCTTTTTCTCTTGGTGTTAATTCCATTTAGCCGCCCGCTGTTAGTGTTGTTTTCTTATTGCTCAAAAACGCATGAGCAGTAAGTGGGATTCAATCACAGCAAGCTTGAAAAAATGTACCTAGGGTCGGAAGTCACCCTAGGTACAAAAAGGGCTAATCGCTAAGTCGCCCAAATCCTTGGAAAATCAGGAGTCGTACCACATAAATGAGAGCGAGTTGCTTGCCAAATCTGACCAAAGGCTTGGAGGATATCTTCACTCCAATTACCCAAGGCTCGCACCACAATCAATCCTTCTATCTGAGTAGCACCCAATATTAATGTGGGTTCACTCGACGTTTTTGATGTAACTGATTGCTGTGAAGCTTGCTGTGTAATAGATATGAGCAAGCTCTGTACCAACTCTAGATCTTGCTTCTCATTTGAGGTGATATAAAAGGTTCCCATCATTGAATAATCAAGTAACCCCATATTTATCATCAACTTATCGCCACCATGAAAATTAAAGCCTTCAGTCAGAAGCCTTTGATTATCAAGATAGATTTCTGTTTTCCCAACGAGATGACCATGCTCGAATCCCTCATTCTGTGCAGGGCGTCCAAAACAGTGCATCTCCCAACCCCAAAACTGTGCACCCTTTTCTAGGCGAATTTCAGTATCTAAACGAACGTGTGCATTGGGGAAAAAGATGTTCTCTTGCGGCATCCATTCCAAGCGTGCATCTTTCTTGACGCGCAGGGTTTGCTTCTGCTTGGCGTACTTATTGTTAGAACGATAGAACTTGGTCGCACCGGGTGTGGTGATCAACGTATGAGCACCGCTTTCTACGGTTGCCTCAATATTAAGAGTGTCACCACCTACCACTCCGCCGGGGGGATGAAGTAAGTAGGTGTGACACGTTTCCCCATCAGGATACAAGGGACGTTGCACCGCAAGCGGACCAGACTGCTGACGATTCTTTAATACGGTTTTGTCACCACGGTCGACAAAGGTGAGGTTTAAGCTCGCTTGCCAACCATCACGAATATCTTGTTCGATGGTCTCATTCAGAGACAAGGCTTCTACTAAAGAAGCGTTCCTTACTTCATTCGGAGAAAAGAGAGAATTCATACGGTTAGGTACTCCTTAATCAAGGACTCATTGAGCCCTTTCATTTCACCTTCAGCCACCTGACGCCCACGGTCGAGAATACAAAAACGGTCACCGACCTTTCTCGCAAATGGCAGCTTCTGCTCTACCAACAGAACCGTGAGCCCCATCTTCTCGTTGAGCATACGAATGATGTCTCCAATCTCTTGTACAATATTGGGCTGAATACCTTCTGTTGGTTCATCCAAGATCAATAGCTTTGGATTAACCACCAACGCACGCCCAATTGCGAGTTGCTGCTGCTGACCACCGGATAAGTCACCACCGCGGCGATGCATCATCTCTTTCAAGACAGGGAAGATATCGAAAATGAACTCTGGAATCTTACGATCGCCCTTCTCTCGAATCGGCAAGCCAACCTCTAGATTTTCTTGAACAGTGAGCATCGGGAATATCTGACGACCTTGCGGTACATAGCCGATCCCTTGGCGTGGACGGTCCTCGGCATCGGTTTTCAAAAGTGACTCACCCGATAAGGAGATGTCACCGCTTTCAACCTTCACCAACCCCATAATGCATTGCAGTAAGGTGGTTTTACCGACACCATTTCGCCCCATTAGCACCGTGCATTTACCTTCTGGGATCTGCATATCCAAATCCCACAGCGTGTGGCTCTCACCGTAATATTGATTAACTGATTTAACCTCTAACATCCTATTCTCCGAGATAAACTTGTTTAACTTCAGGGTGAGCCTGCACTTGATCCATGGTGCCTTCTGCCAACACGTGACCTTGATGAAGCACGGTGACGTGGCTAGCAATCGAACGAACGAAATCCATATCGTGTTCAACGACCACAACCGAGTGCTTACCTGCTAGCGAGTTAAGAAGTTCAGAGGTGCGGTCCATTTCTTGGTGAGTCATACCTGCCACGGGTTCATCCACCAGCAACAGCTTAGGGTTTTGCATCAATAGCATGCCGATCTCTAACCACTGCTTTTGTCCGTGAGACAGGTTACCTGCCAAATTCGCCGCTTCGTCTTTTAAATGAATCAGCTCAAGTACCGAGGTCAATTTGTCTTTCTGTTCACCAGACATCACAGCGGTGAACGTCGCCCACACTGAGCGGTCACCGGCCATGGCTAATTCAAGGTTCTGCCACACAGTTAAACACTCAATCACGGTCGGTTTTTGGAATTTACGCCCAACGCCTGCATTGGCGATTTCGGCTTCGTTCATCTTCAATAAGTTGATGTTCGAACCCAACCACACCTCGCCGGTGTCTGGCTTAGTTTTACCTGTGATAATGTCCATCATGGTGGTTTTACCTGCGCCATTAGGACCGATGATACAGCGTAGCTCTCCCTCTTTGATGTAAAGGTTGAGGTCGTTTATCGCTTGGAAACCATCGAAGCTTTTGTTGACGCCTTCGACATACAACAGCACATTATGTCGAGTATCGATGGCAGGATGAATATCGGGTTTGAGGTAATCAAAGACTTCGTCTCGACGAGTGAACGCCTGAACCGATTCCTTTACGCTATTAAATGTGGTCATGCGATCACCTCCTTGGCCTTGTGCTGATCATCCTTATCTTTATCTTGGTTTTTCCCATTTGATGCCTTGCGCAGCAGCTGCCATTTTTCACTAACAAAGCCAATTACACCTTGTGGGAAATACATGGTCGAGAGAACGAATAGCCCACCCAGAGCAAATAACCACACCTCTGGGAACTCAACCGTAAACCAACTCTTGGCGTAGTTGATGATCAATGCCCCAACAATGGCGCCAAACAGAGTGGCACGACCGCCTAAGGCTACCCAAACCACAATCTCAATCGAGTTAAGCGGAGCAAATTCACCCGGGTTAATGATGCCAACTTGAGGAACATATAAAGCCCCAGCAATACCAGCAATAACCGCTGAAAGAACGAAGACCCACAGCTTGATGCCATCGACGTCGTAGCCCATAAAGCGAGTACGTGACTCTGTATCACGAATCGCTAATGCCACACGACCTAATCGACTGGTCACCACCATGCGACAAGCTATGTAGCTGAGAATAAGCGCAATACCAGTCGCGACAAACAGACCTATCTTGACCGCATCACTCTGCAAACTCAGACCGATGATGTCTTTGAAATCCGTCAGTCCGTTGTTGCCACCAAAGCCCATTTCGTTGCGGAAAAATGCCAGCATCAATGCGTAAGTTAATGCCTGAGTCATGATAGAAAGATACACCCCGGACACACGAGAGCGGAAAGCTAAATAACCGAACAAGTAAGCCAATGCGCCCGGCACTAGCACCACCATCAGGCAAGCAAACCAGAACTGGTCAAAGCCATGCCAGAACCACGGCAACGCAGACCAATCAAGGAACACCATGAAATCTGGTAAGACTGGATCACCATAAACCCCACGGTCACCAATCTGACGCATCAAGTACATGCCCATCGCATAACCACCAAGCGCAAAGAAAGCACCGTGGCCAAGGCTCAAGATTCCGAGATAGCCCCACACCAGATCGAGCGCCAACGCCAACATTGCGTAGCTCAGATATTTGCCCATCAGCGAGATAGTAAAAGTCTCGACATGGAGCGGGTGCCCACTTGGTAACATGGTGTTAGCCAGTGGGATAAGAATAACGGCCGCTAGAATGGCAAGGATGGTCAGTTGGCCACCTTTGTCACCACGCATTGCCGAAAGTACAAATGATTTTGACTGCATGATGTTGTCCTTAACCTTCAGCCGCACGACCACGTTGCGGGAAGAGTCCGCGTGGGCGTTTTTGAATAAATAGAATGATGAAAACCAGTACCAGAATCTTGGCGAGAACCGCACCAGCCCATGGTTCTAAAATTTTATTGAACAGACCAAGGCTTAAGCCAGCGACTAGCGTGCCCCATAGGTTGCCAACCCCGCCAAACACCACCACCATGAATGAGTCGATGATGTATGCCTGCCCCATATTTGGACCCACGTTGGTCAGTTGAGAAAGTGCCACACCCGCGACACCCGCAACGCCAGCGCCTAAACCGAAGGTCATCGCATCAACTCGCTCAGAACGAATACCCATCGCACGAGCCATGCCACGGTTTTGAGAAACCGCACGAACCTGTAAGCCTAGTGGTGTCTTTTTCAGAACCATTAATAAGCCCATAAACACCAAACCACAGAACAGGATGATATAAAGTCGGTTGTAAGTCAGGGACAACATTGGGTTCAATTGAAGTGCGCCAGACATCCATTCAGGTGTGCTCACTGAGCGGTTCAAAGGAGAGAAAATCGAGCGAACAGCCTGCTGCAAGATTAAGCTAATACCAAAGGTCGCGAGTAAGGTTTCCAATGGGCGACCATAAAGATGACGAATCACACTGCGCTCAATCGCAATGCCCACTAAGCCAGAAACAATGAATGCCGCTGGAATGGAAAGTATCAGCGCTAGGCCAATATGATTCGGCATCAACAACTGCAATACATAGGTGGTGTAAGCGCCAATCATGATCAGCTCACCATGAGCCATGTTGATAACGCCCATCACACCAAAGGTAATCGCTAAGCCAATGCCTGCCAGTACCAATACCGAGCCTAAGCTCAAACCGAAGAATACGGTTTCTACACCCGAATAGAGTGCTTGGCTTTGTTGATAGCTATCCATCGCACGTTCTGCTGCAGCGGTAATGCTTGGATCTTGCTCAGTGTTTAACAGTTGATTCAGTGTTTTCAGAACCACCGAGTGTTTGAAGTCACCAACTCGTTCAATTGAAGCCACACGATCTTCAATGGTGGCACTGTTATTAAGAGAAGTGGCAATCGCTAACGACAAATCCATTAGCTCAGCTACTTTGCCATCTGATTCATTGGCTCTGAGTTCAGTTAGTCGTTCGATAATGTCAGCGTCTTTGGCTCCTAACAAATCCAAAACCGCCTTATAACGCACATCAGGGTTGCCGCTGTTCAGTCCAATCGAGGCTATTTCCCCGCGTAATATCCCGCGAAGTTTGTTATTCACACGAACCTTTTTAAACTGTCTCGCATTCTCGATATTAAGCGTTGAATCATCCCATACTGACTGAGCTGACGTCGCTGTTTTGATACTTTGAATGAGGTAGAGCTGTTTGTACTGCTCGCTCTGTTTCTCATTGAAGTAGTAAAGGTTTCCGTTTAACCAGCCATCTAAAATAGCTTTCGACACGTCTCCCGTTTGCGTCTCAATCACCCAATCGATAGCTAATTCTTTATCCGATGTTTTCTTACCAACTAGCGCCTTGGTAAAGCTAGCTTCATCCGTTATTCCAGCAAAAGCCAACTGAGCACTGACTGCCATGAGCAACAGCACTTTAAATACGTTTAATACGTTTTTCATCCCTGCTTCCTTAACCAACCAAGTTAGATATTGTTATTTTTACTTGGAGGATGTGTGGATAGTGGTTGTTACCTGAAACTATGAGCCTTCCGTTCGCTTCGCCCGTTAAACAGACGCGTTCTTCCCAAACCGGAAGGCTCAATATTCCTGAATTGACGATCTAGTTACCGCCAGAACACTTCTTCGTTTCGACGTTAAACGCACCACATGAGAATGGCTTCGACCAGCTAGAGAACAGTTTTGCCGATTCAGGTAAGTAACTCGACCAAGCATCACCCGCCACTAGTCCAGTGGTTTCCCAAACGATATCGAATTGACCATCGTCTTGGATTTCACCGATCAGGACTGGTTTAGTAATGTGGTGGTTTGGCAGCATGGTAGAGTAGCCGCCAGAAAGGTTAGGTACAGACACGCCAATCAAGGCATCTTGCACAGATTCAGGATCGGTTGTGCCCGCATTAGTGACCGCTTGAGCCCACATATTGAAGCCAACATAGTGCGCTTCCATTGGGTCATTGGTGACACGCTTTTCACTCTTGATGAACGACTGCCACGTTTCAACGAACTCTTCATTAGCTTCAGTATCAACACTCATGAAGTAGTTCCATGCCGCTAGATGACCAACCAATGGTTCTGTGTCCATGCCTGACAGTTCTTCTTCACCAACAGAGAATGCAATAACTGGGATGTCTTCAGATGAAATGCCTTGAGCGCCTAGCTCTTTATAGAAAGGTACGTTCGCATCGCCGTTTACAGTAGAAACCACAGCGGTTTTCTTGCCAGCTTCACCGAACTTTTTGATGTCTGAAACGATAGATTGCCAATCAGAGTGACCAAATGGCGTGTAGTTGATCATGATGTCTTCTTCTGCGACACCTTTATCTTTTAGGTAGGCTTCTAAGATCTTATTGGTTGTACGTGGATAAACGTAATCGGTACCTGCAAGTACCCAGCGCTCGACTTCAAGCTCTTCCATCAAGTAATCCACTGCTGGGATCGCTTGTTGGTTTGGCGCGGCACCGGTGTAGAAAACGTTTTTAGAAGACTCTTCACCTTCATACTGTACTGGGTAGAAAAGGATGCTGTTGAGTTCTTCAAAGACAGGTAGCATGGATTTACGTGATACCGACGTCCAACCACCGAACACCACATCCACTTTCTCTTTTTCGATAAGCTCACGCGCTTTCTCAGCAAATAGCGGCCAGTTTGACGCAGGGTCAACCACGACAGGCTCTAGCTTCTTACCAAGCAAACCGCCCTTTTTGTTCTGCTCTTCGATGAGCATTAGCACGGTATCTTTTAGCGTTGTCTCACTGATCGCCATGGTGCCAGAGAGTGAGTGTAGAACACCGACCTTGATGGTCTCATCAGCAGCAAACACTGTTGCAGAAGAAAATGAAAGTGTTGTACACAGTGCAGCTAGCGATAAATTGAACACCTTGTTCATGATATTACTCCATAATTGTATTTTTGTTATTCAATTACAGAGTTACAAGAAGAGTGCCAAACTTATAAACCAATGAAATTATTTATAAGTAATTGTATTAATAGAATTTAAAAGAAACTCACACCAATAGAGTGCATAGCAATCATGTAACTATGTTTCATACTGGTGCAGTGACGGTGGGAATGAACCAAGATGACACATTCCTGTTCTTCAGATACAAAAAAGACCCAACACTTTAGTATTGAGTCTCTGGTATAACATCACCGATGGTCGTTCAAACCATGAGTTTAAGGCTATTCCGCTGGTTTAAATTCGAATTTTACTCTCGACTTAGATTTCAACTCGTTGCAATCACCGTTGCAAAAATAGCTCGCCGCACCACAGGCTTGAAGCTTCTCAAGTTGGCTGCTGCACTCAGGACAAAACCCAACTTTAGTAAAGTGAGCCTGACAACTTTCACAGTGATACTTGCCATCCCAAGCTAGCTCAGACTGGCATTTAGGGCAGATATTTTCACTCATTAGCATTTCCTAATTCACTACTATTTTTACAATCTACTACCGCTGAGACTTCGCTTGCTTGATTTGGTACATGTTCTTATCAGCTTGTGCGATCAACTGGTCTAATCCTTGAGGATCTTTCTCACAAGACAACCCAACACTCACTGAGAACTGCACATCATTGATATAAAGCGCTTGTTGCAGTGCTTTCTCTAAGCTGTGGTAGAAGCTAACAACGCTTTCTTGATCATCAAAGCAAGAGAACACCACAAACTCATCGCCACCATAACGGCCTATCTTGGCACATGCTGTGGTTGCCTCATCAAGAACTTCGGCAACCGCCAGCAACACATCGTCACCGAAACTATGGCCATAGGTATCATTTATTGATTTGAACTTATCGACATCCACAAACAGACACGCCATCACCTTTTCTGAAAAACATCGCTTAGCCAACACTTTTTCGGCTTCATTGAACAGTGCACGACGATTCAAGCAATGGGTTAAAGAATCTCGATTGGCGAAAAAGTTAAGCTGATTCTCCAACTCGAACTTCTCTAGTGCTACCGAATACAGGGAAGCCAGTAGTTCTAAGATCTCGAGCTCAAATTCATGCGGCTCAGATATGTACTGACTATAAATAGCGAAGGTACCCAACACATTACCGCGCGACGAGATAATGGGTACCGACCAACAGGCATGCAGATTCGCTTGATTAGTGAGGGCTAAAAAAGGTGCCCAGTTTGGGTGTGCATTTATGTTGGAGACCATCACTGCTTTCTTAAGCGCAGCTGCCTCGCCACAAGAACCTATCCCCGCACCAATTTCTACCCCTTCAATCTGTTGATTGTAAAAATCAGGCAGGTTTGGAGCATATTCAAGGTGTAAAGTTTTAGACTCTGAGTTGAGCAGTAGAATTGAAGCCATGCGCTGCCCAAAAAGCTGCTCGGTAAGCTGAATAATCTTGTGATTTAAATCTTTGCGATCCATCCCAAGCGCAAGCTTCCGTAGCAAGCTATTGACGGCTCGATGGCCTTCTAATAAAAATTGTTGTTCCATTCACTAAGGCTTTCAATTGTGTAATCGGGTACAGCCTGTTCTTATGCAAGCTTGTTATTGGTTAATAATAACACACTAAATTAGTACGACACACAATCGAAGATCATAGGTTGATCTTTCGCTTTATCTATTTTGATCAGCGATCTACCCCAAAAAGAATATTTATATCACCACACACCGAAAGCATAAGTTACATGTGCTGCATTTCAATTTTAAATAGTCATTTATATTAAAAGTTACATGCAAAAACAAAATAAACAGCACAGGCCATTTCGATCTGTAGTCTAAATCATCGAATTACATGCGTCAGCATTTCAATATGCTGGTCATCTAACTGGGTTAACTTAACGGACAATGCCTTAAGCTCTGAGGTGTTCTCAATGTGAGTACCACCACACGGAATAGACACTAAAGTGTCGGCATCCAACTGCCATTCCCAATAACGAGAGTCTGTTAATGCTTCGCCTTCCAGTCTCATTGCGACTGGCGTCGGCTCTGCAAGCCAGCCCGCAATCATCTGGTTGATATCAGCTTCGATGTCATCAAGACTTGCTAGCATGTCTGCAACGTTCAAACCGCGCTTCTTGAGGGTTTTGCCTAAACGATACTTATCGGAACACAGCTCTGGAGTCACAAAGCTCGTCACTTGTGCGTAGCTATTGAAGTCGTAACTGCCAAGCGGATCTTTTCTATCCGCATCTTTACGCCAGTAGCGCTCAGCCAATACTTTATTCAAAGCTAGGAAAGCGATGTGGCCAGCACTGTGACCACGGCTCAAACTGGCTTGGTACTCTTTATCAACCGACAACACGACTTCGTCGTTAACCTTAATCATAGAAGCAGATGTAGGTAGCTGGTGGACAACAACAAACGCCCATCCTTCCGTATCACGCTTAACAGGGATATCTGCTGCGATATGAAGCTTGCCAGTAGATTGTTCTATAGCACCAACAAGGCAGTCTTCAACGGGAAATTGCACGTCACCAACATTCACAAAGCCTTGGTCTGCAGGGTGATCGGGCCAAATATGACTCACTGGGTGGAAAGGTGTTACGTCGGCAATCAGGTAAGTTTTGCTGTCGTCGCTTTCAACGTATAGCGCTTTAGCATTGAGCTGCCAAGCCTGATGACAAAATTGAATAATGGTTGGTGTGATTGCTGACGCTGGTGTAATCAAATCGCTAGTAGTCATATCGTTCTTCTTTTGGAATCTAGTCTGATTCGTTAAGCCATGATGATAAAAACATATTGTTATGGCTTAACGTGAATTTTGCTTAAAAAAATACCCGAGACAGGCTCGGGTATCAAATCTATTGGAAAGGTTTACTTACGACCTTTAACCATGCTCATCATACGCTTACGTTTACGTTCTTGAGAAATTGTCAGCTTGTTTGTCTTAGCTTCAAATGGGTTCTCGCTGTTCTGGAATTGAATGCGAATAGGTGTACCCATGATTTCTAGTGAACGACGGTAGTAGTTCATCAAGAATCGTTTGTATGAATCTGGCAAGTTACGAACTTGGTTGCCGTGGATAACGATAATCGGTGGGTTGTAGCCACCAGCGTGCGCGTATTTCAGTTTCACACGACGGCCACGAACCATAGGCGGTTGGTGATCATCAGTCGCCATCTTCATGATACGAGTTAGCACAGAAGTACCAACACGAGTAGTCGCTGATTTGTAAGCTTCTTGTACAGACTCAAACAAGTGACCAACACCTGTACCGTGAAGTGCAGAGATAAAGTGAATACGTGCGAAATCAACGAAGCCTAAGCGACGGTCTAGCTCTTTCTTAACGCGTTCTTTAACGTCGTTATCTAGGCCATCCCACTTGTTTACGGCAATAACAATTGAACGACCAGCGTTCAACGCAAAGCCTAGCAAGCTTAGATCTTGATCAGAGATGTTTTCGCGAGCATCGATAAGCAGCAATACAACGTTAGCATCTTCAATCGCTTTCAGTGTTTTAACCACTGAGAACTTCTCTACCGTTTCGTTGATGTTTTTACGACGACGAACACCCGCAGTATCGATTAGAACGTATTCACGCTCGTCACGCTGCATTGGGATGTAGATAGAGTCACGAGTCGTACCTGGCATATCGTAAACAACCACACGCTCTTCACCAAGAATACGATTCGTTAGCGTTGATTTACCTACGTTAGGACGGCCAATGATCGCTAGTTTGATCGGTTGATCTTGAAGACGCTTGAATTCTGCTTCAGCTTCTTCTTCTGTAAATTCAACCTGCTCTTCTTCTTCGTCTTCAAACTCAGTTAAGTCGCTTACTTCGCCATTCTCAGCTTTTAGCGCTTCTGCGAATGGGTTAAGAGCAAGGTCAATAAGTGCAGTAACACCACGACCATGCGCCGCAGCGATTTGGTACATGTCTTCTACACCTAGTTGCCAGAAGTCAGCACTTGCAGCATCAGGGTCGATACCATCAACCTTGTTTACTACTAGCATTGAAGGCTTTTCTAGTTGACGTAGGTGCTTAGCAATCGCCACGTCTGAAGGTGTTAGACCCGCACGGCCATCTACCATAAATAGAACGACATCAGCTTCATCAATCGCCGCTAGCGACTGTTCAGCCATTTTAGTTTCAACACCTTCTTCAGTACCGTCGATACCGCCAGTGTCAATAACAATAAAGTCATGCTCGCTAAAATGAGCATGACCGTATTTACGGTCACGCGTTAAGCCAGGGAAATCCGCAACCAATGCATCACGAGTTCGAGTCAATCGGTTAAATAACGTAGATTTACCTACGTTCGGACGCCCTACTAGAGCAACAACAGGTACCATAACAACCTCTACAATTTCTTCTCTAAATGTAGTTATAGGTAAGCACTTGTTCGCAAGTTTAAACTCTTACCTATAACCACACGGTTTATTAATTTTTAACAACAAAACGGCTCCTGGCTGTTACCAACCAGGAGCCGACTGTGAATTATATCACGCTTTTATTGGCTAATCGTCAGTTTCTTTACATCGCCATTGCGAGTCGTCACTAAGTAGCCTTCAGGCAATTCAATTGGTGCAACCGCAAAGCCGCTATCATCGACTAGCTGTTGAGCAACAAACTCACCCGATGAACGGTCTAACCAGTGCAGATAACCTTCTGTGTCACCCACGACTACATAACCATTAATAATAGCAGGTGCTGTCAGTAAGCGGTTTTCTAACAATGGAGTGCTCCACAGTTCAGTACCACTACGAGCATCAACCGCAACCACATGGTCTTTGTCGGTAACAACGAACAAACGGCTACCATCACTTGCTAAATCAATCGCTGACGAGTAGTTACGCTTCCAAATTGGCTTACCAGAACGAAGGTCAATTGCAATCAGCTGACCATTGATACCTACGGTATACAGGGTGCCACCGAGAACAATTGGAGATGCATCAACATCAACCAAGCGATCGATTTCCGTTGCGCCTTTTGGCGTACCTACTGGCTGTTGCCAAATAAGCTGACCACGGTCGACGATAGCTGCAGCTAGACGACCATTTGCTGTACCCCAGAATACACCACCAGAAACCGCAACCGGTGAGCTATCACCACGGAGTGTTAGGCTTGGTACTTCAGTACTGATGGTCCATTTTTGTTCGCCACTTGCTTGATCTAACGCGATCAACATACCGCGACTGGTATGAACAATGACCATGTTGCTATCAGTTGCTGGGGATGCAAGCACCTCGCCATTCACTGATACACGCCACAGCTCTTCACCGGTCGATTCTTCCAATGCGATCACTTCGCCATTTTCAGAACCAACAAATACTTTACCGTAAGCCGCCGTTAAGCCACCCGATAAACGAGCCAGTACGTCTTTCTCAAGATCGACTTTCCACAGCGCTTTACCTGTATCAGGATCAAGCGCTTTAACCATACCTTCACGGCTTGCAACAAACACTTTGTCGTAAGCCAATTCTGGCGTTAGTTTTGAAAAGTAGTGACCAACACCATCACCAACCGACGTAGACCATTCCTGACTAGGAGTGAACTCGCTGTTTACCGTTGGTACTGGAGCCATGATTACGGTGTCTTCTTCACCCGCACAGCCAGCTAGTAGGCCAAGAGCAATCGCACACAACGCCGCTTTTGGAAACATCTTCTTCATTCAAAGCGCCTTATTTAGCTAGGTCGTCAAGTTTGATTTGAAGCGTTTGGCTAGCATCAACAGCTTGCTGTGCTTCTGTGTAAGCACTGTACGCTGCGTCTGTGTCGCCTTTACGAAGTGAGATATCACCACGCAGTTCAGCAACACGGCCTTTCCAAGATTCATCAGTCATAGCAGCAAGATCAGTCAATGCTGCGTCAAATTCACCTTGCTCAGCTTTAATGCGTGCAACACGGT
The DNA here is from genome assembly GCF_013114515.1 of Vibrio sp. AIC-3. Taxonomy (NCBI): domain Bacteria; kingdom Pseudomonadati; phylum Pseudomonadota; class Gammaproteobacteria; order Vibrionales; family Vibrionaceae; genus Vibrio; species Vibrio sp. AIC-3. The sequence goes on along the minus strand of NZ_VTXG01000007.1, from coordinate 27,448 downwards.
AAGTAAGTAGTGGCGCAAGTGCCGCGTCCTTAGTTGACGATTTTGCCCACTCTAGCTGTTCAAGTGCTGCTGCTAGCTCACCCGCTTGCACTTGTACTTTTGCTAATTGCATAGCTGCAAGTACTGAGTACTCAGCATCTTTGTTTGCGTCGATGAAAGCTTGAATATCAGATTGAGCATCAACGCCCTTAGTATCAAGAGCTGAAATTACAGAGGTGTAGCTTTCTGAAGCTGCTTCACGCGCTTCAACGACTGAATCTTGGTAATAGCGCCAGCCAAATAGACCACCTAAACCAATAACCGCACCAAAGATTACGGCTTTACCGTTCTCTTTCCACCAATCTTTAATGGCTTCAACTTGTTGCTCTTCGCTATCGTAAAGTTCCACTTCCTGTCCTCTTTAATTCTTTAAACGCCAGCATAGTGCTGACGTTAGTATTCATTATGAGCGTTTGCTCAATGGCTAATTAGATTAGCGCAGCAACTTTCTCTGCAACTTCCGTTTGAGACACGGTTTCTTGCTCGCCGCCAACCAGATCTTTTAGCACAACTGTATTGTCAGCAACTTCGTTCTCACCAAGTACCAGCGCCACAACAGCACCTACTTTGTCAGCACGTTTGAATTGCTTCTTGAAGTTACCACCACCGAAGTGGTTCATTACACGCACGCCTTCAACGGTGTCGCGTAATTGATTCGCTAACTGCATGCCCGCGATCATAGTACCTTCGCCAGCAGCAACTACGTATACATCAACGCTACGGCGAACTTCTGTAAGCTCTAGCGTTTCCATCATCAGAACCAGACGCTCTAGACCCATTGCGAAGCCAACTGCATTGGTTGCTTTGCCGCCCAGCTGCTCAACAAGACCATCGTAACGACCGCCGCCACATACTGTACCTTGAGCACCAAGGCTGTCAGTGATCCACTCAAATACAGTGCGGTTGTAGTAATCTAGGCCACGCACTAGACGCTCATTAACTTGGTATTCGATACCAACAGCGTCAAGAAGTTCACACAAACCAGCAAAATGTTGCTTCGATTCTTCACCTAAATATTCAGATAGTCGAGGTGCGTCACCTAAGATAGCTTGAACATCTGGGTTCTTAGTATCAAGTACACGTAGAGGGTTAGTGTGCATACGACGTTTGCAGTCTTCATCTAGCACATCAATGTGTTGCTCTAGGAAAGCCACTAACGCAGTGCGGTAGCTTACGCGATCTTCTTGAGAACCGATCGAGTTCAGCTCTAGGCGAACGTGCTTATCGATACCTAGCTCACGCCATAGACGTGCTGTCATCATGATAAGTTCTGCGTCAACGTCTGGACCGTCTAGGCCAAACACTTCAACACCACATTGGTGGAATTGACGGTAACGACCTTTTTGAGGACGCTCGTGACGGAACATAGGGCCCATGTACCATAGGCGCTGTTCATCACGGTTGATAAGGCTATTTTGAATACATGAACGAACACAACCTGCTGTGCCTTCTGGACGCAGCGTTAGGCTATCGCCATTGCGGTCGTCAAAGGTGTACATCTCTTTAGAAACAACGTCTGTCTCTTCACCAACTGCACGGCTAAATAGGTTTGTTTCTTCAACGATAGGCATACGTACTTCGTTGTAACCGTATGCACTCACCACGTTTTTAACTGCGCTTTCTACTTTCTGCCACAGTGGTGATTGAGTTGGAAGGCAGTCGTTCATGCCTCGAATTGCTTGAATATTTTTAGCCACAGTATTTATTCCGTAATTTCTCACGACCAGGTGTTAGTGCGAATAGACAATCACACCCCATCGCGTTGTATTAATCTTCTAAGTTTTCTACATCAATGCGATTTGCTTTATCAAGCACTGACGCTTTTGCACGAATCTTAGCTTCAAGTTTGTCGACAAGGTCATCGTTGTCGAAGCGCTCTTTCTGACGCTTACCATCTTCGTAGAAGGCACTCTTACGTGCACTACCAGCTAAACCTAAGTGAGACACTTCAGCTTCACCAGGGCCGTTAACCACACAACCGATGATAGATACGTCCATTGGAGTGATCACGTCTTCTAGGCGCTCTTCAAGGGCATTAACGGTGTTAATAACATCGAACTCTTGACGAGAACAGCTCGGACACGCAATGAAGTTGATGCCACGCGAACGAATGCGCAAAGATTTAAGAATATCAAAGCCAACTTTGATCTCTTCAACCGGATCAGCCGCTAGCGATATACGCAGCGTATCGCCGATACCTTCAGAAAGAAGCATACCTAAACCTACCGCTGACTTCACAGAGCCTGCACGCGCACCACCCGCTTCGGTAATACCAAGGTGGAGAGGTTGATCAATCTGCTTAGCCAGCAAACGGTAAGAACCGACAGCAAGGAATACATCAGAAGCCTTCACGCTGACTTTGAATTGATCAAAGTTCAGACGGTCTAGGATATCTACATGACGCATTGCTGATTCAACAAGCGCTTCTGCTGTAGGTTCTGTGTATTTCTCTTGGATCTCTTTCTCAAGAGAACCACCGTTAACACCAATACGAATCGGGATATTCATATCACGAGCACAATCCACAACAGAGCGAATGCGGCTTTCGTTACCGATGTTACCTGGGTTGATACGCAGACAGTCAACCCCATACTCTGCCACTTTAAGAGCGATACGGTAGTCGAAGTGAATGTCAGCAACCAAAGGAACAGAGACCTGCTGCTTGATTAGCTTAAAAGCTTCAGCGGCCTCCATAGTCGGTACAGATACGCGAACGATATCTGCCCCCACTTTTTCCAAAGCTCTAATTTGAGCGACGGTCGCGGCGACATCTGTTGTTCTTGTGTTGGTCATGGATTGCACAGCAATTGGTGCACCATCACCGATCGGCACATCACCCACATAAATACGGGTTGATTTGCGACGAATAATAGGAGATTCGTGTTGCATATTAACTCTAAGGTAAGGTTATTCTAGCTACTTTGCCTGAAGTATACCCAGAAAGGTCGACAGGTTCACTTGCAAATGTCATTGATACGCCTTCTGGCGCACCTAGAATCACTTTATATGGCGCAGTTCCTGATAGATTTAACGACTGACCTGCTTTTTTGATGCCAGTCGACAAGGTTTTACCCGTTGCATCTTTTACTTGGATCCAGCAATCAGCGGTGAACTGCATCACTAGCTCGTTAGCCACAGCTTCAGGAGCCGTGCTAGCTTCAACCGCTTCTGCATTAGCAGTAACTTCAGCAGTTGGTTCAGTCTCTGTTGCTTGCTGTGCAGGAGTTTCGTCAGCTGGAGTAACAGCACCTGAAGTATCTTCCGCATCGCTTATTGCAGCAAGGCCTTCAGTACCTTCAACAACAGAAGCACCCGCTTCGTTTTGTTCAGCTTCAATCACTTCTAAAGAGGTGGATTCAGGGGCAAGTGATTCTTCTACCGCTAGCTCTTCTGAGCTTTCAGTATTCGCTAAAGATTGAGATAGGGTGTCTTGTTGTTGGTTCTGCCACCACCAAAGTGAGGAGATACCCGCAATGACCGCAAAAATACTCCAAGTCAGGATCATAATACGGCTGTTGTGCTTCTCGGTTTTGGTCTTACGAGAAAAGCTCAACATTTCTTGCTCTTGATGCTGAGCATCACCGGCATGATGCAGCGCACTCAATACGACTTTTTCGTCAAGATTGACGTATTTCGCGTATGAACGAATATAGCCACGCATAAACGTCGCCACTTGATCTGACTCGAATTGGTTTTCTTCAATTTGTTGGATCAGCGTAACGCGAAGTTTCAAGCGATCAGAAATCTGCTTTTGCGTTAAACCAAGAGATTCTCGTTTGTTCTTAAGCAGCGTTCCCGCTTCCAAAGCTGGAGCTACGGTTTCTTGCGTTTGTGTATCTTGTTCTGTGTTCATAGAGAGTGAACTTCTAAAGTATTATCGCAGGTTGAGGAGAGCGTTTTCTTATTGTCGTTTAAGCTCAATCTAACAACCCACGTTATGTGGAATTTTTCCTGCTATCTAAATCATCAACCCTTAAAGGCGAACATCATTCATTTGTTATGGATGACCTTCTCAGGAAGCTAGTTTATCAAGTAGCCAACCTAAATAGACATATTGATGATCAGTAGCAAGCGAGCACTTAAATTAATTTAAGATTAGTTAATCATAAGCTAATGCCATTACAAGGCAAAAACACTTTAAACAAAATTTACCGTCAGCTCATGGTTTTGTCCAAAATTTGACGAAAAATGTAAGAAAGCGTGGGCAAGAAGTCCAAAAAATCAAAAACTGCACCCCAGAAAAGCAACAAGCCAGAAGTAAGACTTCTGGCTTGTTTAGGTTCTAATCGCGTTTTATACCGCTTTTACTTCAATCACACCACCGGCAATCAAGTTCGCTTCAGAGGCTGCTTTAAGCATTTTAGTACGCTTGGTTCTATCAATCACATCACCGACTAACTGACCACACGCGGCATCAATATCATCACCACGAGTCTTACGAACGGTTACTGTGTAGTTGTATTCCATCAGCGTTTTTTGGAAGCGATCAATACGAGAGTTGCTTGGCTTCTTATAAGGCGACCCCGGGTAAGGGTTGAATGGAATCAAGTTGATCTTACAAGGCGTCTCTTTCATTAGCTCAGCAAGTTCACGTGCGTGGTCCATATCATCATTCACATGATCCAATAACACGTACTCAACCGTTACTTTACCGCGGTTAGCATTTGAAGATGCAATGTAACGACGAACAGATGCTAGGAAGTCTTGGATATCCCAACGGTCGTTGATCGGCATGATTTGGCTACGTAGTGCATCGTTTGGCGCATGTAGAGAAATAGCCAATGCGACATCGATGTTGTCTGTCATTTGGTCAAGGCCAGAAACAACACCAGAAGTTGATACGGTTACACGACGCTTAGACAGTGCGAAACCTAGATCATCAAGCATGATTTCTAATGATGGCATTAGGTTCTTCATGTTCAATAGAGGCTCGCCCATACCCATCATTACAACGTTAGTAATTGGACGACGACCGGTTTCTTTTTCTAGGCCGATTTCGCGAGATGCACGCCAGATTTGGCCAACAATCTCTGAAACTTTTAGGTTACGGTTGAAGCCTTGTTGAGCTGTAGAACAGAACTTACATTCAAGTGCACAACCAACCTGTGAAGATACACATAGCGTCGCACGGTCACCATCTGGGATGTATACCGTTTCAACGTCTTGGTCGCCAACGCTCATCGCCCATTTAATTGTGCCATCTGAAGAGTGTTGAGCTTCAGAAACAACAGGTGCAACAATCTCACAGCGACGTTGAAGTTTCTCACGTAACTTTTTGTTGATGTTGTTCATTTGTTCGAAGTCATCGACACCGAAGTGATAAATCCACTTCATCACTTGCTCTGCTCGAAACGCTTTCTCATTCAGTTCTTCTGTGAAAAATTTACGAAGACCTTTACGATCAAAATCGAGTAGATTGACTTTAGCTGTGGTCATGATGCCTCTCAATGACGGAACAATAATTAAGGGCGCGAATTGTACAGGCTTTACGCAACTTCAACAAGCATTGTAAAACCCTGTGTTTATTAAGACATTCAAACTTAAGCGATTAAAATTTGAACGATTGTATTTATCGGCCTGAGATTACCCAATTTAAACAAAGATTCCCGATTACACTCCTTCGTCGCTTTCGGGAATGACGTAAATAATCACCAATTGCTCGATAATATTTACCACGAGATGGTTGCTCCAAAGTTCCCCGTCATTCCAGAACTGAGGAACGAAGTATCTGGAATCTCCAATAACAAAAACAGATTCCCGATTACGCTCCTTCGTCGCTTTCGAGAATGACGACTAAATTGATTATCGAGAGCGTAAAATCCACTTACAAAAAAGGCCTCACCGAGGTGAAGCCTTTAGAATAATTTGCAGTGCCGATTATTGAGCTGGGCGTGGGCAAATTTCAGATTCTGGGAAGAAGAATTCGATTTCGCGAGCTGCAGACTCAGGGCTGTCGCTGCCGTGAACTGAGTTGTAACGCATGCTGATTGCGTAGTCAGCACGGATAGTACCGCATGCCGCTTCTTCTGGGTTTGTTTTACCCATAAGTTCACGGTAACGAGCGATAGCGTTTTCGCCTTCAAGCACTTGAACCATGATAGGACCAGAAGTCATAAACTCTTTAAGAGCTGGGAAGAACTCTTTGCCTTCATGTTCAGCGTAGAAGCCACTCGCTTGCTCTTCAGTAAGACGAACCATTTTAGCAGCAATAATTTCTAGGCCTGCTTTTTCGATACGGTGGTAGATTTCACCAACAAGGTTACGCTTAACTGCATCCGGCTTAACAATTGAAAACGTTCTTTCTAGAGCCATAGGGATTCCTTCACTTCATTTTTTTGTTATTAAATACTGAAATTACTGAGATCTTTCGATCTGAGCTTTATGAATGAGCGGCACAAAATACCGCTCACCCTTATTATTATTTTGCTTGGTCGATAAGAAGACGAGCCAGTGTGCGAACGCCCATACCCGTTGCGCCTGCCGCCCACTTGTCACTTGCTGACTTACGGTAAGTACCCGCGCAATCCATATGAATCCAACCTTTTTTGTAATCATCTACAAAGTAAGAAAGGAATGCCGCTGCTGTACTTGCACCCGGTGTGTAATCGCCTGTGCTGATGTTTGAAAGATCAGCAAAGTTTGAAGGCAACATACCACGGTGGAAATCAGCAAGAGGCAGTGGCCATAAGCCTTCTTTCTCTTGGTTTGCCGCTGTTAGCGCTTGGTGAGACAAATCATCATCGAAGCTTAATAGTGCGTGGTAGTCGTTACCTAATGCGTTTTTAGCCGCGCCTGTTAGCGTTGCACAGTCGATGATCAGCTCAGGGCTTTGTGCACTTGCGTACATCAGGCCATCAGCTAGCACTAAGCGACCTTCCGCATCAGTGTTCATGATCTCAACTGTTTTACCGTTTTTGTAGGTAATGATATCGCCAAGCTTCAATGCGCGACCAGAGATCATGTTCTCTGCGCAACATAGAATAAGCTTGATGCGCTTGTTAAGACCGCGTTCAATCGCAAGACCTAAACCACCAGTAATCGTTGCTGCGCCACCCATGTCAGCTTTCATCGCTGTCATGAATTGGCCTGGCTTGATACTGTAACCGCCCGAATCGAACGTAATACCTTTACCGACTAAACAGGCAAATACAGGTGCGTTTTCATCGCCTGTTGGGTTGAAGTCCAGTTGCAGCATTGCTGATGTACGCTCAGAGCCACGGCCGACCGCGTAGATGCCTTCCCAACCTTCGGTTAGTAGATCCTTGTCTTTAACAATCTTCGCTTTAACAGTGCCCGCTGGTGCCACTGACTTGATGTATTCTGCAGCCATTGTCGCAAGTTGACGAGGTGCCACTTCTTCAGCGGTTTTATTGATAATGTCACGCGTCCAGTCAGTTGCGCGAATACGAGCTTCAAGCTCAGTTTGATCGGCTTCTGAAAGTGCATCCCATTCCAATGCATTCTTTTTCTTTGGTCCACGGTAGCCTTGGTAGAAAGCCCAAACGCTTTCTAGATCCCAACCTTCACCACGAAGTGAAACGAATGCGATACCTTGTCCGTCAAGCGTACGACCCGCACGTTGAACTGCGCCTAGATCGTGGCCTTCACCAATGTGAATTGTCGCTCCCGCTTCTGAGAACGATAAAATAGCTCTTGCTCCCCACTGAGGCTGGGCAGCTTCTTGACTTAAAAATACTGGCATCTGTGTAGACATGATTTCTCCTTGTCATGAACCACTTCGAGAGTGTGATTCTGATTATTTTTTATTAGCTCACTGATGTTAGCATTATGTAGGAGGAAAATGTCATTTTGATAAAAAAACGGACCATAAGGTCCGCTTTTTTTAGTAAGAATTGTTAACTTGGCTGCGTTTTATATTGGACTGATGCCAACCCGCGACCAAATCATTAGACAAGAGGATTAATCCATCTCATCCATCCAGCACAAAATAATAGCCTCTAAGATCTTTTCGTTCGAGTGATTAGGCTCGTCATCAAACTCTTCAAGGTCTAATACCCACTGATGTAGGTCGGTAAAACGTACCGTTTTAGGATCAGTATCAGGGTACAAATCACATAGCTCAATTGCGATATCGCGAGAATCAATCCACTTCAAGCTCATAACACTTCCTTATATTTATCAGAGACACTTAGTCACTTTTATGATCTATATTCTAGGCCAGTTTTGCTAAATCGTTATCTCAGTCATGGCGAAAACCACCATGACTGTAGAGTAATTCTTAGTGATCTTCAGATGCTAGGTTCAAGGTGTACTTTGGAATCTCAACAACAAGGTCTTCATCAGCGACTTTCGCTTGGCAACCTAGGCGAGATTCCATTTCTAAGCCCCATGCTTTATCAAGCATATCGTCTTCTAGGTCATCACTCTCTTCTAAAGAATCGAAACCTTCACGGATCACAACGTGACATGTTGTACATGCACACGATTTTTCACATGCGTGCTCAATACCAATACCGGCCTTCAACGCTACATCAAGAACCGTTTCACCAGTTTTTGCTTCTAAAACAGCGCCTTCTGGACATAGATCTTCGTGAGGTAAAACAATAATCTTTGGCATGTTTATCTATTCTCTAACTATTAAATATTATCGACTGACTGACCTGACAGTGCAGCACGAATTGATTTATCCATACGACGTGAAGCAAAGTCTTGGCTCGCTTTGTCGGTATTCTTAATTTCTTGTTCAATGGCATCAGCACTGTCGCCGTTGCGCACTTCAATCAGCGTTTCAATGGCTTGTAGCAACTGTTGTTTCTCTTGCTCGTTAAGCAGCTCGTCACCGTCAGCTTGCATTGCAGCGATCAGGCCTTCAATAACGCGATCCGCTTCTACGCGTTGTTCCGCAAGAGCACGCGCTTGCATGTCTTCTTTCGCAAACGTCATAGAGTCTTTCAGCATGTTAGCAACTTCATCATCGCTCAGGCCGTAAGAAGGCTTCACTTGGATTTCAGCTTGAACACCTGTGCTCTTTTCCATAGCTGTTACAGACAACAGGCCATCAGCATCCACTTGGTAAGTCACACGAATATGCGCTGCACCAGCAGCCATAGGTGGAATGCCCTTCAGAGCAAAACGAGCCAATGAGCGACAATCGTCAACCATTTCACGTTCGCCTTGAACGGTGTGTACTGTCATTGCAGTTTGACCGTCTTTGAACGTAGTAAATTCTTGTGCGCGAGCTACTGGGATCGTGGTGTTACGCGGAATGATCTTTTCTACTAGGCCACCCATGGTTTCGATACCTAGTGAAAGTGGGATTACGTCCAGTAGCAACATTTCTGAATCAGGTTTGTTACCTACTAGAATATCCGCTTGAATTGACGCACCAATCGCAACTACTTCATCAGGGTTAATGCTGGTTAATGGCGTACGACCAAAGAAGTCACCCACCATTTCACGTACTAGTAATGTACGAGTTGAACCACCAACCATCACTACTTCTAGCACTTCATCCGCATCAACTTCTGCATCTTTTAGTGCACGACGGCATGAAAGTAGCGTTTTCTTAACTAGAGGCTTGATGATCTCTTCAAACTCTTCACGAGTTAATGAACCAGACCAACCTAATACTTCAACATCAACACTTTCTGATTCAGATAAGCCAATTTTAGCTTCCGTTGCTGCATCGAGAAGCGCACGGTTTTGCTCAGCAGTTAGCTCTGATAATCCCATTTGCTCTTTGAAATGATCAGCGACAAGGTGGTCAAAATCATCACCGCCTAGTGCAGAGTCACCGCCAGTAGCTAGAACTTCAAAGACACCTTTAGACAAGCGTAAAATAGAGATATCAAACGTACCGCCGCCTAAGTCATAAACAGCGATTACCCCTTCTTTACCTGAATCCAAGCCATAAGCAATCGCAGCTGCAGTGGGTTCATTAAGAAGACGTAACACATGAAGACCAGCAAGTTGCGCTGCGTCTTTGGTACCTGCACGTTGTGCATCATCAAAGTACGCAGGGACGGTAATCACGGCACCAGCCAATTCACCACCTAACGTCGACTCAGCACGTTGACCGAGTGCACGAAGAATATCTGCAGATACTTGAATTGGGTTCTTATTTCCTTGCGCTGTGTTAATCACAGGCAGGCCATTATCACTTTCTTCAAACTGATATGGCAGAGATGGGTATCGCTGTTGAATATCTGACAGTGAACGACCGATTAATCGCTTAACTGAGATAATGGTATTTTTAGGATCAATTTGTGCATTTACACGCGCTTCATCACCAGTGGTGTACGACTCTGACTGATAGTGAACAACGGAAGGGAGAATACTGCGACCTTGTTGATCAACAAGCGTGCTTGCCTCACCACTGCGCACTGACGCAACCAATGAGTTTGTTGTACCTAAATCAATACCCACTGCAAGCTTGTGCTGGTGAGGAGCGGCGCTTTGCCCTGGTTCTGCAATCTGAAGTAGTGCCATGGATGTGTCCTTGTTATACGAACTAGCCGATCAGACGATCTTCAACTAACTCGATTTCATTCTTTAATTTTGCAATAAACTTAAGCTTTCTTACTCGGTCTGCAGCTTCTAACCAAGCCTCACTGTCTAGTTCTTGTTGGATAGCGATTAATTGTTGTTTATACATTTTGCTAACCTTTCCTTCAAATGCAAACAAAGCATCTTCAGGATCAGAACTGCCGGCGATCTCTTCAAGCTCTTCACGCAATTCCATTTGCTCCATCAGGAACATAGGATCTTGCAGGGTCTGCTGCTCGCCGCGAATATCCTCACCATGTTGCACTAACAGGTATTCAGCTCGGCTGATTGGATTCTTCAACACCTGGTACGCATCGTTAATTTGCGCAGCTTTTTGCACAGCTAATAGGCGATCACGCTCAGAAGCTGTAGCAAATTTATCAGGGTGGAATTGGCGTTGCAGATCTCTAAACTGAGAAGAAAGAAGGCTACCATCCAGTTGAAACTGAAGTGGTAGCCCAAATAATTCGAAATGATTCATGTAACGGTGGTCCTAAGTTTAGGCTCTTCAATCAGAGCCTAATTTTATTCTTCGCTCACTATAAACGCTTGACGATTGAAGCGTTTATACATTGAAGCTCTCACCACAACCACATTCGCCTTTCGCGTTAGGGTTGTTGAATTCAAAACCTTCGTTTAGGCCTTCTTTTACGTAATCAAGCTCAGTACCGTCTAGGTAAACTAGGCTCTTTGGATCAATGATGACCTTAACACCTGAATGCTCAAACACTTCGTCTTCTTCGTTAAGCTCGTCAACGAATTCCAGTACATACGCCATACCCGAACAGCCAGTAGTTTTTACCGCTAAGCGCAACCCGATACCTTTACCTCGGTTATCTAGGAAAGCTTGAACTCGGCTTGCTGCCGTATCTGTCATGGTGATGGCCATACTACAACCTTGTGTTTTATATAAATTGAGAACTCAGGGGAGCACAAAGGATGCTCCCAAATATTGCTTATTTTTTGTGATTACTTAATGAAGCAATTAACGCTTCTTTTTGTAATCCGCAACTGCTGCTTTGATTGCATCTTCAGCAAGAATTGAACAGTGAACTTTCACTGGTGGCAACTCTAGTTCTTCTGCGATTTCAGAGTTTTTGATAGCCGCTGCTTCATCAATACTTTTACCTTTAACCCACTCTGTTACTAGTGAGCTAGAAGCGATTGCGCTACCGCAACCGTAAGTTTTGAATTTTGCATCTTCGATAATGCCTTCTGGCGTTACCTTGATTTGCAGTTTCATTACGTCACCACAAGCTGGTGCGCCAACCATGCCGCTACCTACACTTGGATCTTCTTTATCAAACGAACCTACGTTACGTGGGTTTTCGTAGTGATCAATTACTTTTTCGCTATATGCCATGATAGTTACCTCGAATCCTCTATTTCCGTGAGATTAGTGATGAGCCCACTCAACAGTGTTCAAATCAATCCCTTCTTTATACATATCCCATAGAGGAGACATGTCGCGTAATTTATTTACTGCTACACGGATTTGTGCAATCGCGTAGTCGATTTCTTCTTCCGTAGTGAAACGGCCGAATGAAAAACGTACTGAGCTGTGTGCCAGTTCATCGTTTAAGCCAAGAGCGCGTAAAACGTATGAAGGCTCAAGACTCGCTGATGTACATGCAGAACCTGATGATACCGCTAAGTCTTTTAAAGACATAAGCAGAGATTCACCTTCAACGAAAGCAAAGCTCACGTTTAGGTTGTGTGGTACACGTTGATCTAAGTCGCCATTTACCGTTACTGCTTCTAGATCTTGAACCCCTTTCAATAGACGCTCGCGAAGTGCTAGTGCGTGGTCATAATCTTTCTGCATGTCTTGTTTAGCGACAGCAAAAGCTTCACCCATACCCACGATTTGGTGAGTAGCAAGCGTACCAGAACGGAAACCACGTTCGTGACCTCCACCGTGCATCTGTGCTTCAAGACGAATACGTGGCTTACGACGAACGTACAAAGCACCAATGCCTTTAGGGCCGTATACTTTGTGTGCAGAAAGAGAGATAAGGTCAACTTTCATCTCTTTTACATCTAGTGGGATTTTACCCGCAGACTGAGCCGCATCAACGTGGAAGATGATCTTGCGTGAACGACATAATTCGCCGATTGCAGAGATATCTTGGATTACACCAATCTCGTTGTTTACGTGCATGATAGAAACAAGAACCGTATCTTCACGCATTGCTGCTTGTAGCTTGTCTAAATCAATGATGCCGTTTGCTTCAGGCTCAAGGTAAGTCACCTCAAAACCTTCACGCTCTAGTTGGCGACATGGATCAAGAACCGCTTTATGTTCTGTTTTACACGTGATTACGTGCTTACCTTTCTTCTCGTAAAAGTGCGCTGCACCTTTGATAGCAAGGTTGTCTGACTCTGTAGCACCTGACGTGAAAACAATCTCACGTGGGTCTGCATTTAGTAGATCGGCAATTTGCTCACGAGCATTATCTACTGATTCTTCTGCCTGCCAGCCGTAACGGTGTGAACGAGATGCAGGGTTACCGAAGTTACCGTCCATCGTCATGCACTGAACCATTTTTTCAGCAACACGTGGATCGACTGGGCATGTAGCTGAATAGTCAAAGTAAATAGGCAGTTTCATTTTCTACTCCAATGTAAAAACTGACCGCTAAGAGCGGGCATTAACACCGTGAGGTGCTGCACTAATCGTTGTAGTGCTCGTATTTTTATGTGCAAAACCATTATTAACCGCAAGATCGATATCTTGACGATCAGAAATCTCTAAAACTTCGTTATCTTTCATTAGCTCACCGAGCGTAATGTCATTTAAGAAGCTGCTGATTCGGGAGCTTAAATCACGCCAAAGAGTGTGAGTTAAACAACGACTACCACCTTGGCAATCTGCTCGACCGTGACACTTAGTTGCATCAACTGATTCGTCTACTGCAGCAATTACAGTTCCGACAGCGATGTCGCTCGCTTCAGCACCTAAACGGTAACCACCGCCAGGACCACGAACACTAGCAACTAAGCCAGCTTTACGTAACTTAGAAAATAGCTGTTCTAAGTAAGATAATGAGATGCCCTGTCGCTCTGAAATATCAGCCAGAGGAACTGGGCTTTTTTGCGAATGCAGTGCTACATCTAGCATAGCTGTTACCGCATATCTTCCTTTAGATGTAAGTTTCATATCACACCGAATCCACATTGTTTATGTGGTTGGAATCTTCCCATACCTGACTAAATTGGTCAAGTATTTACTTGACTATTTTAGTCAAGTATTCACCCTTAGGGTTTATGTGGTTTTTATTTGTCGTTTTTGCTCTTCTCAATTGAAGTCAAAATGCCGCGTAGAGTGTTGATCTCTTGCAACTCTGGACGAGCTCGACTGAACAGACGACGTAGTTTATTCATCACCTGACCTGGCTTATCCTTAGAGATAAATTGGGTATCAATGATCACTTTTTCAAGGTGCTCATAGAACATTTCTAGTTCTTCGTGACGAGGGTACTCATCTTGTTGCTGTGGCTGATATTGGCTAGCGACCATATCAAGGTGAGCTACACGCACTTCGTAGCTCAGAGTCTGCACTGCCATTGCTAGGTTTAGCGAGCTGTATTCAGGGTTAGCTGGGATACATACATGGAAGTGGCACTTCTGAAGCTCATCGTTAGTCAAGCCAGTACGTTCACGGCCGAACACTAATGCGACTGGGTGCTTTTGACCTTCAATCGCAAACTTTTGTCCACACTCACGAGGCTCAAGCATTGGCCATTCAAGCGTACGTGAACGTGCACTCGAACCAACAACCAAACCACAGTCTTTTACGGCTTCGTCCAGTGTAGAAACGATGGTCGCGTTTTCTGCGATGTCACCTGCACCCGCAGCCAGTGCTAAGGTCTGCTCGTCAACTTCACATTGAGGGTCTACAAGAACTAATTGACTCAAACCCATCACTTTCATTGCGCGAGCTGCTGATCCGATATTTCCCGAATGAGACGTACCAACCAGAACGACTTTTACATTGTCTAACATGCTATATGACACCACTTTAAAAATAATCGCGAGATATTAACACATAGCAAAGTAAAATGGTCAGACCCTTCGCGTAATGTGAAACCAAGAGTTCAAAAAATAACCACTTCCCTTTTGGTAAAACTTTGGTATACTCGCCGCCGCTTTAAATTGTTCTTTAACATCTTGTGGGAAAAACCATATGCATCCAATGCTAAACATTGCGATACGCGCTGCGCGTAAAGCTGGCAACCATATTGCTAAATCTCTAGAAACAACTGATAAGATCGAATCGTCTCTAAAAGGTAACAACGATTACGTTACTAACATTGCTCAAGAAGCTGAGTACATGATCATTGAGACAATCAAAGCATCTTACCCAGAGCACAGCATTATTTCTGAAGAGAAAGGCCTGACTGAAGGTAAAGACTCTGATGTACAATGGATCGTTGACCCACTGGATGGCACCAACAACTTTGTAAAAGGTTTCCCTCACTTCTCTGTATCTATCGCTGTTCGCATGAACGGTCGTACAGAAGTTGCTTGTGTTTATGACCCAATGCTAAACGAGCTATTCACAGCTCAACGTGGCGCTGGCGCTCAACTTAACAACGCTCGTATGCGTGTTACTCAACTAAAAGACCTTCAAGGTACTGTTCTAGCGACTGGTTTCCCATTCAAGCAAAAACAACACTCTGAATCTTTCATGAAGATCATCTCTGGTCTATTCATCGACTGTGCTGATTTCCGTCGTACAGGTTCTCCTGCTCTTGACCTATGTTACCTAGCAGCTGGCCGTGTTGATGGTTACCTAGAACTTGGCCTTAAGCCATGGGATCTAGCAGCTGGCGATCTAATCGCTCGTGAAGCTGGTGCTATCATGACTGACTTTGCTGGCGGTACTGATTACATGACTTCTGGGAATGTTGTTGCTTCAAGCGCACGTGGTGTTAAGTCTATTCTTAAGCACGTTCGTGAGAACGCTAACGAAGGTATGCTGAAGTAATTCAGACCTTACGTTAACGCTCCCTGTTTCAAGGGAGAGTAGAAATTCCAAAGCCTCGCTATATAGCGAGGCTTTTTTGTATCTGCGATTTGAGAGATACGAGATATGACTCTTAACAGTATGTGCAACTCAATTCGCCAATAAATTGTGTTGAGCTTATCGACAAGATACAGACGTAAAAAACCGCTAGTTGCCTAGCGGTTTTTTTGGTTTAGCGAAACGTATTAAGCCAAGGCCTAAGGCATCTCGTCAAACTCTTCACCTTCTTTGTCCACTTGTGGTGGCATTAGGTGTTCACGCGTAATACCCAACTTCATAGCTAGTGCAGATGCAACGTAGATAGAAGAGTAAGTACCAACCGTAATACCCAATAAAAGTGCAGTCGCGAAGCCGTGGATCATAGCGCCGCCCTGAACGAACAGTGCGATAACTACGAATAACGTGGTACCAGAAGTGATCAATGTACGGCTCAATGTTTGTGTGATTGAGCTGTTCAGTACTTCAGGCGCTTCACCCTTACGCATCTTACGGAAGTTCTCACGAATACGGTCGAATACAACAATGGTATCGTTGAGGGAGTAACCGACGACCGTTAGCAAGGCTGCTACGATGGTAAGGTCGACCTCAATTTGCATTAGAGAGAACACACCCAGAGTGATGATAACGTCGTGCGCCAGTGCTAATACTGCACCCGCAGCCAAACGCCATTCAAATCGCACTGATACGTAGATCAAGATACAGATAAGAGAAACTAGGATAGCAAGGCCACCCGCTTCTGTTAATTCGTCACCCACGTTAGGACCAACGAACTCGATACGACGCATTTCAACTTGCTCACCAGTACCATTCTCAATAGCAGAAAGGATTTGGTTACCAAGCGTTTCGCCCGCTACGCCATCACGTGGACGTAAACGAACCATCACATCACGAGCTGAACCGAAGTTCTGTACCGTCGCATCACCAAAGCCTTCGGCTTCTAGTGCACTACGAATATCAGGAAGGTGTGCCGGTTGTTCAAAACCAACTTCAATCAGAGTACCGCCAGTAAAATCTAGACCCCAGTTCAACGATTTCGTTGTTAGGGTGAAGATAGCAGTACCAATCATCAAGATAGAAAAAACAAAGGCAACCTTTGACCAACGCATAAAGTCGATCATTTTGTCTGCTTTTAGAATCTGAAACATATTAATTCCTAGCCTTAGATCGACAGTTTTTTAACGCGTTTGCCGCCATACATCAGGTTCACGATACAACGTGTTCCGATAATAGCTGTAAACATTGAAGTCAAGATACCGATAGACAGCGTTACCGCGAAGCCTTTGATAGCACCCGTACCCACAGCAAATAGAATGATTGCTGTTAGTAGTGTGGTGATGTTGGCATCGGCGATTGTGCTGAATGCGTTCGCGTAACCTTGGTGAATCGCTTGTTGTGGACTGCGTCCATCTCGAAGCTCTTCACGTATACGCTCAAAGATCAGAACGTTCGCATCAACCGCCATACCAACCGTTAATACGATACCGGCAATACCTGGTAGGGTCATGGTAGCCCCCGGAATCATCGACATAACACCGATAATCAACACCAAGTTAGCCATTAGCGCAACGTTCGCAATCAGACCAAAGCTACGGTAGTAAAGCAGCGTAAACAGCATTACAGCAGCCATACCCCAAACCATCGCCATGATACCCATATCGATGTTTTGCTGCCCCATAGATGGACCAATGGTACGTTCTTCTACAATCGAGATAGGCGCAATCAATGCACCAGCACGCAGTAGAAGTGCCAAGTTATGAGCTTCAGCCGTTGAATCGATACCAGTAATACGGAAGTTACGGCCTAGCGCAGATTGAATCGTCGCTTGGTTAATCACTTCTTCGTGCTTACTCAAGATAACTCGACCTTCCGGTGTTTTACGACCGCTGTCTTTGTACTCTGCAAATACCGTTGCCATTAGCTTACCGATATTCTGACGAGAGAATGCAGACATCTTGCTACCACCTTCGCTGTCTAGCGAGATGTTAACTTGAGGACGACCATATTCATCAACACTTGAGCTTGCATCAGTAATACTTGAGCCGCCTAGAATAACGCGCTTCTTAAGTACCACAGGACGACCATCACGATCTTGCTTGATTTCGCTACCCGCAGGGGCACGACCAGAAGCGGCAGCGGCTAAGTCAGCACTGCTATCCACTTCACGGAACTCAAGCGTCGCGGTAGCACCAAGAATTTCTTTAGCGCGAGCCGTGTCTTGAACACCAGGCAATTCCACTACGATACGGCTAGAGCCTTGACGTTGAACCAAAGGTTCAGCAACACCAAGTTCGTTAACACGGTTACGTAGAATGGTAATGTTTTGCTCTACCGCATAGTTGCGGATTTCTTGAAGACGAGCCTCTGTGAAGCTAGCAACCAAAGAAAAACGACCATTAGATTCAGAATCTACAAACGTCATGTCTTGGTGCTTAGATTGCAGTAGCGATTTCGCTTCAGCAAGCTGCTCGGCGTTACGTAGAATCACTTCAACCGCATCTTTACCAGACGGGCGAATTGCACGGTAACGGATTTTCTCTTCACGAAGTTCACTACGGAACGCTTCTTCTTGTTGGCCAACCAGCTTTTGCATCGCAGCGTCCATATCCACTTCCATCAAGAAGTGAACACCACCACGTAGGTCAAGACCAAGTTTCATTGGTGCAGCACCAATAGATTCAAGCCAATCAGGAGTTGAAGCCGCTAAGTTTAAAGCAACGATTACATCTTCATCTAATGCTTCAGTGATGACATCACGGGCACTGATTTGAGAGTCTGTATCGTTAAAGCGAACAAGAATGGAACCGTTTTCTAGAGCAACGGATTTAGTAGAAAGGTTTTCAGCTTCAAGAGCATTGGTGACAGCATCCAGCGTAGACATATCTACAGAGGCGCCGCGCGCCCCTGTAACTTGAACTGCCGGATCTTCACCGTATATATTCGGAAGTGCGTACAACGCAGCGATGGCGATAGTAAACACCACCATCAGGTACTTCCATAACGGGTAACGGTTTAGCACAGCGAGGATCCTCTAGCTGTTTATAGAGATTTCAGAGTACCTTTTGGTAGCACTGCTGTAACGAAGTCTTTCTTGATAACTACTTCGTTGTTTGCATTCAGTTCGATAGCAACGTAGTCGCTGTCTTCTGCAATCTTAGTGATCTTGCCGATTAGGCCGCCGCTTGTAAGAACTTCATCGCCTTTGCCCATAGAAGACATAAGGTTCTTGTGCTCTTTAACACGCTTAGCTTGTGGACGGTAGATCATGAAGTAGAAGATCACAGCGAACATACCTAGCATGATAAGCATTTCGAAACCGCCGCCTGCTGGTGCACCTTCTGCTGCTGCGTGAGCTTGAGAAATAAACATTTAAAACATCCTCTATTTATATTTTCGTAATTGTTTGTCTAATTGGGTCGCATCCCTTTATTTTCAAGCCCCATCACTCGGAAGAGAGATAGGGCTCGCAAAAAAGAAATACTAAGATTCTTTACCTAGTGGTGGCACTTCACGCCCCATTCTTGCGTAGAACTCTGCAACGAACTCTTCAAAGCGGTCTTCATCGATAGACTGACGAATGTCTGACATTACTCGTTGGTAGAAACGCAGGTTATGAATCGTGTTCAGTCGAGCACCTAGGATTTCGTTACAACGATCCAAATGGTGTAAGTACGACTTGCTGTAGTTCTTACAAGTGTAACAGTCACACTCTGAATCTAGTGGTGTTGTATCGGTTTTATGCTTCGCATTACGGATCTTGATCACACCTTCAGTCACAAACAGGTGGCCGTTACGTGCATTTCGCGTTGGCATTACACAGTCAAACATGTCGATACCACGGCGAACACCTTCAACCAAGTCTTCCGGTTTGCCTACGCCCATTAGGTAACGTGGCTTATCTTCTGGCAGTTGAGGACATGTGTGCTCAAGAATGCGGTGCATATCTTCTTTTGGTTCGCCTACTGCTAGGCCACCTACTGCGTAACCGTCAAAACCAATTTCTGTTAGGCCTTTAACGGATACATCACGAAGGTCTTCGTACACGCCACCTTGAACGATACCGAACAGTGAGTTCGGGTTTTCAAGTTTGTCGAAGTGGTTACGTGAACGCTCAGCCCAACGAAGAGACATCTCCATTGAGTCTTTTGCTTCTTTGTGTGTCGCAGGGTAAGGCGTACACTCATCGAAGATCATTACGATGTCTGAACCTAAATCTTTTTGGATTTCCATAGACTTCTCAGCGTCCATGAAGATCTTGTCACCGTTTACAGGGTTACGGAAATGAACACCCTCTTCAGTGATTTTACGCATTGCACCTAGGCTGAATACTTGAAAGCCGCCTGAATCAGTCAGGATAGGACCGTGCCAGTTCATGAAATCGTGCAGGTCACCGTGCATTTTCATGATTTCTTGACCTGGACGTAGCCATAGGTGGAATGTGTTACCTAATAGGATTTCAGCACCTGTGTCTTTTACTTCTTCAGGTGTCATACCTTTAACAGTACCGTAAGTACCTACAGGCATGAATGCTGGGGTTTCAACGGTACCGCGTTCAAACTGAAGTTGACCACGACGTGCGCCGCTATTAGTTTTTTTAAGTTCGTATTTTAATTTCACGAAGCCTCCAATATGCCAGAGAAACAATCTGACTGTTAATTCAGAACCTTAGGCCAAACAAAAGTTCAGTCTAGTGGGTTCTATGAGGAGCGGTCGCGTATTCCTTGCGAGAGATTAGACAGACACCCTGCCCGACTCCTAGCTTACTGCTAGCACCCGTAAATTCTAATGTATATCGTTTATAACTAGCTTAAATTAGCTTGTTTTCTTATTGATGAACATGGCATCACCGTAGCTGAAGAAACGATATTCGCTCTTCACTGCGTGATCGTATGCGCCCATCACGTTGTCGTAACCTGCAAATGCACTCACCAACATAATCAGTGTTGATTCTGGCAAGTGGAAGTTGGTAATCAAGCAATCCACCAACTGGTATTCATAGCCAGGGAAGATGAAGATTTCTGTATCACCAAAGAAAGGAACGAGCTCAGTGCCTTTCTTCAATGCATCTTGAGCTGCACTTTCTAGTGAGCGTACTGATGTTGTACCAACAGCAATAATACGGCCGCCACGGGCTTTTGCTGCAGCTACGGCGTCAACCACTTCTTGCGGCACTTCAACGTACTCAGCATGCATGTGGTGATCATTAATATTATCAACTTTTACTGGCTGGAACGTACCAGCACCAACATGAAGCGTCACGTAAGCAAACTCAACACCTTTTTCTTTCATGTCAGCCATTAGCTTGTCATCAAAGTGAAGGCCTGCTGTTGGCGCTGCAACCGCACCCGGCTTTTCATTATAGACAGTCTGGTAGCGCTCTTTATCTGCATCTTCATCAGGACGATCGATGTAAGGAGGCAGTGGCATGTGACCAACACTGTTAAGAATCTCTAAAACGCTTTGATCAGATGTGAAATGGATTTCGAATAACGCATCGTGACGCGCCACCATTTCAGCTTCATATTCATCGTTCTCACCAAGGAACAACTTGGTACCCGGCTTCGGTGATTTAGAACAACGAACATGCGCAAGAATGCTTTTCTCATCAAGCATACGTTCAACCAGCACTTCAAGCTTACCGCCTGATGCCTTGCGACCAAATACACGAGCTGGAATCACTCGAGTGTTATTGAAAACAACAAGATCGCCTGGCTCAACCAAGTCTAAAACGTCTTTAAACGAACCATCAGCTAGGTTACCGCTGTTGCCATCTAATTTAAGCAGGCGGCTTGCTGTACGCTCCTCTTGAGGGTAGCGAGCAATGAGTTCATCTGGTAGGTCAAAGTGAAAATCTGAAACTTGCATGTGTCTAGTCTTGTCTTAGTTGATGAGATTTGTGCCGTTGACGAATCATAAATCGTAGTTGCTGGATAATCGTTACGGTAAGTCAATCGTTACCAGAAACACATCGCAAACACGACTAAAAATTTCGCAGTGGGCTAGTATAGGCACACGAGCCGCAATAGCAAGGTTTACAGCACTGGATTATTGTAAAGAGGCGTAAAATAATGCGACTGATTCACCTCCTCAAGCTAAAGAATTAGTTGCATAAAACTCACCCAAGAATGCGTCAGATCTCAGTTATTTTTTGGATAAAAAACTATAGTAATAGCAACAAATAAAAAAGAAGGAGGTTCGTATGATCAAGGTTGAAGATATGATGACTCGCAACCCTCATACCCTATTGCGCTCACACTCACTGGCCGATGCTAAGCACATGATGGAAGCACTTGATATCCGCCATATTCCGGTCGTCGATTCCGACAGGCAACTACTAGGTGTCGTCACACAACGAGACGTTCTCGCCGCTCAAGAATCCAGCCTACAAAACATCCCACAAGCTCAATCTTTTACTCTTGCTACTCCCCTCAACGACATCATGCACAAAAGTGTTATGTCGGTAGAGCCGCGTGCAGGATTAAAAGAATCGGCTATCTACATGCAGAAACATAAAGTGGGCTGTTTACCTGTCGTAGAAAACCACGAACTAGTAGGCATTATTACAGACAGCGATTTTGTCACGATAGCGATCAATTTACTGGAGCTGCAAGAAGAAGTAGAGCCAGAAGAAGCAGAAGTAGAGTAACGCTCGGAATTGATATAAAGAAGAGCGGCCAATTCAGCCGCTCAGAGGGATTGTTGTCGCTGCGGATTATTATAGAAGCTCAGATACCACATCCGCTAATTGATGGAATGTCTCACGACGCGAAGAGCTTGGTCGCCAGACAAGGCCAATATCTCGGTAGGCCTGCTGACCAGGAGGATCGATCACAACGAGATTCTGGTTTTCCAATAAACCGTGGTCGATCGCCATTTGCGGAATAAAGGTGGTTCCTAAACCATTGGCCACCATTTGCACCAATGTGTGAAGGCTCGTCGCAGTGAACGGGTTGATCTTCTCTTTATCCGTTAACTTACAAGCCGACACAGCATGCTCGGTTAAGCAATGCTCGTTCTCCAACAAAAATACAGATTCGTCTGGCAGGTCATCGTATTTAATCGGAACGCGAATACCATCAGCTTGATTGCGACTGATCACCATCCGGAAAGGGTCTTGCCCAACAACTTGGCTTTCCATATTGTCGATATCGACAGGCAAAGCCAGAATCAGCACATCTAAGTCTCCATGACGCAGCGCAGCCAATAGGTTGGTTGTTGTATCCTCACGTAACAGCAAATTTAATTGTGGAAAGCGCTGGTTCGCTTCTTGTACCAAATCGCACAAAAGAAAAGGAGCAATAGTAGGGATACACCCAACTCGCAACTGCCCTTGCATCGCATCCCCGTTACATAGATTTCCAAGCTCTACGAGATCTTGTCCTTTCGCTAGTAGCTCTCGACCGTGCTTTACCACCAGCTCACCGGCTTGCGTGAAAACCAGCGGGCTCTTTTTATCTTTCTTCTCATAAAGCGGGCAACCGATGAGTTCTTCCAGATTTTGAATGCCTTTACTTAGCGTAGATTGACTAACGAAGCAGCGATCTGCGGCATCACTGAAATGACGAGTTTCGTGAAGAGTAACAAGATAGTGAAGTTGCTTAAGACTTGGCCATTTATTCATGAAATTACTTTGTAATATGAGTAGGATAAGTTACGTAAAGGTCATAAGACCTAAGGACAGGACAAAGAATAAGCTTATCGCTTTTTTCGATTAACTTAATCTATTTAATTCGCTTTTTTCTATAGTACCGATTGTACTATAGTTTGTCCCGTAGAAACGGAGCCCAAACAAAGATGTGTTGGGCCAACTAATTTTTTAGGAGATTCCAAAATGGTACTAGTAGGTCGTCAAGCCCCTGACTTTACTGCAGCAGCTGTTCTAGGTAACGGTGAGATCGTTGATAACTTCAACTTCGCAGAATTCACTAAAGGTAAGAAAGCTGTAGTTTTCTTCTACCCACTAGACTTCACTTTCGTTTGTCCTTCAGAGCTAATCGCTTTCGACAACCGTCTTGAAGATTTCCAAGCTAAAGGCGTTGAAGTAATCGGTGTTTCTATCGATTCTCAATTCTCTCACAACGCATGGCGTAACACTGCTATCGCTGATGGCGGTATCGGTCAAGTTAAATACCCTCTAGTTGCTGACGTTAAGCACGAGATCTGCAAAGCATACGATGTTGAGCACCCAGAAGCAGGCGTTGCTTTCCGTGGTTCTTTCCTAATTGACGCTGACGGTCTTGTACGTCACCAAGTAGTTAACGATCTTCCACTAGGTCGTAACATCGACGAAATGCTACGCATGGTAGACGCACTAAACTTCCACGAGAAGAACGGTGAAGTTTGTCCTGCACAATGGGAAGAAGGTAAATCAGGTATGGACGCATCTCCAAAAGGTGTTGCAGCATTCCTATCTGAGCACGCTGACGACCTAAGCAAGTAATTACCTCTTAAGCCCGAACTCAACGCGGGTTAATGGTTGGAAGACTCTCTATAAAGAGACATAAAGCATAAGCTAATAGCGCAAAGCGCACCGCCAATCAGTTAAGAAGTAAAGTCCTATTAAAAGCCCGAAGTTAACGCTTCGGGCTTTTTGTTTTCTCAATAGCCTTCACCCTAGACTGTCTCTTATATACATAATTGAGGTAGCTCTAAACCCAAACTTTACCTCTATTTTCCTCCGTTACAACCTATTCATGTCCGTATCTAGATTGCTATGATTTCATCAGCATCTTTTTGAACGGATAAACACGATGAACACCGAAATTGAAGTCTGTATCGATAACTTAGAATCTCTTCATAACGCACTATCTGGTGGCGCGAATCGAATTGAGCTTTGCTCTTCATTGGCACTTGGCGGGTTAACTCCAAGCTTCGGAATGATGAAGCAAGTGGCAATAATTTCGTCCGTTCCGGTCTACGCTATGATAAGACCAAGACAAGGCGATTTCATTTTCGATAACGACGATATGCTCTGTATGCTTGAAGATATTGAAGCTTGTGCAAATGCAGGATTGGATGGGGTCGTACTTGGTGTGTTAGCGCCGAACGGAAGTATCGATATGCCCAAAATACAGCAACTGGCTGACAAAGCGCACTCGTTAAAGCTTGGGATTACCTTCCACAGAGCCATCGATCAAAGCTCTGATTACCAAGCAGCATTAGAGCAAATCATTTCACTTGGATGCGAAAGAATCCTGACATCAGGGCTTGCTGTTAATGCCGAACAAGGCATCGATGTATTGGCAGCAATGGTCAAACAAGCCGATGGACGAATTGATATCATGGCGGGGGCTGGCGTTAACGCTGCCAATGCCAAAATGATTCAAAGTACCACCCAAGTACCTGCACTTCACCTTTCAGGTAAATCGACAAGACCGAGTCTAATGGAAAGCAACTCAAGCGCTCAAATGGGCAGTGATGATATTGATGATTATCAGATACCAGTAACTGATGCTAGCAAGATATCCAGTGTGAGAGCCGCTCTCATCGCTTAGGGCAATAGTCGCTAACACAAATCCAGAGAACCTCGCTGACTAATCTAACTGACTGACGTATATTAGATTTAATAGCGCAGAAAATTTTCATGGATAGATATGGCTAAAGACTTATTCAGCTCTCTTGATTTAAACCTGTTACGAACATTTTTGATTGTTTATCAAGAAAAAAACACCAGAAAGGCTGCGGAGCGACTCTTTGTTTCACAGCCTGCTGTTAGTCAGGCCTTACAGAAGCTTCGCCACCACTTCAACGATGACCTTTTTGTAAAGGTACATGGTGGCTTGCAACCAACCGCTTTCTCAGAACAGCTCACCAACAAGATCAAACCATTCATGGACGGTCTATCTGTTGCTATTAATACCTCAAACACTTTCGACCCGAAAGATATCGACTACACACTTAAAATAGCTCTATCACCTATCGTGCTATCTTGTTTATCTGGTTCTCTATTTAAAATGATAAGAGAGCAAGCACCGAATGCGAATCTAGAATTAGTCTCTTGGACCAATGCTTCTGTTTCTGACATTCAGAAAGGTGAGGTGTTGATGGGGGTCAGTTACCTTGGTAGCAAAACGAATAAAGAAGTTTATACGAAGAAGTTAATTGAACTAACAGGGCGTATTTTTGTAAGAAAAGACCACCCTTTAAAGCAAGAAATCGTTACACCTTATGATGTGGCGGGGTACGATATCGCTTCATTAGTCACACCAGGTTGGAACGACAACTATAGTTTGGCATCGAATATCCTAACTGAGCTTTCTATTGAGCATAAGGTTGGTTTCCGTAGTGAGCTAATTATGGCGGTCATTGATGTCATTCAACATACAGATATGTACATGCCACATTCGAATCTTTTCCTCGTTGATAATTACCCAAGCCTACGCGGAATCGATGTTGTGATAGATGGCGAGCCTCCCAAAACTCCTGTTTACTGCCACTTACATACTAAAAACAGAAACTCCCCTACTACCAATTGGCTATTTGAGTTAATACAAAAAGCACTATCCACTCAGATTAATAAGTAATGCTTATTATAGAAATGCCAATATCTACTTAGCCTAAAAATAAAACACTGTTTAATATTAGCCCTATCAAAACGGATACTGAACTACGAAGGATCGTGCAGTTAAGTTAACCCTAGATAGAGACTAATATGAAAATTGCACTTACTACCCTAATTTCAGCTTCACTACTTTCTGTTCCAGTTTTTGCAAACAACTTTGACAGCCAACACCGTGTGGGTATCGGTTACAACCAAACTCAGGTCGACGATTGGCTAGCGGATGACACAGTTGATTGGGGTAACGGTATCAAACTTGAGTATGGTTATGAATTTAACCGTATCGTAGGTATCAACGTTTCTTACGCAACGAATAGTGACGACGAAAACGTTGAAGGCATAAAAGCTGAGGTCGATGGTTACAAGTTCCAAGTTGATGCTGACATCGGTTATAAATTTGAATTGGATGGCTTCTCTTTAAAACCTTATGGTGTTCTGGGCCTAGCTCGTCAAAGTGAAGATAATTCAATTAGCATCCTAGACAAGAAGTGGACTGAATCATACAACGATACCAGTTTCGTTGTTGGCCTAGGTGGTCGAGCTGAGTTCGGGCCACACCTATACACTGACATGCGCTTTGAATTCGCGAGCTACGATGACGTAGATTACGACACATTCTCATGGACTGTCGGTTACCGCTTCTAATAGATTGAAAAAGCCAGTGTCTAAACTGGCTTTTTTGCGATCAATCAATTGCTGGGTTCTAACACCTCATCAAAGTTGGCCCACTTTCGAACAATTCGAATCAAAATTCATTGCAGCCACGGACGGCTAATTGCTTTAGGTATTTTTATGAAGATAATAACTTTCCTGCTTTTACTTTCTACCCTTTCTACTTCCGTTTCAGCAAGTACTCTTCATTTATCCCCAGAACTAAAAATTGGCTCTTATCATGGTTTCGGAGTTCAAGCTGGCATCACTGATGTGGCAAATTTAGGTGCCGTTTATCTTAGCTATTCTCACCTTTGGTATGACAGCGATCGATATGACGAAACGGTTGATGCGTATCGTGTTGGTATCCAAAACATGTTTGGAAGAAACCAAACCCACGGCTTTCAGGCTGAGATTGGTGTGGCAAGTTATGACGGTACAAAAACGCGCTCAGGCGAAGTAGAAGAGAAAACAACACATGGTATAAGCCTAGGTGGTGCCTACGTTTACCAAGCGACACCAATGCTTGGATTACGTGCTGGTGTTGATATGAATATTTTTGATCAATCGAGTAGGAGGAGGCCTCGCAGCCTCCGTCCTCTCACACCACCGTACAAGCGTGGGTCGCATACGGCGGTTCCGAATATACTTTCAGTGACTCGTACCCA